>JBFWWW010000114.1:0-12712 GCA_050245975.1 Hyphomicrobiaceae bacterium
CGGTGGCACACCAGCCGGACGGCCTCGCCCGGCCGGGTCACGCGGAAGGTGCCGTTGGAAGGAGCTCCCTGTGAAGAATTCGAAGGACGTGCTGATCGACAATCATCCGGGACGCTCGGCCCAGACCATCGGTATCGCCGTCGAGCTCGGCGCCGATCCGGACCTCATTCACGAACCGTCGGTCGGCGTCGTCGGCACCAAGGGCGACAGCCAGTGCTACCTCGGCGTCATGGCCAAGGTCGAGGCGGTGCACGAGCATCTCAAGGCCCGCATCGGCAAGAAGCCCGGCCAGCTCAAGCTGCGCCTCGTGCAGCCCGAGTACACCATCGCGACGTCGGACGGCATCCGCAACGGCACGCGCGAGATGCGCTATTCCCTGATCGGGCGCGAGGTGACGAACGACGCGCTGTGCGAGCACCTGAGCGCGACGGGCCTTGCCGGCACCATCGCCATCGTCGCCTGCGACAAGCCGCCGGTCGGCGCGCTCGCCGCATTGCTGGAGCACAACCGGCCGGCGATCATCATGTCGGACGGCGCCATCCACCCCGGCAAGGATCCCAAGACGGGCGAGGCGCTCGATATCGTCAGCGCCTACCAGGTCGCGGGCAGCCCCGATGCGGAGCTGCGCCACCGCATCGCATGCCATGCCTGTCCCGGTATCGGCAGCTGCGGCGGCATGTTCACCTACAACACGATGCAGACGTTCATCGGCGTCGTCGGCATGCAGCCGCTGCACATGGTGGCGGCGCCTTCCGACGATCCGCGCCGGCTCAAGGAATTTCCGGCCGAGCTGGTCGGCTTCCTCGCCGGCATGATCGAGAAGGACCTGAAGCCGCGCGATATCGTCCAGCGCGATTCCATCCGCAACGCCGTCATCGTCGCCATGGCGATCGGCGGCTCGACCAACGTGGCTTTGCACACGCCGGAGATCGCGCGCGCCGCCGGTTTCGCCGATTTCTGGAAAGAGGTCATGACGCCGGAGGAGTTCAATCACCTCTCCCAGCACGTCGTGCCCGTTCTCACCGACGCGCGTCCCTACGGCAAGTACTCGATGGTCGACATCGACGCGGTCGGCGGGGTGCAGGTGATCGTGCGCGAGTTGCTCGAAGCCGGCCTGCTCAATGGCGACGTGATGACATGCACGGGCGAGACGTTGGCGCGGCAGGTCGAGCGGCTGGGTGCCAAGCGTGCCGACGGCCGCGTGATCTATCCGGTCGAGAAGCCCTACAAGCCCACCGGCGGCCTGCGCGTGCTGGGCGGCAACCTGTCGCCCGACTTTTCCGCCATCTTCAAGCTGGCGGGCGTCGAGGCGGGGCTGGAGAACAACGTCTATCGCGGCAACGCGCGCGTGTTCGAAAGCGAGCAGGACCTGCTCAAGGCGCTCGATACGGCGCCCGGGCGCTTCAAGGACAAGGACATGGTCGTCGTGCGCTACGAGGGCCCGAGCGGCGCGCCGGGGATGCCGGAGATGCTCGACCCGACCTCGCGCATCACCACGCTCTGCCGCGAGCGCAACATCGTCGTGGCGCTGATGACGGACGCGCGGTTCTCGGGCGGATCGGTCGGTCTCGTCATCGGCCACGTCGGCCCGGAAGCCGCGCTCGGCGGCCCGATCGCGCTCATCGAGGACGGGGACGAGATCGTCGTCGACCTCAACAAGGACGAGCTGAGCTGTACGGTTCTCAACGACCCTGCCGTGTACAAGGCGCGCAAGGCGGCCTGGGACAAGGCGGTCGCGGCGAACGGCGGCGTCCATCCCAACTGCGGCGTGGCGGACACGCGCCTGCTTCAGCGCGCACGGCATACGGCCGTGCCGGCGACGCGCGGTGGCGGCATGCATCCCAACCGCGAGGTCTGGGTGCGCGATCAGCGCAAGGCCGAACCGTCGGGATTCATGCCCAAGAACAAGTACCGGCCGGCGGCGAAGGCCCGCTAGCGCGGGCCACGCCGACCTCGACAGAAAGTACCCTTTGATCGAACGCGGCCGCCGGGCTTGACTTTGGCGGCCAATTCTCCGATTTCGACAGGATCTGCCGGGGTGTTCCCCCCGGCCACCTGTGTCTGCCCCGGGGTCACGTCATGCTTGCTCGCATCTACAAGCCGGCCAAGAGCGCCATGCAGTCGGGAGAGGGCCGCACCAAGGAATGGGTGCTCGAATATGCGCCCGAGGTGCCGCGCGAGATCGATCCGCTGATGGGCTGGACCAGCTCGCGGGATATGCGCTCGCAGATCCGGCTTTATTTCGAGACCAAGGACGAGGCGATCGAGTACGCGAAACGCAGCGGCATCCCGTTCCGGGTGTTCGAGCCGTCGCCGCGCGGCCAGGTGCGCAAGTCCTACGCGGACAATTTCCGCTTCGGCCGCATCGGGTCGTGGACCCACTGACGCCGAGGCTCAGCGTCCGATACGCTCCTCGAGCCAGCGCGCTGCGGCGGCCGGCTGCTCGCCGCCGCTGACGCGCCGGTTGGCCTCGCGCATCATCTCGACCGGGATGCGATCGACAAGCGGGCGCAGCGCCGCCAGGAACGCGGCGTCGTCCTTGCGCTTCGGCGACACGAGCAGGATGGCGTCATAGGGCGGGATCGCCTGCCGCGGGTCGGAAAGAACGCGCAGCTTGTACTGGGCGATCCGTCCGTCGCTGGTGTAAGCGGAAATGACGTCCACATCGCCGGCGCCGGCGGCCGGGTACATGAGCTCGGGCTGCATGGTTCGCTGCTCGCGGAAGCGCAAGCCATAGGTGTCGCGCAGCGCTGCCCATTCAGGCCGGCCGAAGAACTCGTAGTCGCTGGCGATCGACAAACTGGGCGCGTGCGCGGCAAGATCGGCGATGGAGCGGATGCCGAGCGCCTCCGCCTTCTGCTCGCGCATGGCGAGCGCATAGGCATTTTCGCAGCCCAGCCCGCCGAGCAGACCGACGCCGCCGTTCTGCGCCAGCCAGGACGACACGCCGGCGATAACCTCAGCGCGCGGGCGCACGTCCTTGCGCTGCATCTGATTGGCCCACAAGGTCCCCGAATACTCCACGTAGGCATCGATCTCGCCGGCCTTGAGCGCGGCGAACACCACGGCCGAGCCAAGTCCCTCGCGCCGGCTGGCCTTCAGTCCGGCGCGTGCCAGGCGGTCCTCCATCAGCGCGGCGAGGATGTACTGTTCGGCGAAGGGCTTGGCGCCGATGACGTAGGTGGTGCCGCCGGCGCGTAATGCGGCGGGCACGAGGGCAAGGCCGGCGATGAGGGCGAGACCCGCCGCGCCGGTCGCGAGCCTGTTGCGGCTGCCCTGCGCGAAGCCTTGCTCGATGAGGGCGAGGAGCTGGTCGGCCGCGAGCGCCAGCACGGCGGCCGCGACACACCCGAACAGCACGAAAATCCAGTTCTGCGTCTGCAAGCCGGTGAAGAGGTAGTTGCCGAGGCTCGTCTGCCCGATAGGGGTCGACAGCGTTGCGGTCCCGATCACCCATACCGCCGCGGTGCGCACGCCGGCCATGATGACCGGCAGCGCGAGCGGCAGTTCGACCATCCACAGTGACTGGCGCGGCGTCATGCCGACGCCTTGCGCGGCCTCGCGCGCCGCCGGATCGACCGTGCCGAGGCCCGTGATGGTATTCCGCACCACCGGCAGCATGCTGTAGAGCGTCAGCGCCAGCACGGCCGGCAGGAAGCCGAGCGCCGAGAAGCCGTGGCCGGTCAGGCGTTCGCACAGGGCGCTGACGCCGAGCAGCAGCGGGTAGAACAGCGCCAGCAGAGCGAGCCCCGGAATGGTCTGCACGATGCTCGTTGCGGCCAGCAGCAGCCCGCGCAGCGCCGGCCGGCGCAGCGATGCGATCGCCAGCGGGAAGCTGATGACGAGGCCGAGGGCGAGCGCGGCGCCGCTGACGAGGACGTGGCCGCCGAAATAATCGGGCAGGCGCGCGATTGCCTCCTGGATGCGCGGGTCGCTCACGTCGGCGCTCCTGCCCGCGACAGGCTGTCGACGCGCTCGGCGAGCCGGCGCGGCATCTGCATCAGCTCGCGCACGTAGGGATGCGGGCTTGCCATCACCTCGGCCGGCGTCCCTTCGGCGACGAGCCGCCCCCTGTCGAGAATGGCGATGCGGTCGGCCAGCGCCAGCGCCTCAAGCATGTCGTGCGTGATCATCAGCGTGGTGAGGCCGAGCGAGTCGTGAAGACGGCGGGTGTCCTGTCCGAGCGCGTCGCGCGTGATGGGGTCGAGGGCCGCGAACGGTTCGTCCATGAGGATGATCTCGGGGCGGGCGGCAAGCGCCCGGGCGACGCCGACGCGCTGGCGTTCGCCGCCCGAGAGCTGAGCCGGCCGGCGCGGCGCGTAGGCCGGATCGAGCCGGACGAGCGCCAGCAGCTCGGCAACGCGGGCGTCGATGTCGGCGCGCGGCCAGCCGAGCAGGCGCGGCGTGATGCCGATATTTTCCGCCACCGTCATATGCGGGAAGAGGCCGATGCCCTGGAACACGTAGCCGATCCGCCGCCGCAGCGCGACCGCATCGAGCGAGCGGACATCCGAGCCTGCGAGGCTGACGCGGCCGCGCGACGGCTCGATCAGGCGGTTGACGAGGCGCAGCAGCGTCGTCTTTCCGGACCCCGAGCCGCCGACCACGGCGAGGAATGTTTTCGGCGCGACGGCGAGCGTGATGCCGTCGATGGCCGTCGCCGTGCCGAAACGCACCGAGACGTCCTCGAAGGTGATGGCGCCCGGCTGCATGTGCATCGGAATCCTGCGCTGACGTGAGCCGCCATCATAGACGGCGAGGCAGATCGCGCCACCCCGACGCGGTCAGGCTTTTTTCCCGCCCGCCGGGCGCGAGCGCTGCGCGAGCCAGATGCCGCCGATGACCAGCACGAGCGCAACGGCGTGGAACATGGCGAAGGGCTCGCCGAGCATCACCACCGCGAGGATGGCGGAGAACGCCGGCACCAGGTTGATGAAGACGCCCGCCCGCGCGGGACCGATGAGGTCGACGCCGCGCATGTAGAAGAGCTGTGACAGGCAGGAGGGAAAGATCGCGACGTAGACGGCGACAAGCCAGCCCTGGAGCGTCGGCATCTTCACGCCGGTCATCATGGCCTCGATCACCAGCAGTGGCAGCGAGGAGGCCGCTGCAACCAACGCCAGCACGGTGAAGAACGCGCCGCCCGGGACGGCGGGCCGGTCACGCAGCGCCACCGTGTAGAACGCATAGAGGGCGCAGGCGATGATCATGAAGAGGTCGCCGCGGTTGAGGCCGATATCGAGAATCGAGAGTGGCGCGCCGCCGGTCGCGATGACGATCACGCCGACCATGGTGATGAAGACGCCGGTGAGCTGGATGGGCGTCGAGCGCGTCCCGTGCACCAGGAACGCACCGGCAATGACGAAGACCGGCAGGGCGCCCTGCAGGATGCCGATGTTGATGGCGCTGGTGTAGTAGGCCGACAGGTAGAACAGGACGTTGAAGCCGGTGAAGCCGAGCGACCCCATCAATGCGATGCGCGGCATGTGGGGCCGCAGCACCGGCCAGTGCGCGCGCACGTCCGCGCCGTAGAGCGGCCAGAGCATGCCCATGACCATGATCCAGCGCAGGAAGACGATGCTCAGCGGCGTGATCTGGCCGACCGCGAGGCGGCTCGCGATCGCGTTGCCGGCCCAGAACAGCGACGTCAGCGTCAGCAGCAGGACGGGATACTGGTAGAGACGGTCGGTCCAGCGGCGGGTGGCAGCAAGCATCCTGTCGGGATCCGGCGTCAGCGTGGCATTGGCAATCGGAGCGACGGCCCTAGCACGGCTCGTCCGGTTCCGCACCCGCCGATTGCAGCGGCGCTACAACGTACGCGAGATCAGCAGCTTCATGATCTCGTTCGCGCCACCGTAAATGCGGGCGACGCGCGCGTTCTTGTACATCTGCGCGATGGGAAACTCGTCCATGTAGCCGTAGCCGCCATGAAGCTGGAGACAGTCGTCGATGATGGCGTTCTGGAGGTCGGTGATCCAGTACTTCGCCATGGACGCGGTAGCCGCATCGAGCCCGCCCTGCAGATGGCGGGCGACGCAATGATCGACGAACACGCGGGCAACCGTCGCGTTGGTCTTGCACTCGCTGAGCTTGAACTGGACAGCCTGGTTGTCGATGATGCGGCGCCCGAAGGCCTTGCGCTCCTTGACGTAGTCGAGCGTCACGGCGAGCGCGCGCTCGATCATCGCCATGCCTTCCACCGCGATGATGAGCCGCTCCTGCGGCAGCTTCTCCATCAATTGGTAGAACCCGCGGCCTTCCTCGGTGCCCAGCAGGTTTGATGTGGGAACCCGCACGTCGTTGAAAAACAGCTCGGAGGTATCCGCCGCCTCGAGCCCGACCTTGTCGAGATTGCGCCCGCGCTCGAAGCCCTCTGCGCCATCTGTTTCGACGACGATCAGGGACGTGCCCTTGGCGCCCTTGGTGGGGTCGGTCTTGGTGACGACGACGATGAAGTTGGCGGTCTGGCCGTTGGTGATGAACGTCTTGGAACCGTTGATGGTGTACTGGTTGCCGCTCTTGATGGCGCTCGTGCGCACGCCCTGCAGGTCGGACCCCGCGCCGGGCTCGGTCATGGCGATGGCGGCGACATAGTCTCCGCTGGTGAGCTTGGGCAGCCAGCGCCGCTTCTGCTCCTCGGTGCCGAACGCCTCGATGTAGGGCATGACGATGGCGTTGTGCAGCGTCGCGCCCCAGCCGTCGATGCCGCGGCGCCCCACTTCCTCCATCATCACCACCTCGTGGCGGAAGTCGCCGCCGATGCCGCCGTATTCGGCGCTCGTCGACAGGCCCAGAAGGCCCGCCTCGCCGGCTTTCGTCCACAGGTCGCGCGCGATGATGCCGTCGCGCCGCCATTGCTGGTACCGGTCGGGCGAGGCGTGCGTGTCGAGGAAACGGCCGACGGAGTCGCGGAAAATGCGAAGCTCGTCATCCTGCATGTGGGCGGGCGTCGGCACGGCAAGAGGCGAAGTTGTCATGGGGCAATGATCCGAAGGCTGCGTTGTATCGCGCTGGGTGCGGCCGCTAGACTACGCCGTCTTTGACCGCGCTGCGCCGACAAAATTCGCAGCGGCAGCTGAGGAAGGATGACCGGATGGCCGAGCTCGACATCGCCCGCGACGGCGCCATCGCCACGCTGATACTGAACCGGCCGGCGGCAATGAATGCCTTGTCCGTCGCGCTGCGGCGGCAGCTTGCCGAGGCCGTCTCAGGGCTGGCAGGGGACCCGATCGTACGTGTGCTGGTGCTGACCGGTGCCGGCGACCGGGCTTTCTGCGCCGGCCTCGATCTCAAGGAGCTGGGCCGCGACGCGGGCGCTCTGGGCAGCATCGAGGCCCGTTCGGTCGATCCGGTGACCGCCATCGAGGCCTGCCCCAAGCCGGTCATCGCGGCCGTCAACGGCGTGGCCGTGACCGGCGGCTTCGAGCTGGCGCTGGCCTGCGACGTGCTCATCGCCTCGGAGCGCGCCCGCTTCGCCGACACGCACGGACGCGTCGGGATCATGCCGGGATGGGGTCTGTCACAGAAGCTGTCGCGCGTGATCGGGCCGTACCGGGCCAAGGAAATTTCGCTCTCGGGCAACTTCATCGATGCGGCAACTGCCGAGCGCTGGGGCCTCGTCAACCGCGTGGTGGCACACGGCGAGGTCCTGGCCGCGGCGCAGGCGCTCGCCCGTGACATGGCGGAGATCGACCCGGACATGCTCGCGGGCCTGAAGCGGCTGATCGACGAGGGATATGGCTTGCCCTATCGCGAGGCGCGGGCGCTGGAGGCGGAAACCTCGCGTCGGCACAATGCCGCCGTCGTCCCAGGCGAAGTCGAAGCCCGCCGCACGGCCGTACGCGACCGCGGTCGTGCCAGCATCTGAAGCGACTCCGCTGTTCGGCGATTGCTGCACCTGCGAGCCTCGCGGCTTTTCCGTTCCATACCGTATGGTATGGAATCGCATGCGCCGGGTTGGGAGTGATGCCGCGTGACGCGCAAGGCAACAGGCAGGACGCGCAAGGCTGCGGTCCGCAGTTCGGGCGATCCCTCGGCCGCGAAACTGGCTGCGAAGGACTGGGTCGACGGCGCCAGCGAGCTGCTGATCGACGAGAACATCCGCGGTGTCCGCATCGCCGCGCTGTGCCACCGCCTCGGCGTGACCAAGGGAAGCTTCTACTGGCATTTCGGCAGCAGGCAGGACCTGCTCGACGCCATTCTCGATGCGTGGCGCAAGAAGAACACGCTGAATGTGATGAGCCGCATCGTCTCGATGGCCGCGCCGCTGCGCAGCTTGCGCGGACTGCTCGCGCTTCCCCGGCGCGCGGCCTCCGCCAGGGGTGCGCGCGTCGAGATGAGCGTGCGCGATTGGGCACGGCGGGACGATGCCACCTTCCGCTCGCTGCGGGAGATCGATCACACGCGCCTGCGCTCGTTCGAGCAGCTTTTCCTGCGGCTTGGGTTCGCCGGGCGGGACGCAAAGGCGCGCGCCTACGTCGCCTACGCCGTGATGATGGGCGACTCCGTGCTCAAGGACACCATTGGCGGGGAGGCTCCTGCCGAAACCTATCTCGATACCGCCATCGGCCTGCTCACCGCGCCGCCCGCCGCGGCACGCACGGGCGGAGGGAAGAGGACTGCACAACCGGCCCACTAGCGATGCCACCGACGACGGGCGCCAAGCCCGCGACATAACTTCAGGGAGGAAGACGCATGGCCCAGATCACGGACAAGATCACGGACAAGATCACGGACAGGATCACAGGCAAGACCGCTGCAGCCAAGACCACCCGCCGGAAATTCCTGGCGGGCTCCGCGCTCGCCTCGGGCGCCGTCATCGCCAGCCCGGCGCTGGCACAGGGCAATCCGGAAGTGAAGTGGCGCATGCCGCTCTTCGTGCCGAGATCGTTCGACGTGCTCTGGGGCGAATGCGTCGAGTTCACGAAGCGCGTCGCGGAAGCGACCGAGGGCAAGTTCCAGATCCAGCCTTTTTCCGCCGGAGAGATCGTGCCCGGCGGGCCGGCCGTGCTCGACGCCGTCGAGGCCGGCACCGTCGAGTGCGGCTATACGCTGAGCTACTATTCGGTCGGCAAGGATCCGACCTATGCCTTCGGCTCGACGCTCCCGTTCGGCTTCAACACGCGCCTGCAGCAGGCCTGGTATCTGCGCGGCGGCGGCGGAGAGCTCTGCGAGGAATTCTTCAATTCCAAGAACGTCACCGCCATCGTCATGGGCAACTCGACGACGCAGATGGGCGGCTGGTTCCGCAAGGAGATCAACACCGTCGACGATCTCAAGGGCCTGAAGATGCGCATTCCCGGGCTTGCCGGGCGCGTCATCGCGAAACTGGGTGTGATCCCGCAGCAGATTCCGCCCGGAGAAATATATCCCGCTCTCGAGCGCGGCACGATCGATGCTGCGGAATGGGCGGCCCCCCATGACGACGAACGGCTGGGGTTCGTCAAGGTCGCTCCCTACTACTACTCGCCCGGCTGGTGGGAGCCCAACGCGATGACCCACCTGTTCGTGCATCTGCCGGCATGGAATGGCCTGCCGGCGCACTACAAGGCGATCGTCCGCAGCGCGGCGGAGGCGATCAACCAGACGACCGTGGCGCGCTACGACGTGGTCAATCCGCTCGCCCTGCGCCGCCTGGCCGCCAACGGCGCGAAACTGCGCTTCTTCTCGCCCGAGATCATGAACGCGTCCTATGAGGCCTCGTTCGCGCTCTATGACGAGATCGGCAAGAGCAACGCGCGATTCGCCAAGATCTACGCGCACTGGAAGAAATTCCTCGACGAGAGCGAACTCTATCTGCGCGTCGCGGACAACTACTACGAGAACTTCATCTGGAGCCGCCGCTCCAAGGGTTGAGATTGCCCCGGCCGCCGACAGAACCGGCGGCCGGTCTGGAGGCCGTATGTCTCGCGCGCCGCTCGTTCCCATCGACCTCGCGTCGCAGCAGGTGTCCTGCACGCGGCATGCGGATGGCGGCCTGACGCTGCGGTCTCCATTGCGGCTCGCCCCCTATGCGCGCTGCGTCGGCGACTGGCTGGAGCACTGGGCCGAGGCGACGCCGACGCAGGTGCTTTTCTCCGAACGGGCTCCCGGCGGCTGGCGGCGCGTGACCTATGCGGAGGCGGCGGCTGCCGCCCGTGCCATCGGGCAGGCACTGATTGAGCGTGATCTGTCGACGCAACGCCCGCTCGTCGTGCTGTCCGGGAACGGCATCGATGCCGGCCTGATCCTGCTCGGCGGGATGCACGCCGGCATTCCAGTGGTACCGGTCTCGACCGCCTACTCGCTCGTCTCGAGGGACTATGCCCAGCTTCGGCACATCCTTGAGATCGTCACGCCGGGCGCGGTCTACGCCGACGATGGGGCGCGTTTCGCGCCGGCAATAGCGGCCGCCGGGATCGCGCACGACCGCCTCATCGTCTCGCAGAACCCGGCCGGTCCGCGTGTGACAAGCTTTGCGAGCCTGCATCGGACGCCGCCCGGCACCGCGTGGGAACGGGCGTTCGCGGCCATCCGGCCCGATAGCGTCGGCAAGATCCTCTTCACGTCGGGCTCGACCGATCTGCCGAAGGGCGTGATCAACACGCACCGGATGATGTGCTCGAACCAGGAGGCTTTTGCGCAGCTTTTTCCCGTCTTGTCACGACGCCCGCCGGTGCTTGTCGACTGGCTGCCCTGGAACCACACGTTCGGCGGCAACTTCTGCACCAACATGGTGCTGCGCCACGGCGGCACGCTCACCATCGACGAGGGCAAGCCGATGCCCGGTCTCATCGACCGCACGGTGGCCAATCTGAAGGAGGTCTCCCCGACCGCCTATTTCAATGTGCCGCGCGGCTACGACCTGCTGGTGGGCCAGCTGGAAGCGGATGCCGAGTTGCGCGGAAGGTTCTTCCGCGATCTCGATTTCCTGTTCTCGGCCGGCGCCGCCCTGCCGGTCACGATCTGGAACCGGCTCGAGGCGATGTCGGTTGCCGCGCGCGGCCGGCGCGTGCTGCTCAGCTCGGGGTGGGGCGCCACCGAAACCGCGCCCGACGTCACGGCGGTGCATTTCGACGCCGATCGTCCGTCGTGCATCGGCCTGCCGCTGCCGGGCTGCGAGCTGCGTCTGGCGCCGGTCGGAGGCAAGCTGGAGCTGCGTGCCAGGGGGCCGAACGTGACCCCCGGCTACTACAAGCGGGACGACCTGACCGCCAAGGCCTTCGACGCCGACGGCTGGTACTGCATGGGCGACGCCGGCCGTCTGCTCGATGAGAACGACCCAGCCAAGGGCATCGAGTTTGACGGTCGCATCGCGGAGGATTTCAAGCTGACGTCCGGCACCTGGGTGCATGTCGGCACGCTGCGTCTCAAGGTCATCGCCGCGGGCGCGCCGCTGATCCAGGACGTTGTTCTCACCGGCCACGACAGGGACGACATCGGCCTGCTGGTCTTTCCGAACGAAGCCGCGTGCCGCGCTTTGTGCCCGGATCACGCGGCGGGTACGCCGCTTGCGGCAGTGCTGGCCGATCCGCGCGTGCGCGGGCACATCCTTGCGGCGCTGGAGCGGCTTGCGGCCGAGGCGACGGGAAGCTCGCAAAGTCCGCGTCGGGCAATGCTGCTGACGGAGCCGCCCGCTATCGACGCCAACGAGATCACGGACAAGGGCTATATCAACCAGGGCGCGGTGCTGGCGCGCCGCGGCGCGCTCGTCGAACGCCTCTATGAGCAACCCGTTTCAGCCGACGTGCTGATCATCCCGGGGCGCTGACCCAGGTCAGACCATCTGGCCGCCGCCTCGCAGCGACCGCCGAATGCTGCAAAGCTTCTGTGCATGTTGTCCTGCTACAGAGCATTTGCCTCTGTCCCAGGCACGAGAATCAGAGACATCCATTTAATCGGATACGCCAAGTCTTTGGTGTTGCGACGGTTGCGTGCGCCCTTCTCCAATCCAGTTCAGGAAGCAAAGCATGCGGATATCTGCGCGGGTCGCCACCTTCGCCTTCGCCATCGGGCTGTTGATGCCGCCGGCGAAAGCAGAAACTTGGTCGGGAATGTATTTGGGCCTGCATGGCGGGGTCGGCTTCGCCAGCACGGAGATCGTGAGCGGCTTTTTCGGTGGCGGCGTCGATGGCCTTGCCGGGCAAGGCGCACGCGGCGGCATACGGGCCGGATTCGACACACAGTGGGGGCCGGCCGTTGTCGGCGCGTTCGTCGACTATACCGTGGGCGACACCACCTTCGACGAGTCGCCGGGCCTGATGAAGTTCGCCCTCAAGGACTCCTGGACGGTCGGCGTACGGCTTGGCCACACGATGGGCGGCGCGCTGCCGTACCTGCTGGCCGGCTGGACACACCGCGCCTCCAATCTTTCGGCGCTCGGCCTGTCGATCGCCAGCCCCGGCTTCGAAGGGTTGACGGTGGGTGGCGGTGTGGAGCTCCGCATCCCCGGCTGGCAGCATGTCACTGTCGCCGCCGAGTACACTTATACGAGTTTCGGCAACCAGGATGTGGCCGGCGTGTTCGGGCTCGAGCCGCAGGACCACAACGTCATGCTGCGGCTCAACTGGCGTCTGGGTGACGAGCGGATGATAGTGCAGGGCGGCGAGCGGCAACGCTAGCGGCGGCGCGGCGGTACGACGTCCTTGAACATGTCGAACCCCTTCCATGCCGGCTCTTTCGGCTCGACGCCGGCAGCGGGCAGGTAGTCCGAGAGCTTGCCGTGCTCCAGATC
>JBFWWW010000115.1:0-12568 GCA_050245975.1 Hyphomicrobiaceae bacterium
GCCGCGCCTGGTCCTGCCAGTCGGTGATGGTCTCGGGCGTGATGTGCTTGGTATCGAGGCGCGCGGCGAGCGCGATGGGATGTGCCTTGAGCAGGTCGCCCACGGTGTCGATGCCGACCGCCTTCAGTTTTTCCGCAGTCTTGGGCCCGACCGAGGGGCCATCGACGACATCCTGCTCCAGCGTCAGGTAGGTGCGGGGCCCGGACGCCGTCGCCTTGCGAGCCGGGCGGACAGCGGCGATCGGAGCGGGCCCGGTTTCGGCCTCGACCGTCGTGGTGTCGGGCAAGTCGCTTGCGACGGGAGCCGGTGGCGCTGCCGCAGCAACGGCCGGCGCGGCCGTCTCGGCCGCGACCTGGGTTACGGCATCCGGTGTACGTTCCGCGACCGGCGAGTCCAGCGCGGCGAGGTAGCGGGCGACGCCGGCCGAGACAGGCACGGCGCGTTCGCCCTCGACGGCGGCGGTGGGCGCCCGGTCCTGCAGGCGCGCGGCGAGCGAGCCCGCTCGGGCCGGCGGTGTGGCCGGGCCTTTTGCGCCCGTGAACGCGACAATCTCCGCCTCCCTGGCGGGTCCCGCTGCGGCTCGGTTGCGCCGCTCGAGGTCGACGCGCGTGACGATGGTTTCATGCGGCCGAAAGGGGAAGACTTTCCCGACGCTCGGCTTGGCGCGCAGCGCCGCAACCTCGGCGGCGTGCTGGTCGCGCACCTGGCGGTCGTCCTCGGGCAGGTTCTGCTCGACACGGCCTGTGGCCTTGAGCTCGTCGTACATGCGCTCGACGAGCTTGCGCTCCTGCGCGTCCGCCATGCGCTTCGCCACGAAGGCGACGGGCACCTTGAGCGTCGAGAGCAGCATGTCGGCGGTGAGCGCCACGTCCGGCGGGGCGACGCGCGCCTCCTCGAAGGCGCGGTCCAGCACGGCGGCAAAGCTGGCGGACGCGTACACGATGAGCTCGCCGACCAGGCGGCGGGCGATCGTGTCCAGGCCGGCCGGCGGATCGACCACGCCGCGATTGATATCGTAGTGCGCGATCAGGTTTTCGTAGCTGGCGTTCGCCTTGTCCGCGTTGCGGCACATCATGATGGCGAGCCAGTTCGGGTCGCGCGGCAGCTCGACGGTGACGGGGCCGAGCGCGGCCTCGCCGATGGAGCGCAGCGTCTCGTAGGACTTCGAGATGCTCCACTCGGCGGCGCGGTGGATGTTGTTTTCGGCCTCCGACTGGCCTGTATGGAAGGGCTGCAGCGGGTCCGTGTAGTAGTGGCTCAGGACGCCGGCGCAGTAGACGGCCGTGCTCCAGCTCTGCGCTTCCAGCGCCTCGATCAGGTTGCGGTACCAGCTCCGCGCCTTGTCCGGGGCGCCGCCCCAATAGTTGTCGCGCGGGTGCAGGACATGGTTCTTGAAGTCCTTGAACTCGTCATCGGGCGCCTTGGAGCCCTCGAAATAGAGCTGCGCGTGTTTCAGAAACAGGCGCTGCCAGCGCTGGCTGTCGGGCCCCCGCAGTTGGTCGATGGCGTCGAGCGCGAGCTTGTGGTGCGTTCCCTTGGCATAAGCCGCGGAAACGATGTGAAACAGCAAATCCATAGGCGTCCCCCGCGTCGGCCCGCAAGCGCACTGGCGCGGGACGATAGGCGAGTCGCGCCGGCCGGCAAAATGGCGGTGCGCCAAAAGGTTGTGCGCAGGGTTCAGGTTCCCGAACCGAGATCGAACTCGGCGGCGAGCAGCTCGTAGCTGCGCCGGCGGGCCTGGGGATCGTGCGACCAGGTGAGGATCACCGCCTCGTCGATGGCGAGATCGGCCATGAGCGTGCGCAGTTTGCGCCCGACGACGGGAGCCGTTCCGGCAAATCCCGTCTGGCGCATTGCGGCGATGCGCTCCCGCTCCGCATCCGTAAAGGGATGAGCGGCGGCCGTTTCCGGCGGCTCGATCGGCTCGAAAATGCCCTTGTCGCGCTGGATGCGCCATTTGGCGCGCGACGTGAAGAGGCGGTCGGCCTCCTCGGGCGTGTCGGCCGCGATGGCCCATACGCAGACAGTGGCGATCGGCTCGGGAAAGCGGGCGCTGGGCTGATAGAGGCGGCGGTACAAGTCGAGCGCTTCCGCTGTGCCTCGGCCATCCGTGATGAAGTGCGCAAAGCAGTAGGGCAGGCCGAAGTGTGCGGCCACCTGGGCCCCGTAGTCCGAGCTGCCGAGCACCCAGATGTCCGGGGACGTCTCGCCCGCCGGGTAGGCGCGGACCTGGCGGAACGGATGGCCTTCCGGCAAAGGACTGCCGGTGACCCAGGCCATCAGGTCGCGCACCTGCGCCGGGAACTGCTCGGCGGCGGTGTCGGCATGGGGGTTGAGCGCGAAAGCGGTGCGGCCGTCCGACCCCGGCGCCCGGCCGACGCCGAGGTCGATGCGTCCGGGCGCCAGCGCGTCGAGGACGCGGAACTGCTCGGCGACCTTGTAGGCGGAGTAGTGCGGCAGCATCACGCCGGCGCTGCCGAGCCGGATGCGGGTCGTTCGGGCAGCGATGGCGGCGAGCAGGATCTCCGGCGCCGTGCCGACGATGGTCGGATGGTTGTGGTGCTCGGCGAGCCAGTAGCGCGCATAGCCGAGCTGCTCGCAGGTCTGTGCGAGCGCCAGCGTTTCCTGGATCGAGGCGGCATGCGGCCGCCCGGCGATGGCGATGGACTGGTCGAGAACGGACAGGCGCGGCACGCGGAACTCCCGGGCGATTTCGGCGCATCATAGGCCGAAGCCCACGCGGGGAGCTATCGTGCCGTCACGCCCGCTTCAATTCGGTGTTTTTTGCCACCAGAGACGACAGCACGATGAGAGCCGCGAGCACGACCGCATAGGCCAGCACCTGGACGCCCTCGGGTCTCGCCTCATAGCCGACGAGGCTGTGCAGCACTTTCCCGACGATGCTCTTGTCGCTGAGGATATGCGTCGTATCCCATACGGGGCCGCCGAGGGCGGGGATCATGTCGGCCTGCACGAGAAAGCCGGCCGCCTGTGCCGCCAGCCCGGCGGTCAACAGCATGATCAGCCCGTTCGTCACCGAGAAGAGGTGGCGCAGCGGTATCGTCAGCAATCCGCCGTAGAGCAGCAGGCCGACGGCGATGCCGGCCGCACCGCCAAGCAGCCCGCCGCCCAGCATGCCGAGCATGCTTTCCTCGCCCGAGGAGGCAATCCCGTAAAGGAAGAGGACCGTCTCCGAGCCTTCGCGCAGGACGGCGACGCCGGCCGCGATCGCCAGCGCATAGAGCGGACGGTCGCCCGCCGCGACCGCGCTGCCGACCGCTTTCATGTCGCGCGCGATCTCGCGGCCGTGGCGCGACATCCAGACGATGTGCCAGCTCAGCATCGCGACCGCGAGGAGCAGGATGGTGGCGTTGAGCAGCTCCTGGCCCATGCCCTCCGCGGCGGCCGTGATCGCGCCGGCAAAGGCGGCCGCGACGCAGGCGCCGAGGAATCCGAGCAGGACACCCGCCCCGACCCAGAACGTCCGGCCCGGCACGCCGTAGGTGGCCGCCAGAATGATGCTCACCACGAGGGCTGCTTCCAGCGTTTCGCGAAAGACAACGATGGCAGTGGCAAGCATGTCGGGCTTACTTCGCGACGATCTTGCCGGTGGTCGACTTGTGGAAGTCGTCGAACATCGAATAGGTGCCCGCCTTCAGCGGTCCGATATTGATGACCGCGCTCTTTCCCGCGGGGATCACCTTCTCGCGGTTGATGTCTTCGCTTTCCCATTCGGCGGCGACCTTGCGCGCGTTCTTCACCTCGATCTGGAATTTGACGCCGGCCTTCACCTCGAGCGTGGCGGGCTCGAAACGATCGTCATGAATCGTCAGCGCGTAGCGCTCCTGCGCATTTGCGGCGCCGCCAGCGCAGGCGGCAACCCCGAGAACGAGAGCGGCGAACAGGATGCGGAGGGATGGGTGCAGCATGATGGTCCTCGACGGTCAGGGAACGGCTAAAGTCCGAAAGTTTGCTCGCGAAGTCAACAAACGACGATGTGACCGGAATCGTTCCAGAATTTGCCACCGCCTGCGTGCAGTGCGGCATGTGCTTGAACGGCACGTCCGTTCGGCCTACAGCAGGGGCTTGCAACGAGGAGGACGCGCCGTGCTGCTGAAGGACCAGGTCGCGATTGTCACGGGTGCGGCACAAGGTATCGGGCGGGCTTGCGCCGAGAGGCTCGCACGCGAGGGTGCCAAGGTCGTCCTTGCCGACTTGAACGAGGCCGAGGGCCAGCGTGCGGCGAAAGACGTGGGCTCCGGCGCGCACTTCGTGTCCTGCAATGTCTCCAAAGTTTCCGACGTCGACGGCGTTGTCGCGGCCGCGGTCAAGTCATTCGGGCGGGTGGACGTGCTCGTCAACAATGCCGGCGTGCTCGACGATGCGCCGTTTCTCGATCTGAAGGTCGAGGAATTCGACCGCGTCCTGGGCACGAACCTGCGCGGCGCATTCCTGCTCGGGCAGGCGGTGGCGCGGCAGATGGTGAAGCAGCCGCGCCGGGCCAACGCGACGCAAGCTGGCGCCATCGTCAACATGAGCTCGGTCAACGCGGTTTTCGCGCTGCCCGATCACGTCGCTTATTCCATCTCGAAGGGCGGGATCGCCCAGCTCACCAAGGCGATGGCGGTCGCGCTCGCGCCCCAGGGCATCCGTGTCAACGCCGTGGGGCCTGGCACCATCGAAACCCCGCTCATCAAGGATGTCGTGAAGGACGAGGCGTTTCGGGCCCGCGTCCTGTCGCGCACGCCGCTCGGCCGCTACGGCCAGCCGGCCGAGGTGGCGGCCATCGTCGCGTGGCTGGCGAGCGAGGAATCGAGTTACGTCACCGGCACGACGGTCTATGCCGACGGCGGCCGCCTGCCGCTCAACTACGTCGTGGCCGTTCCGGACGGAGCCTGAACCCGCGCGCCGCCGGCCTCAGCCGTCCTCCCGGGCGATGCGCCGCAGGTAAATGCCATAGTCCGATTTGTCGAGCGTATCGGCCAGCGCCAGCAGGTGCGCGCGATCGATGAAGCCTTTCCGGAAGGCAATCTCTTCGGGGCAGCAGATGCGATAGCCTTGCCGCTTTTCCAGCGCGCGCACGAAGTCGGCGGCCTCGTTGAGCGAGTCGTGCGTGCCGGTGTCGAGCCAGGCATAGCCGCGCCCGAGCTTTTCCACATGCAGCGCGCCGAGCTCCAGATATGTCCGATTGAGGTCGGTGATTTCCAGCTCGCCGCGCGCCGAGGGTTTCTGCTTGCGCGCGATGCCGGACGCCCTGCCGTCGTAGAAATACAGCCCGGTCACGGCCCAGTTCGATTTTGGCGCTTTGGGCTTCTCCTCGAGCGAGACAGCCCGTCCCTGGCTGTCGAACTCGACGACGCCGTAGCGCTCCGGATCGGTGACGCCGTAGGCGAACAGCGTCGCCCCGGTCTCGCGCGCGGCGGCGGAGGCAAGGACCTCCGTCAGGCCGTGGCCATAGTAGATGTTGTCGCCGAGGATCAGGGCGGAGCGGTCGCCGGCCACGAACTCCTCGCCGATGACGTAGGCTTGCGCCAGGCCCTCGGGACGCGGCTGCTCGGCATAGGACAGCCGGATGCCCCACTGTGATCCGCTGCCGAGCAGGCGCCGGAAATTGGGCAGGTCCTCGGGCGTCGAGATGATGAGGATGTCGTTGATGCCGGCCAGCATCAGCGTCGACATCGGGTAGTAGATCATCGGCTTGTCGTAGACGGGCAGCAGCTGCTTCGACGTCACGAGCGTCATCGGGTAGAGCCGCGTCCCCTTGCCGCCGGCGAGAATGATGCCCTTCACGGTCGTCTCCTTCGGCGTCACGCCGTCTGCTGGCCCGGGTTTCGAATTGCGCGGTCGAGCGATGCAAGCCGCGCGACGCACTCTGCCACGCCCTCGCGCCAGTCCGGAAGCGTGATCCCGAAGGCCGCGGACAGTTTGCTGCAGTCGAGCCGCGAATTGGCGGGACGCCGCGCCGGCGTCGGGTATTCCGCCGTCGTGATCGGCTTGACGGCCGCAGCCGCGCCGCCGGCGCGCGCGGAAACGGCGAAGATCTCGCGCGCGAAGCCGCACCATGTCGTCGTGCCGGAGCCGGCGGCGTGATAGACGCCCCAAGCGGCGTCCGACCCATGGCCGATCTGCTCGGCGATGCCGAGGATCGCGGCCGCCAGATGAGGCGCGTAGGTCGGGTTGCCCTGCTGGTCATCGACGACGCAGAGCTCGGCGCGCGTCGCCGCCAGCCGCAGCATCGTCTTCGTGAAGTTTGCGCCGTAGGGGCTGTGGACCCATGCGGTTCGCACGATGATGTGGCGCGGGCAGGCGTCCGCCACCGCCTGCTCGCCGGCAAGCTTGCTGCGGCCATAGGCGCTGACGGGACCGGTCGGATCGCTCTCCATGTAGGGCGACGGCTTGCGTCCGTCGTAGACGTAGTCCGTCGACAGATGGATGAGCGGGACTGCATGCGCCGCGCACCACCTGGCGATGTGTCCCGGCGCGATCGCGTTCACCGCGGCGGCGACATCGGGTTCGCTTTCCGCCCTGTCGACCGCCGTGTAGGCGGCCGCGTTGACGACGAGGTCGGGAGCGGCGGCATCGAGGGCGGGCGCAATGGTTGCGGCGTCGGCGAGATCGAGCTGCGGCCGGCCGAGCATCACCAGCGTCTGGCCCGACCGGGCTGCATCGCGCAGCGAGCAGGCAAGCTGCCCTGCCGTCCCGGTCACCGCGATCCGCATGGCTATTCTCCGGGCTGCGCTGCCGCGGCTGCCGGAAGGCCCAGCCGCTCGCCGGCATATCCGGCTCTCAGCGGCTGCCACCACGCGGTATTGTCGAGATACCAGCGCACCGTCTTGTCGATCCCCGTGTCGAATGTCTCCTGCGCGCGCCAGCCGAGCTCGCGCTCGAGCTTCGACGCGTCGATGGCATAGCGCAGGTCATGTCCGGGACGGTCGGCCACGAAGGAGATCAGCCGCTCATGCGGCGCACCGGCTGGGGAGTGCCTGTCCATCAGCGCAGCGATGGTGCGGACGACATCGATGTTCGCGCGCTCGTTGCGGCCGCCGACGTTGTAGGTCTCGCCGGGCCGTCCGCGCGTGACGATGAGGTGCAGGGCGCGGGCGTGATCGTCGACGTAGAGCCAGTCGCGCACGTTGGCGCCCGTGCCGTAGACGGGCAGGGCCTTGCCGTCGCGCGCGTTGAGGATCATCAGCGGGATCAGCTTTTCGGGAAACTGGCACGGCCCGTAGTTGTTGGAGCAGTTGGAGATGATCGTCGGCAGCCCGTAGGTGCGGTGCCAGGCGAGGACGAGATGATCGGACGCGGCCTTGCTGGCGGAGTAGGGCGAACTGGGATCATAGGGTGTGTCCTCGCGGAAGAGGCCGTCGGGCCCGAGCGAGCCGTACACTTCGTCAGTGGAGACATGGAGAAAGCGGAACGCGGCCTTTGCCGCCGCCGGAAGCTTCTCCCAATAGCGCCGCGCGGCTTCCAGAAGCACGTGTGTGCCGTTGATGTTCGTCGCCACGAAGGCCGCCGACCCGGTGATGGAGCGGTCGACATGGCTCTCCGCCGCAAGGTGCACGACCGCGTCGGGATGGAACGACTCGAATGTCGCATGCATGGCGGCGACGTCGCAGATATCGGCCTGGCGGAAGGCGTAGCCCGGCCGGTCCGCGACGGCGTCGAGCGAGCGCAGGTTGGCCGCGTAGGTGAGCTTGTCGATGTTGAGGACATCGGCTCCCGCATCGAGCACGAGATGCCTGCACACGGCGGACCCGATGAACCCCGCGCCCCCAGTCACGAGGATTCGCATCCCCACCCCTCCTTCGTCAGCGGACCCCGTCGGCCGGCGTGCCTGCCCCACCGCGAGCCGGCCACGCGCTTGACTGCGCCTCAGGGCGCATAGTGAAAACAGGGAGGTAGCTCAGACAGCGGCGGATGTCTCCTGTCCTTGTCGGACAGGGTTTCCGTCCCCTGAGCGACGGGCCAGGCGATGCCGAGCGCCGGGTCGTTCCAGGCCAGCCCGCGGTCGCAGTCCGGCGCATAGAAGTCGGTAACCTTATAGAGGACCTCGGTGTCAGGCTCGATCGTGCAAAATCCGTGGGCAAAACCAGCGGGAACCCAGAGCTGGCGCCAGTTCCGGGCGCTCAGCTCGACCGCCACGTGCCGGCCGTAGGTCGGCGATCCCCGGCGGATATCGACCGCGACATCGTAAATGGCGCCCCGCGTGACGCGCACCAGCTTGCCCTGGGCATGGGGCTCGGTCTGGAAATGCAGGCCGCGGATGACGCCGGGGGAAACCGACAGCGAGTGGTTGTCCTGAACGAAATCGACCGGCAGCCCCGCGGCCTCCATCGCCTTCCTGTTGAACGTCTCGGAGAAGAATCCCCGCTCGTCCCGGAAAATCCTGGGCGTGATGAGCACCGGCCCGGCAATGTCGAATGTTTCGGTCTGCATGTTCGTGCGTGTCTGGAGGCTGGACGGCGATGCTAGCACGCCGCCGCACGGGCCAGACTGCCCCAATTTGCGCCGGCGTGCACCCCAAGCCGTCAGCACAGGTAAAGGCCTGGGGGACAGTGGATTTGCTGCGGCGTGGCGGGCCGGGATATAGAGGGGCCGCGACGATGGCAACACCGGGAGCAGGGTCGCATGCACATCACAATGATCGGCGCCGGCTATGTCGGCCTGGTCTCGGGGGCCTGCCTTGCCGACATCGGCCACAAGGTCATCTGCGTCGACAAGGACCCGGCCAAGATCGCGATGCTGCGGTCCGGCAGGATGCCGATCTACGAGGCCGGGCTCGACGATCTGGTGGCCCGCAACGTCGCGGCCGGGCGCCTTGCGTTTGCCGACGATCTGGGTGCGCCGGTTGCGCAATCGCAGGCCGTGTTCATCGCCGTGGGGACTCCGCCGCGCAAGTCGGACGGTCATGCCGACCTGTCCTACGTGTTCCAGGCCGCGCGCGAGATTGCCGGCGCCCTTCGCGGCTTTGCCACGGTGGTGGTCAAGTCGACGGTTCCGGTGGGGACGGGCGACGACGTGGAGCGGCTCATGCGCGAGACGCGCCCCGATGCCGATTTCGCCGTCGTGTCGAACCCGGAGTTTCTGCGCGAAGGCGATGCCATCGCCGATTTCATGCATCCTGACCGCATCGTTGTCGGGGCGGGGGATGAGCGCGGTCGTGCAGCTATGGCGGACGTCTACGCGCCATTGACGAACACGGGCGCTCCGCTGCTGCTCACGAACCGCCGCACCGCCGAGATCATCAAGTACGCGGCCAACGGCTTCCTGGTCACGAAGATCACATTCATCAACGAGATCGCCGACCTGTGCGAGCGTGTCGGCGGCGACGTGCAGGACGTCGCCCGCGGCATCGGGCTCGACAATCGTATCGGGCAGAAATTCCTCAATGCCGGCCCCGGTTACGGCGGCTCGTGCTTTCCCAAGGACACGCTTGCGCTGGCCCAGATCGCGCAGGGGGCGGGCGTCTCGCTGCGCATCATCGAGACGGCGACCGCCGTCAACAACCAGCGCCGCTACGTGATGGCGCGCAAGGTGATCGCGGCGTGCGGGGGCAGTGTGCGCGGGCTGACGCTCGGCGTGCTGGGGCTGACGTTCAAGGCCGACACCGACGACATGCGGGAGTCGCCGGCGACAGGCATCATCCGTGCATTGCTCGATGCCGGTGCTGCGATCCGCGCCTATGACCCCGCCGGAGCCCATCAGGCGCGCGAGGTGCTGCCGGATATCGAGCTGGCACAGGACCCCTATGACTGCATCGCCGGTGCGGATTGCGCGGTCGTCATCACCGAATGGGCCGAGTTTCGCGGCCTGGACCTCGCGCGGGTGAAAGCGTCGCTGCGCCGTCCCGTCCTGGTGGACCTGCGCAACATCTTCACGCCGGAGCAGGCGCGCCGGCACGGACTGAGCTACGTCAGCGTCGGACGCGGCGAGGCGTGAAGTCGCCTCAGGCGTTGTCGAGCGCCAGCCTGATGCTGCCGGCCGCCTGCTTCAGGTGCGGCAGATAGTCGGCGAGCATGCGGTCTTCCGGCACGCGCGCAGCCGGCGCACTGATGTTGATGGCGAAGCCCGCGGCCGGCGGCCGCTGCCGGATCGCAATGGCAATCGACCGCAGACCCATTTCCAGCTCCTCGGATACGAGCGCGTAGCCGCACGTGCGAACTTCCTCGAGGCGGGTCTTGAGCTTTCCGCGCGTGGTCAGCGTCCGCTCGGTGAAGCGATCGAGGCGGGCGCTCTTGAAGTAGGCATCGAGCCTGTTGGGATGCAGCGTCGACAGGAGAGCCTGCCCCATCGATGTCGCGTGCGCAGGCAGTCGCGTGCCGACCGTGAGGCCGGTCGTCATGATCCTGTGCCGCGCCGGGGAGCGGGCGACATAGACGATGTCGCATCCTTCCAGCATGGCGGCCGACGCAGATTCGCCGATGCTTCGCGTGAGCTCGACCAGAACGTCGCGCACGATCTCGATTTCCGACAGGCCCGACAGGAAGGACTGGCTGAGCTCCAGGACAGCCGGCGTCAGCTCGAAGTACTTGCCGTTGGTGCGTGCGTAGCCCATCGCGCAGAGCGTCAACAGGAAGCGACGCGCTGCGGCTCTCGTCAGGCCCGTCCGTGTCGCCACGTCGGTGATGGATTGCTGACGATGGCCGGCGCCGAAACTGTTGATGACGGCCAGGCCGCGCCGGAACGACGTGACGGATTCATCCCGATGCATCGAGGACCCCTGCGCCCCGCGACATGTCTCTGCGGGTGTTATTCCTCAGCCTCGGGCCGCTTTCAAGATGCGTCTAGGTGTTATCGGGAGCGCGGCTTCGCTCGCGTCGTCGGCCGCGCGGCTGCGGGGTCCTCCGGCCAGTCATGTTTCGGGTAGCGTCCGCGCATGTCGGCGCGCACGTCGCGCCAGGAGCCGCGCCAGAAACCCGGCAGATCGCGCGTGATCTGCAGGGGCCGGTGGGCCGGGGACAGGAGGTGCAGCGTCAGCGGCGGCCCGCCGCGCGCCAGCACCGGGTGCTGCGTCAGCCCGAACAGCTCCTGGACGCGCACGGCGACGCTCGGTGCATCGGCACCCTCGTAGTCGATCGGATGGCGGTTGCCGGTCGGCGCCTCGAAGTGCGTCGGAGCTTCCCGGTCGAGCCGGCGCACGAGGTCCCATCGGATGAGCGCCGCCAGCGCGGCAGGCAGCGTGTCGGCCGGGATATCCGCGATGCGGGTCTTGCCGGCGAGGTGCGGCGCCAGCCAGTCGCCGACCGTTGCGGCAAGGCCGGGGTCCGACAGGTCCGGGAGGGCCGGGTCTGCTTGGCGCAGATAGGCGACACGGGCCCTGAGCTGGCGTTGCGCGGCGGTCCACGGCAGCCTCTCGATGCCGGCCGCGGCCGCGCCCGCCGCCAGCAGCGCGGCCGCTTCCCCCGTTCTGGGGACCGGCTGCGGCTCCCGCGACAGAACGATGGCGTCGAGGCAGCGGACGCGCTCCGCGCGCAGCGCACCGGCCGCGGTGTCGAAGCGGATGTCATCGCGTTCGACGATGCGATCCTGGGCGACGGCAGCCAGCTCGCTCTCGTCCAGCCGCGCGGCGGTCAGGATGCGGGTGGCGGCGGCGGCCCCGGTCATCTCGGCCACCACCAGGAAGGGTTCGCGCGCCAACGTCTCGGCGGCATCCATCCGCGCGCCGCGGCCATTGGCGAGCAGATACTGGCCATCGGCGCCGCGCGCCTTGGCGATGCGGTCGGGATAGGCCAGCGCCAGCAGTGCGCCGCTGCTGCGGGCAGCGCCATCGCCACGCGCGGAGCGTGCCCAGTCCTGGGCCAGGCGGCGCATCGCGGCCGCACGCTGCGATCGGTCGCGCAGGAATCCCTCATGGCGCGCATCGATGTCGACGCTGCGCCCGCCCAGCCCCTTCTCGACGATCACGGCCGCCAGCCCGGCGGCATGGAGGGCATTGGACCTGCCTCCTTCGAGGACCATGTGCGCCAGCCGCGGCGGCAGCGCGAGGGTGTTCAGCTCCCGGCCGGCGGGGGTGAGGCGGCCGTCGGGCGTGAGCGCGCCAAGCCGCTCCAACTCGTCGCGGGCCGCCGCCAGGGCCGCGGCAGGCGGGCTGTCGAGCCAGGGAAGGGCGGTTGGATCGCTGGCGCCCCAAGCGGCGCAGTCGAGCAGGAGCGGGGCCAGGTCGGCCGAACGGATTTCCGGTTCCGCAAACGGCTTCAGGCTGGCGGTCTCGGGCTCGTCCCAGAGGCGGAAGCAGACGCCGGGCTCCGTGCGCCCGGCGCGTCCGCGGCGCTGGTCGGCCGCCGCCCGGCTGACGCGCACGGTCTCGAGCCGCGTGACGCCGGCGTCAGGCTCGTAGCGGGGCACGCGCGCGAGGCCGCTGTCCACGACGACGCGCACGCCTTCGATGGTGAGCGACGTTTCTGCAATGGCGGTCGACAGCACGACCTTGCGCCGTCCCGGTGGTGCCGGCGCGATGGCGCGGTCCTGCGCCTTGAGGTCGAGCGCGCCGTAAAGGGAAACGAGGTCCACTTCGGGCAGTCCGGCGCGTGCATCGGCGAGACGCTGTTCGGTGCGGCGGATCTCGGAC
>JBFWWW010000116.1:0-12526 GCA_050245975.1 Hyphomicrobiaceae bacterium
GCTCAACGAGGGGCTGCGCGTGTGGTTCGGCACCAGCTTCGTCGGTGCCGCCAACACGATCTACGGCGTCCTGCTCGTGCTGTTCATCATTTTCATGCCGCGCGGCATCCTCGGGCTGTTCGAGGGCTTGCGCGCGCGGCCGAAGTCAGGACCTCCCGGTCTTGCCCAACCGGCTGCCGCAGGCCCGTCTCACCCACGTCCCTGACGTCACCCGGCACTATTTGACGACCTGATGCACCTCGATGACGTTGCCTTCCGGGTCGTGGAAGAAAATCTGGTGCCAGCCGTTCATTGCGAACGTGCCGTAATCGGAAAACGGGATGCCCTTCTCCTTCAGGTGCGCCTTGAACGCCTCGATGTCGTCTGTGCGAAAGGCAATGTGTCCGCGCTCCACGGGATTGATGACGTTGCCGGTTCGGAAGCCGACCTGGAAATCCTTCTCCGCCAGGTGAAACTGGGTATTGCCCTCGGTCATGAACGCGACGTTGCCCGGGTAGCCCTCCGCCAGCTTGCGTCCGGCCCCCACGGACGGCTCGGGCTCCATCTGCAGGACGTCCCGATAGAACGCTTCCATGGCCGGCACGTCGTTGGAGCAGAGGTTGACGTGGTGCAGGCTGATCTTCATGTCCGGTCTCCTGGTTGTTGGACGGGTAGTGTCGCACACGGTGATCGCCAACATTAATCTTGATTCAGCTGGGAATATCTGGACTTATCGCCCGCCTGCCGCCGGTTGACCAATTTGGCCGGCGTATCAGCGATTCAGGCTCCTGACGGTTATATGGCAGGAGCGCTTTCAGATACCGGTTGCATCCCGCGCGACGCGCCGATTATGTGGCGGCGGACATGCTGCATTGCGGCATAAATCGCGCCGCGGACGGCTCCAGGAGCTCACATGAAGAAACGCCTGATCATTGCCGGCGTCGTACTGGCGGTTCTCATCGGCGGACTCTCCTATTTTCAGTTCGTATTCAAGCCGCAGATGATCAAGAGCTTCCTGTCGCAGATGAAGCCCCCGCCGGCCGCTGTGGCGGCAGAAGCTGTGAAAGAGGACGCCTGGATCGAGCGCCTGTCGTCCATCGGCAGTCTGACAGCCTCGCAGGGCGTGGACATCACGACCCAGGTTGCCGGCATCGTCACCGGCATCTTTTTCGACAGTGGCCAGGAGCTTGACCAGGGCGCCAAGCTGCTCGATCTCGACACCTCCATAGAGGTGGCGGACCTGGCCAGCGCGAAAGCAACGCTGCGCGAGGCCGAGGTGGCGTTCGAGCGCCAGACGGACCTGATCGCGAAGAAGGTGACGTCCGAGGCCAATCTCGATACGGCCCGCGCCAAGCGCGACACCGCGGCGGCGGCGCAGAAGAAGATCGAGGCGGTGATCGCGCAGAAATCCATCTATGCGCCGTTCGGCGGCCGGCTCGGCATCCGCAAGGTCGAGAAGGGGCAATATGTATCGCCCGGCACGAGTCTCGTGACGCTCCAGGCACTGGATCCGATCCGGGTTGATTTTCCCATGCCGGAGCAGTCCATCGACAAGCTGCGCCCCGGACAGGTGATCGAGGTGACGATCGATGCCTATCCCGGCGAAGTGTTCAAGGGCGAGCTCCAGGTTCTCGACGCACGCGTCGCGCAGGACACCCGCACGATCCTCGTGCGCGGACTGCTGCCGAACAAGGATCGCAAGCTGCTTCCCGGCATGTTCGCCAACGTCACGGTGCTGATCGGCAGCCCGAAGCCGGTTCTGTCGATACCGCGCACCGCGGTGACGTACAGCCTCTACGGCGACAGCGTCTACGTGGTGAAGCCGGCCAAGGTTGACCCGAATGCGAAGCCCCCCGCTCCTGCCTCCGGCGACAAGCAGGAGCCGCAGCTTGTCGTCGAGCGCCGCGCGGTCAAGGTCGGTCCGGTGCGCGAGGATCGTGTTGCCGTTCTCTCAGGGCTGTCGGCCGGCGAGCAGGTCGTGACAACCGGGCAGCTCAAGCTCAGTCCCGGCGCTGCCGTTCGCGTCGACAACTCGCAGCCCCTCGACAGGCCGGCAGAACGGCCGAAGCTGTAGCGGAGCCGTTCCATGTTCACGGACATCTTCATCCGCCGGCCGGTGCTGGCCACTGTCGTCAGCCTGCTCATTCTCCTTGTCGGGTTGAGCGCGGCATTCAATCTGCCGGTGCGGCAGTATCCCAAGATCACGAACACGACCATTACCATCACGACGACCTATCCCGGCGCCAACGCGGACCTCATCAAGGGCTTCATCACGACGCCGATCCAGCAGGCGGTCGCCAGTGCCGAGGGCATCGATACGCTGACGTCCACGTCGCAGCAGAACGTCAGCATCGTGACGCTCAATCTGCGGCTAGACGCCAATCCCGACCGCGCCGTTGCCGACGTGCTGGCGAAGGTCAACCAGGTCAAAAGCGTCCTGCCGACGGAGAGCCAGGACCCCATCGTCATCAAGCAGACCGGCGATACGACGGCGCTGATGTACATGTCGTTCAACAGCAAGCAGATGACCGGCTCGCAGATCACCGACTATCTGACCCGTGTCGTCCAGCCGAAGCTTCAGACCATCGATGGCGTCGCCAATGCGCAGATTCTCGGCGGTCAAACGTTCGCGATGCGCGTCTGGCTCAATCCGGACAAGATGGCCGCGCTGGGCATCACGCCGCTCGACGTGCGCACCGCCCTGGCTGCCAACAACTTCACCACGGCCGCCGGCCAGGTGAAGGGCGACTTCGTCCAGACGACCATCAACGCCCAGACATCGCTCGACAACCCGGCGGCATTCGGTCAGCTCGTGATTGCCACGCGCGGCGACGCCCTGATCCGGCTCAACGACATCGCCAAGATCGAGCTTGGTCCTGAAAGTGCCGACTCATCGTCCGTGTTCGATGGCCTGAAGGCCGTGTTCATTGGCATCTTTGCGACGCCGAGCGCCAACCCGCTCACGGTCATCACGTCCGTGCGCAAGGCCTTCCCGCAGATGCAGCGCGAGCTGCCGGCCGGCCTCGATGCGGCCATCGCCTATGACGCCACCAAGTTCATCAATGCGTCCATCTCCGAAGTGGAGAAGACGCTTTTCGAGGCGGCGCTCATCGTCATCGTCGTCATCTTCCTGTTTCTGGGCAATCTGCGCTCGACGCTCATCCCGATCGTAACCATTCCGCTGTCCCTCGTCGGCGTGATGTTCGCGCTGTTGGCGCTTGGTTATTCGATCAATCTGCTGACGCTCCTGGCGCTGGTGCTCGCGATCGGTCTCGTGGTCGATGACGCCATCGTGGTTGTCGAGAATATCCATCGCCACATCGAAGAAGGGATGCAGCCCTTCGAGGCTGCTCTGGCCGGCGCCCGCGAGATCGCCGTTCCGGTCATATCCATGACCATCACGCTGGCCGCAGTCTACGCGCCCATTGGTTTCGTTTCCGGCCTCACCGGCGCGCTGTTCCGCGAGTTCGCCTTCACGCTGGCGGGCGCGGTGGTCGTCTCCGGCGTCATCGCGCTGACGCTGTCGCCGATGATGTGCTCGAAGCTGCTGAAGCATGGCGAAGGTGGCGGAGGCCGGTTTGCGCGCTTCCTCGACCGGACGTTCGATCGCCTGCGGGGGCGGTACGAGCGCCGCCTGTCGCGCACGCTCAATTATCGTCCCGTGACGATCCTCATTCTCGCCGGCGTCATGGTTCTGACCGGCATCATGTACGCGACGGCGCAGAAGGAGCTCGCACCCGAGGAAGACCAGGGCATCCTGTTCAATCTCGTCAAGACGCCGCAGACAGCCAATCTCGACTATCTCGAGAAGGCGACGGACTCCCTCTACGAGGTGTTCAACACGATCCCCGAGAAGGAGCATGTCTTCCAGATCAACGGCATGAACAACAATGTGCACCAGGCGTTCGCCGGCGTGCTGTTCAAGCCGTGGGAGGAGCGTACCCGGACGCAGAAGCAGATCCTGCAGAGCATGCAGCCGAAGGTGGCGGGGATCACGGGCGCGCAGGTGGTTTCCTTCGCTCTTCCGTCTCTGCCGGGCTCCACGGGTGGTCCGCCGGTGCAGTTCGTCATCACGACGACGGCTGACTACACCCAGCTTGCCAGCGTACTCGCGGACGTCCAGGACGAAGCCAACAAGAGCGGCCTCTTCATCTTCAGCGATACCGACCTCAAGTTCGACACGCCGCAGGTCGACCTGAGGATCGATCACGACAAGGCCAACCGGCTCGGCGTGACGATGCAGGAGATCGGCGGCTCGCTGGCCACATTGCTCGGCGGCAACTACGTCAACCGCTTCAATCTCTACGGCCGCAGCTACCAGGTCATCCCGCAGGTGCCGCGCGACTTCCGGCTGACGTCGGACTGGCTGACCCGCTACCAGGTGCGCACGACCTCAGGCACGCTCGTTCCGCTCTCGAGCTTTGCAACGGTTGGCAATTCGGTGCAGCCGACCGCGCTGACGAGTTTTCAGCAGCTCAATTCCGCGACGTTGCAGGGCGTGCCCTTCCCGGGGCGTACCGTGGGCGAAGTGATCGATTTCTTGAAGACGACGGCGGCGCAGAAGCTGCCGGAAGGCTTCACCTACGACTTCCAGGGTGAGAGCCGGCAATATGTGCAGGAAGGAAGCACGCTGGTCATCACGTTCGTCTTCGCGCTCATCATCATCTATCTGGTGCTCGCCGCCCAGTATGAGAGCTTCCGCGATCCCCTGATCATTCTGATCGCGCTGCCGACGGCGATGTTCGGCGCTCTGATCCCGCTCACGCTCGGCCTTGCGACCATCAACATCTATACCCAGGTCGGCCTCGTGACGCTGATCGGCCTGATCTCCAAGCACGGCATCCTGATGGTGGACTATGCCAACCACCTGCAGGAGAACGAGGGGCTGGGGCGGCGCGAGGCGATCGAGAAGGCGGCCGCGATCCGGCTGCGGCCGATCCTGATGACTACTGCAGCCATGGTCGTGGGCATGGTGCCGCTGCTGATCGCCAGCGGCGCGGGAGCGGCCAGCCGCTTCTCCATCGGCATCGTCATTGCCGCCGGCATGACGATCGGTACGATGTTCACCCTGTTCGTGACCCCTGCGGTCTACACGTTCGTGGCGCGTGATCATGCGGCGCACCGCGCGGCCGCGGAGGCTGCCCACGCGGGCACGCCGCGGCCGGCCTAGCTCGTGTCGGACACGAAGGCGCCGCACGAATCACGTAGGGGCCGAGCTTTGGGGAAGGGGGACGAACATGGCAAAGATCGGCCAGCTCAACGTCGAGGCGGCCCGGCTTGATCCCGAGCGGCATTTCGCAAGTCCGCTGGACATTGTCTCCGAGCCCATGCTGACTCGCGGCGAGAAGCTGGCGACGCTGGAGCGCTGGAAGCTCCAGATCTATCAGCAGCTCGATGCCGGGAGCGAGGGCATGCGCACGGTGGGGACCTCGGCGGTCCAGACGGACGTTCTCGACAAGATCGAAGAGGCGCGCCGGAAGCTCGAAGAGCCTGACGGAGGCCGCTAGCGCGGGCGAGCCACTATTCGCAGAAGGCGTTCCGCTTCCTCGCGGCCATGTCGAAATGGAAGTGGTTGCGGTGGGCCTCGTTGGCTTCGGGCCCGAGCACCGTCCCGAAGATGCCGCACGCCCCCTTGTGAAGCCGGCGCAGGAACATCGCTTCGATCTGCTCTGCCTCGGCGGTCTTGGCCGGTGCAGCGACGTTGGCGTCCGGCACGGGGCCTTCGCCGGCCAGCCAGCGCATCTCCATGGCGTCGTCGCTCGCCGGGCCGTGAGCGCGCCCTGACTTCACGGCGACCGGGGTGACATCGCGCCGGGTCGAACGGCCCTTCGTACCGTCGGCGGAAGCCACCTGTTTGGCGCGGCCCGCATGTTCGGCCGACTGGTCGCGATGCGTCGGCCCCCAGTGACGCAGAACGCTGATCTCCCGGCCATCCGCCGTCACGAAGCCGCCGATGTCGATCGCGTTGGCAAAGGCGTGCTCGCTGATCTTGTCGTTCACGTGGCCGTAGCGGTTCCGGCACGAATAGGACGATGAACCGACAATACGAACGATCGGAGAATCAAGCATCTCCCGTGCGGTCGGCTGCAGGACCTTCTCGACCCACTGATAGAGGCCGGCGACCACGCGGCAGTTGGTGACGGGCGCCGGGCGAAACTCGATGCCTGCGCCGCTCCCGATGCGCCGCAGCGAGACGGGCGCGGATGACCCGCACTGGCCTTTCTTCATCGGCGGGGCGATATCGATCTGCGCCGCGATTGGTGCAAGTCGCTGGAGGCAGTCCTGCAGGCCCGCGATGATCTCGGCGTCGGTCCATATGTCGGGCGGTGGCTCCGGGGTGGCGACCGAGGGGGGCGCGGCCGGGGCAATGGGTTTGCTGTTGGCCGCCTCCGGCGTCGGCTCCGGCTTGGCGGGCGTCCCGGATTTTTTGGGCTCGTCAGCAGGCGGGCCCTCCGCATCCTTTCCGTGCTCGGGTTCGGCGAGCGGTTCGGGAGGGATCTTTTTTGTCTTCACCCGCCGGGCCACCAGAACCGGTTTGGCGGAGGGCGCGCCCTCCGTGGTCTGCAACTGCATCTTGGTCGCGGGCGTCGCCGGCTGGGGCAGCGTCGGCAGGGCGATCAGGCCGACGAGCGTGCCGAGCGAGATCGCCGTGGAATAGGATGCGAGCGGCAAAGCCATTGCTTCTCCCGACGCTGGCACTCCGCCCGGATGGGCGCCTTATCCTTCGCTGCCGTTGATCGTCTGGTCGGTGTGGCAGGAAAACGAGCGATATCGGGGGAGAGTTCCATCCCGACCACGAGCCCCCGACCACGAGCCTGTGCCGTCTCTACCCGGACTCTGTGGAAGAACTTTGTTCGCAGCCTGTGCGAAACATTCATTTCTATAACGATGAAACACTTGTTGCGGTCACATCGGCGCTGCCCTAGCATGGGTCCATGCATGACGGTCCGTTGCATCAGGAATTTTCCGCGCTCGTGAACGACCTGCCTGCGCAGCAGCAGGCAGCGACGCGCTGGATACTCCGTCATCCGCAGGAGGTGGCGCTGTATTCCATGCGTCATCAGGCGCGCGAAGCTGGCGTGACGCCGGTGACGATGACGCGCCTGGCCCAGCGTCTCGGCTTCAAGGGCTACGACGACATTCGCGCCTTGTATGTGAAAAACCTGCGGAAGATGTCCGAAGGGTTCTCTGAGCGTGCCGATATCATGCTCCGCCGCCACCGTTCGCGCGGCAAACAGGCGCTCGCCGTCGATCTCTTCGAGGCGATGGCGACCCAGGTTCTCGACCAGCGCAGGGTCGATGTCGGTGCGGCGCTTGCCGACGCTGTCGATGTTCTGCTCGGTGCCGAACGCATTCTGTCCCTTGGTCAGCGATCGAGCTACGCCGTTGCTTTCCAGTTCTGGTACGTCTGCAGCCTCGCGGGCTTCAATGTGCAGATGGTGGATGGTCCCGCGGCTGCCGGCGGCGACGTGCTTCACGGCGTCGGAAAGTCGGATGCGCTGTTCGTCGTCAGTGTCAGCCCCTATACGCGGGCCACGCTGGAAATGGCCCGGATCGCCGCCGCGCGCGGCGTGCGCATCGTGGCGCTGACGGACAGCGACGCCTCCCCTCTCAGCCGGCTCGCTGACGTCGCGATCCCCGTGGGAACGGAGAGTCCCTCCTACTTTCACACCATGACCCCGGCGTTTGCCGTTGCCGAAGCCGTCGCGGCGCTCCTGGTGGCGGGTGCCGGCAAGACCGCGCTCGATGCCATCGCCCGCAACGAGTCGGCGCTCGATCAACGCCAGACCTACATCCGTTCCCGAATCGCGCAGGACGCTTCTCGATGACTCATCTCGTGCACCGCCAGATCCACCACGACTATCCACGCGCCGCATCAGCGCGCGGGGTGACCATAACGGACACCGACGGCAAGACGTATATCGACGCCAGCGGCGGCGCGGCCGTATCGTGCCTCGGGCACAACAATGCCGAGGTTCTCGATGCCATGCGCCGGCAGATGGACAAGCTCGACTATGCGCACACGAGCTTCTTTTCCACGGCCGTGGCGGAAGAACTCGGCGATGAGCTCGTCAGTCACGCCCCCCGGGGCCTGACGCATGTCTACCTGGTGTCCGGCGGCTCGGAGGCTGTCGAGGCAGCTCTGAAGATGGCGCGCCAGTATTTCGTCGAGATCGGCCAGCCGCAGCGCCGCCACTTCATCGCCCGCAGGCAGAGCTATCACGGCAACACGCTCGGCGCGCTTGCCATCGGCGGCAATGCGCTGCGGCGCGAGCAGTTCAAGCCGCTGCTCATCGAGGTGTCGCACGTCTCGCCGTGTTACGAGTATCGCGGGCGCCATGCGGATGAAACGCCGCAAGCCTATGGCGAGCGCCTGGCGCAAGAGTTGGAAGCGGAGATCGCCCGGCTTGGCCCTGAGACCGTGATCGCTTTTGTCGCCGAGACCGTCGCCGGCGCGACGATCGGTGCCGTGCCGCCGGTGCCGGGGTACTTCAAGCGCATCTGGGAGATCTGCGACCGCCACGGCATCCTGCTGATCCTCGACGAAGTCATGTGCGGCATCGGCCGCACCGGCAGCCTGCACGCCTGTGAGCAGGAGGGCATCGCGCCCGACCTGATGACCATCGCCAAGGGACTGGGCGGCGGCTATGCCGCCATCGGTGCCGTCTTGGTCTCGGATCGCATTTTCGAGGCGTGGCGTGGCGGCTCGGGCCTGTTCCAGCACGGCCATACCTATCTCGGCCATCCAGTCGCCTGTGCCGCGAGCCTGGCCGTGCAGCGCATTCTGCAGCGGGACAACCTCATCGAGAACGTGCGATCGAAGGGTGCGCTGCTGTCGCGGCGACTGAAGGACAGGTTCGGCAACCACCATCATGTGGGCGATATCAGGGGCCGCGGCCTGTTCTGGGGTGTCGAGCTCGTGGCGGACCGCGCAAGCAAGGAACCGCTCGACCCGGAGCGGAAGACACATGCCCGCGTCAAGTCGGAAGCGATGGCCCGCGGTCTGCTGGTTTACCCATCCGGCGGGACTTTGGACGGGCGACGCGGAGATCATGTTCTTCTGGCGCCACCGTTCATTGTCGACGAGCCGACGGTGGACACGATTGTCGAGCGTCTCGGCGAAGCCATCGATGCAGCGCTCGTGACGTAGGTTTCCCGCCCGGTGTAGGGTGATCGTTTATTTGAGAAGGGAGCAGGAGAACCATGAAGAGACTAGTTGGAGTATTGGCAGCGGTCGCGCTGTCGGCATCGGCGACGGCCGCTATGGCGCAGCAGAAGTTCATCACCATCGGCACAGGCGGCGTCACCGGCGTCTACTATGCCGTCGGCGGCGCGGTATGCCGCCTGATGAACAAGGACCGCAAGACTCACGGCATCCGTTGCTCGGTGGAGAGCACCGGCGGCTCGACGTTCAACATCAACGCGATCAAGGCCGGCGATCTGGACTTTGGCCTCGCGCAGTCGGACGTGCAGTACAATGCCACCAAGGGTCTGGGCCCGTTCAAAGACGGCGGTCCCCATGCCGACCTGCGCGCGGTGTTCTCGGTCCATCCCGAGCCCTTCACCGTGCTGGCGCGCAAGGAAGCCGGCGTGACGAAGTTCGAGGACTTCAAGGGCAAGCGCTTCAACGTCGGCAACCCCGGTTCCGGCACGCGCGACTCGATGGAGGAGCTGCTGGCCGCGATGGGCTGGAAGCTCAGCGACTTCTCGCTGGCGTCAGAGCTCAAGGCCGACGAGCACGGCCCGGCGCTGTGTGACAACAAGATCGACGGCTTCTTCTATGGCGTGGGCCATCCGTCGGCCAACATCCAGGATCCGACCACGGCCTGCGGCGCGAAGCTCATTCCGCTCACGGGAGCAGCGGTCGACAAGCTGGTGAAGGAGAAGCCGTACTACGCATCGGCGACCATCCCGGGCGGCATGTATGCCAACAACCCGAATCCGACGCAGACTTACGGCGTGCTGGCTACGGTTGTCACGACGGCAAAGACGCCGGACGATACGGTCTATGCGCTGGTCAAGGCTGTGTTCGAGAACTTCGACGAGTTCAAGAAGCTGCATCCTGCCTTCGCCAATCTCGATCCGGCCAAGATGGTGAAGGATGGCCTGTCGGCGCCGCTGCACCCGGGCGCACTGAAGTACTATAAGGAAAAGGGCTGGGTGAAATAGCCAGCATTCAGGCCCGCGTCGAAGATCACGGCGCGGGCCTTTTCATTTCTTGAAGCAAATTTGCCTGGGAGGGATCCATGGCCGAGACCGCGCCGAGAGCGGCGACGCGCGAAGAACTCGAGCAGATGGTGGAGGAGGCCGATACCGGCGCTCGCAAGCCGGACGGCTTCGTCGGCCGACTGATTTTCGCGGCTTGCCTCGTCTGGGCGCTCTTTCAGCTCTGGTACGCGTCTCCGCTTCCGTTCATGCTTCGGTTCGGCGTGTTCAACGATACGCAGGCGCGGTCAATTCACCTGCTTTTCGCGCTTTTTCTTTCGTTCGCGACCTTCCCGGCATTCAAGACAGCGTCTCGCAAGTACATCCCCTACTACGATTGGTTGTTGATCGCGGGTGCGGCAGTCGCGACCGGCTATCTGTTGCTCAACTATCGGGAGCTGGGGACGCGACCTGGATTGCCTATCACGGCCGACCTTGTCACAGCGGTCATTGGTCTGGTTGTTCTACTGGAAGCGGCGCGCCGCGCCGTCGGTCCGGCCATCACGATCATTGCCATCGTGATGATCTGCTACATTTTCTTTGGTCCTTACATGCCGGGGCTCATCAGTCACAAGGGCGCCAACCTCTCGCGCGCCATGTCGCAGCTCTGGCTGACGTCCGAGGGGGTTTTCGGCGTTGCGCTCGGCGTTTCGACCAGCGTCATCTTCCTGTTCGTGCTGTTCGGAAACCTGCTCGAGAAGGCCGGCGCCGGCAGCTGGCTTATCCGTCTCGCCTTCTCGCTGCTCGGCCGCTATCGCGGCGGACCGGCAAAGGCCGCCGTCGTGGCGTCGGGCATGACCGGCATGATCTCTGGCTCATCGATCGCCAATGTCGTGACGACGGGAACCTTCACGATTCCGCTGATGAAGCGGGTCGGCTATTCACCGGTCAAGGCCGGCGCCATCGAGTGCGCGGCAGGCGTCAACGGCCAGATCATGCCGCCGGTGATGGGCGCCGCGGCGTTCCTGATCGCCGAGTATGTCGGCATCACCTATGCCGACGTCGTCCGTCACGCCTTCATTCCGGCGTTCGTCACGTATCTCGCCCTTTTCTACATCGTCGACATCGAGGCGATGAAGGCGAATATGCGAGGCATCCCCACCAAGCGGCGGCAGACCTTCACTGTCGCCCTGATGAATGCGCTGTTCGGCTTTCTTGTCTTCGCCGTGCTGGCGGCAGCCGTGCACTACGGCGTTGCGTGGACCAAGACGCTGCTCGGGGACGCGGCAGGCTACGTTCTGGCAGCCGGGACCTTTGCAGCCTACGTGGCGGCCGTATGGGTCAAGTCACGTTACCCGGATCCCCCGATCGACAACCCGGAGGAAGCACTCCTGGAGGTGCCGGGGTTCTGGGAGACGTTGCGAACGGGCCTCCATTACATCGTGCCGATCGTGGTGCTTATCTGGTGTCTGATGGTCGAGGAGATGTCTCCCGGGCTATCGGGCTTTTATGGTGCGCTGACACTCATCATTCTTCTGCTGACGCAAAAAGCTTTGACCGCGGTGTTTCGCGGTGAGAGCGATATCGCATCCCGCTTTGCGGAGGGCGGGCGCGATTTGATCGACGGCCTTGTCGCGGGTTCGCGCAACATGACGAGCGTCGGTATCGCGACGGCGACGGCCGGCATCATCGTCGGCACCGTATCGCTCACCGGCATCGGACTGGTGATGACGGAAGTCGTCGAGCTCCTGTCCGGTGGCAATTTTGTCGCGATGCTGGTGCTGACCGCATTCATCTGCATCATTCTCGGCATGGGCATGCCGACAACGGCGGCCTACGTCGTCGTCGCAACGTTGATGGCGCCCGTTGCGGTCGAGCTTGCGGCTCAGAACGATCTGGCCGTTCCGCTCGTGGCCGTTCACATGTTCGTCTTCTATTTCGGCCTTATGGCGGACGTGACGCCGCCGGTGGGGCTAGCGGCCTACGCGGCCGCCGCCATCTCGGGCGCCGACCCCGTCGCAACCGGCGTCCAGGGGTTCCGCTACGAGATCCGGACCGGACTCCTGCCGTTCATTTTCATCTTCAATACCGAGCTGTTGCTGATCGATGTCCAAGGCGTCGCTCACTTCCTCCTTGTGCTTGCGATGACGCTGTTGGCGATGATGCTTTTCGTCGCCGCGAGCCAGCAGTGGCTGTTCATCAAGACACGCCTGTGGGAGGCCGCTCTTCTCTTGCTGATCAGCTTCACGCTGTTTCGCCCCGGGTTCTGGCTCGATCGGATCGAGGCGCCGTTTGTGAATCTGCCTGCGACAGCCTGGAAGGAAGAACTGGGTAAGCCGGCCGCACCCACGTTCGTGAAGCTCCAGTTCAAGTCCATGGATCGCCGGGGAGATGATGTGGT
>JBFWWW010000117.1:0-12458 GCA_050245975.1 Hyphomicrobiaceae bacterium
GGAGAGCTGGCCGCAGCGGGCGGGCAAGGTGGTCCTGGACCTGGCATTGACGCGTCTTGCCCGCCACTACGGCCTTGTCGCGCCGGAGCAACCGGCGCGCAGCCGCATCCGTCACTGGGGCGCGGCCGACTTCAGGCCCGGCATCGACGCGTGGCGCTGACGGGGACGCGCATCGTCAGCGGGCAGCCGTGCCGGAGCCCGCGAGCTCGGCGGCGTCGCGGCGGATGCGCTCGACCATGGAGGCAAAGCCGTTCGAGCGCTGCGGCGTCAGGTGCTCCCTGAGGCCGAGCATGGCGAACAGCGCCAGCGGATCGGCGGCCAGCGCCTCGCGCGCGGTCTTGTTCTGGTAGAGCGCGAACAGGATGGCGATCAGGCCGCGCACGATATGCGCATCGCTGTCGCCCCTGAGCACGAGGCGCGGCTCGCCGCCATTGCGGTCGATGGCGGTCGCCAGCCACACCTGGCTTGCGCAGCCGCGCACCTTGTTGGCCTCGGTGCGCTCGGCTTCCGGAAGCGGTTCCAGCGCCCGGCCAAGCTCGATCAGGTACCGGTAGCGGTCCTCCCACTCGTCGAGCAGGGCGAAATCCGAACGGATGTCCTCGATCGTCGTCATGCCCCCGATATGGACGCTTCCGCCGGTCCTGGCAAGGATGGGCAGGGCAATGCAATGGGGCAGGCGGAGGCGACGCTTCAGCCGGCGCGCTGCGCCGTCCGCGTCTGCTGGCCGCGCCACGTCGGCGACAGGTCGGCCGGCGTCAGCGTGCCGCGCTCGGCGGGCTGCGTGTTGAGCGCGGGCTTCACATCGCCGCCCACCGCCTTGCGGTCGTTGATGAGCCCGATCGCCATGCGGCCTGCGAACTCGGCCTTCTTCAGGAAGGTCGCCCACAGCTCCGCGCCGGCCTTGCAGGTGTTCGGATTGCGCTCGCAGAAGGTGGCGGCGCGCTCCACGGTCTGTGCCGCGGTCGTATAGAGGCGCGCCTGCTGGCCTTCGTCCGTCGGCAGCAGCAGCACCAGCAGCCCGATCCAGAATGCGGTCTTGATGAGAAACATCACGGGTTCGCCCCCACAACGATGGTCCGTTTCATCTGCGTGTTCTGGCCGTCTTCTACACGAGGGGTCTGGCGATATCGCAAAGGCGGCCGGCGGCCTTTGCGCAAACATTGCATCAAATTGTTCGCATCCGTTTTTTTTGCCTGCCGGGCCGGCGAACGGTGCGCCGGTTAAGGATTCGTTTACGGACGGGCTCGATTAATGATGAACGGGGCGCGTCCTGGCCCCGATGGGTTCGGTCGCCGTCGTTGCGTGGGGAGGTGAGTATGACGCCGCAGCATGCGCGCTTCGCATTCGGCGCCTTCTTTCTGGTTGCGTCGGGCATCGCCTCGAACGCGGTCTTCATGCAGGCGAGCCCCGCCGCGACGGCGGCGGAACGCGCGGCTGCCGAGAAGGCGGCGCTGGCGGCAGCCTTCGAGCGCGCCGTCACCCAGCCCATCGCACGCGAGCCCGAGGCCGCCGCGGCCGCCCAGCCCGCCTCATCCGTCCGCTTCGCCCGCTTCAAGCCCGACGCGGCGCGCACCGATGCGCTGCCCGAGGTTCCGGGTGCCGATGCCGGCAGCGAGACCGTCCGCGCCATCCAGCGCGAGCTGGGCCAGCGCGGCTACCGCCCCGTGATGAACGACGGCGTGCCTGGCCCCGTGACGCGCGCCGCCATCATGGCCTACGAGCGCGACCAGGGCCTGCCGATGACCGGCGAGGCGAGCGAGGCGCTGCTGCGCCGCCTGATCCTCGGCGCCTCCGTCGGCGCGAAGCCCGACCGCGCCCAGGCGGGCCAGGCGCAGTCGCCCGAGGCGCAGGAGGTCGTGCGCTCGGTGCAGGCGTCGCTGGCCCAGCTCGGCTACCGCCCCGGCCGGGTCAACGGTCGCCTCGGCGAGGACACGGAGCGCGCCATCCGCGAGTTCGAGCTCGACGAGGGCCAGGTGCCGACCGGCGCGGTCAACGGCGAGCTGGTCGCGCGCCTCGCCAAGGTCACGCAGCGCCGCACCGCCTCGGCGCGCTGACGCGGCGGCTTGCCGGCCCACCGCGCCGCTTCTACGCTGGCGCAATGCGTCTCAAGTCGGAATTCTGGGTCAAGGGCTACCTGCGCCGCTGCGCCGTCGCGGGCGCGCCTGCCGTCGTCGTGCATCGCGGCGATCCGGACGCCGGCGCCATCTACATCTCGATCGACCGGCTCGACGGCACCGTTTCGCTCTATGGGCCGGCGCCCGCCGGCCTCGACTCGGCCGACGAGGACCGGCAGTGGATCCGCATGGGCACGGCCGAGGTCATCACGTCTGCCGACGCGCACGCGCTGCTCGCACGCCAGCTCGACTTCGATTCGGATATCTGGATCGTCGAGGTGGAGGAGCGGCAGGGCCGTCACTTCCTCGACGACGCGCTGCTGGCGGGCTGACGGCGCCCCCCGAACTCCGTGAGTCGACCGTGGCGCGGCGGACACCACCGCCGCCCGCAGCGCACGTATTAACGTGTCGTTAACGGACGGACGATCCAATTGGAGAATCGCGTCGACACTGTGCGCATTGCGCGATCTGGGGGCCGCTTCATCGCAGCGACAAGGCGAGGGCGGCGGGGGACACAAGGTCCATGAGCAGCATCATCGAATTCCGTTGCCGGCCGGCACCCGTGCCGGCATCCGTGGACGAGGGCGTCGCGCACGCCGCCACGCGCTCGGCCGACATCATCATCTTTCCCGGCGTCCGCATCGAGCGCTGGAACGAGGCGGAGGCGGACGCCAAGCCGAAACGGCGCCAGCGCGGCCGCGCGAAACGCGACCGGCTCGAATTGCCCGAGCTCTGAGCTTTACTTCGGCGCCTAGCGGGCCGGCGCCTGTCGGGCTGTCGGCTGGCATTGCGTCGCCGCCAGCTCCGTCTGGATCAGGCCGCTCCATGCAAGGCCTCTGAGCGGCGCGCGCACGATCACGAGCCCCTGCGGCGTCGGCGAGTTGAGGCGGGTCGCCGTCGCGTCGCTGGCGATGCCGTCGCCGCGCACGGGCGGATCGGTGGTCCACGTGATCTCGAACGTCAGGCTGGTCGGTTTGTCCTTCGCCGCCGAGATGGCATAGAAATTGTCGCCCTGCGGCGTGTGCACGGTCAGCGACCAACCGGGGTCGGGCAGCGAGGCCTGCAGCGTCACGGGGCCCGCGCTCAGGTCGTAGCGGCACATCGCATACTGCATGTCGGGCGCGAGGTAGGGCACGGCGGCCACGCGCGCGTCGCCGGGAGGCAGCACCACCGCACGGTTCGCCGGCAGCTCGCCGCGCAGGCGCTCGAAGGTCGGATTTCGGCCGAACGTCGCCAGGCCGAGCGTGCAGGCGATATGGATCACGCCGCCGAGCAGCACGGCGGCCACCATCGTCTGCCAGTGCACCCTGGCAAGCCAGGCGGAGACCTTCATGCGCTCCCGGATGCGGGACGGTCGGGTCGGCCGCACGGCGAGCGGCATGGTCGTGTTGATCGTCATGGACAGGCGACCCTTGTGATCTCGGGCAGCGGCTTGACGCGGCCGCTGTCGAGTGCCGCGCCGTAGCTCGGGTCCTGGATGGTGAGCATCAGCGTCACCGCGCCGCCGCCCGCGGTCGGCAGCCAGTTGCCGGGGCGCGCATCGCGGGCCAGCGTGATGATGGCCGAGCCGTCCGGCTCGCGCATCACCGTGCCGGAATTGAAGGCGTGGCGGTCGGCGGCGTTCGCGATCGGCCGCCCCGCGGAATCGAAGACGGCAAGATCCCACCATTCGGCATCGAACTGCTTCGTCACGATCAGGTACTCGCAGGCCGAGTGCAGCTGCCGTCCGCTGCTGTCGCGGGTCGCGCGCCAGGTGGTGGCCTGCAGCGGCGTCACCGGCATCAGTCCGGCGCGGATCATGTGCGCGCGCGTGTAGGGATCGGCGTCGATGCGGCCGGCGATGGCCCAGGTCTGCCACGGGCCCGTCTGGCGCGTCGACAGGAACGAGCCGGCATCGATCATGTAGGCAGCCGACAGCAGCCCGCCGCCCACGGACAGCGCAAGGAACACCGCGATATTGACGAGGATGCCGATGGCGATCTGCACGCCGGTCTCCGCTGCTCTGCCGCTATGGCCGCGGACGCGGCGGCTGTGCCGCATCCGCGCGCCGGTCGGTGCGTTGCGCGGGCGGCTTCTGCTGGCCCGGTGCGGTTCCCGGCACGGCCTTGGCGCCGTCGTCGGTCGTCCCCGCCGGCTCCAGCTTGCGCATGGCGTCGGCGAGCCGCTTCAGCACGTCGCGCGCCTTGTCCGACATCAGGCTCTGCGATTTCGTGTCGGCCTGCGCGGCCTGCGCCGCGGCGAGGCCGGGATCGGTCTTCTTCAGCTCGGCGAGCCGCTGCAGCTCGGCCACCTGCGCGGGATGCGGCGGCAGGCCGGGGATCTGCGGGATGTTCATGCTCGCATGCGCCACCGACATGTAGCTGCGCCAGGCGATGGCCGGGATCGAGCCGCCGGTGACCTGGGCCATCGGGCGGAACTCGTCGTTGCCGATCCACACGCCCGTCACGAGGGCGCCGGTGAAGCCCATGAACCAGGCGTCGCGGTAGTTCGAGCTGGTGCCGGTCTTGCCGACGACGGTGGTGAAGTCGAGCGCGGCGTTCTTGCCGGTGCCCTCGGTCACGACCTTCGCCATGAGGAAGTTCATGCCCTCGACCACCTTGCGCGTGACGACCTGCCTGGGCGCCGGCTCGTCGCGGTCGTGCGAATAGATGAGCTCGCCCTTCGAGTTATAGAGCTCGCTGATGGCGTAGGGATGCACCTCCTTGCCGCCGTTGGCGAAGTGGGCATAGGCGGCGGTGTGCTCGAGAGGCGTGATGCCGGTGTCGCCGAGCGCCATCGAGCAGGTCTTGCGCACGCCCTTGACGCCGAGCCGCTGCGTCATCTCGATGACCTTCTCGCGCCCGACCGCGAACGACAGCTCGGCCGCCGTCGTATTGAGCGACTTGGCGAACGCCATCCACAGCGGCATCGCGCCGCCGCCGCCGTGTCCGCCCGAATAGTTCTGCGGGTGCCAGTTGCCGCAGGCCCGCGAGGCATCGCGCACGATGCTGTTCGGCGTATAGCCGTTCTCGAGCGCGGTCGCATAGACGTAGAGCTTGAACGACGAGCCCGGCTGCCGGCGCGCCTGCGTGGCGCGGTTGAACTGGCTCTCGCCGTAGTCCATGCCGCCGACGATGGCGCGCACCGCCCCGTCGGGGTCCATGGACACGAGCGCGCCGGTCTTGGCGTTCTGGTGCCGGCCGTACTGGCGGATGGTGGAGGTGAGCGCCTCCTCCGCCTTCTTCTGCAGGTCGAGATCGACCGTCGTGCGCGCCGTCAGCACGTAGCTGCCGCGCCCTTCCGCCACCAGCGGGATCTGCTCGAAGGCCCAGTCCAGGAACCATTCCGCGGTCGTCGACTGCCGGCTTTCGATCGGCCGCGCCGGCTCGAGGCGCGCGGGCAGCACCTGGCCGGCCGTCATGTAGCCCGCCTCCACGAGGTTGGTCAGCACCTCGTTGGCGCGCGCGCGTGCGGCCGGCAGATTGATGTGCGGGGCATATTTCGTCGGCGCCTTGAAGAGGCCGGCCATCATGGCCGCCTCCGCCAGCGTCACGTCGCGCACCGACTTGTTGAAGTAGAACTCGGCCGCCGCCTCGACGCCGAACGCGCCGCCGCCCATGTAGGCGCGGTCGAGGTAGAGCTTCAGGATCTCGCGCTTCGAGTAGCGCATCTCCAGCAGCAGGGCGAGAAACGCCTCCTTGATCTTGCGCTGCAGGGAGCGCTCGGAGGACAGGAACAGGTTCTTGGCGAGCTGCTGGGTCAGCGTCGAGCCGCCCTGCACCACCTCGTTGGCGCGCAGGTTCTCGACCAGGGCGCGCAGCGTGCCGATGACGTCGACGCCGTAGTGGTCATAGAAGCGGCGGTCTTCCGTCGCCAGCGTCGCCTTGATGAGATAGTCCGGGATTTCCTCGAGCGGCACGGCGTCCGAGTGCAGGATGCCGCGCTTGCCGATCTCGTTGCCGTTGCGGTCGAGGAAGGTGACGCTGTATTTGCCCGTCGTGATGCGCGATTCGTCGAACTCCATGATGGCCGGGATCGCCAGTACGTAGAGCACCATCAGGCCGCCGGTGCCGAGCGTGAGGCATTCGGACGCGGCTTCGTTCAGCACCCGCTTCCAGCCGTAGAGACGGAAGCGCGCAAAGAACGTCGAGGCCGCGGCGAGACGCTCCTTGGTCGTCTCCCAGGCGGCGGCGAGACTCGAATCGATCCATGAATCGATCCCGAGCCAGTCGATGACCCGCTTGTGCGCCTTCTGCCGCGAAAGCCAGTCGTACACGTTCGTCCGTCCTGCTTCGCCTGTTGCGTGCCGCCGGCCATCGTCCGGGCACACCGGCGCATACACCGGAATCACCGTGACCGCGGCGCTGCGATTATCTATCATCAGGCGCGGCAGTAACGCGAGAGGGAGCTTTGGATCACGAGGATGTGCCTTTTTGGCGGCGCAAGACACTTGAGCAGCTGACCAAGGAGGAGTGGGAATCGCTCTGCGACGGCTGTGGCCGCTGCTGCCTTCTCAAGCTCGAGGACGAGGACACGGCCGAGGTGCACCTCACGCGGCTCGCCTGCCGGCTGCTCGATCGCGAGTCGTGCCGCTGCAGCGACTACGCCAACCGCCACACGCGCGTGCATGACTGCCTCGCCATCGACCCGGAAAGCCTCAAGACGCTGGAGTGGCTGCCGCAGACCTGCGGCTACCGCCTGGTGGGCGAGGGGAGGGACCTCGAATGGTGGCATCCCCTGGTGTCGGGCGATCCCGAGACGGTCCATGCCGCCGGCATTTCCGTGCGCGGCTGGTCCATGAGCGAGGAGAAGGTGAAGCCGGACGATCTCTACCGCTACATCGTCCGCGGGGAACCGCGCCGCCGCCGCAAGTCCGCCCGCAACCGGGCGTCGGGTTCCACCGCTCCGACGCCGCCTGTTCCCCCTGCAACCGTGAAGAAAGCCTGACCCGGACCCCGCGCCGTTTGCCGCCGGGTAACGCGGGTAACCGCCGGCTTGCCGCCGGCGCGCGCTCTTTACCCCGCGTTATCCATGAACGATTGCAATTTGCCGCAAATTTCGGGCGGGGAAGAAACCATTAGGGGCCTCGCGCACACACTCCCCACGTTATCGTGTGGGGGATTTTGTGATGTTGCAGGCATTCCAGCGGTTCGCGAGCGTGCCATCGGGAGGGATGGCGCGGCGCGCCGGGCAGGCAATGGCGCTCCTGATCGCGCTGCTCATTCCTGCGAGCTATGCCGTCGTCGGCTACGTGAAGGCCGTCGACGCGCTGGACTTCAAGGTCGAGCTCAGTGCCGAGCGCGCGGCCGAGTTCGTCCTCGCCCATCCCAAGGACTGGCGCTACCTGCCAAGCCACGCCCTGGCCGCCATCGGCGTGCGTTCGCCCAAGGCCGCGCCCATCGCCCAGTCCCTCTATGATCACACCGGCGATCTCGTCGCCACCACCCGCAGCGTCATTCAGGGTCCCGCGATCACGCGCCGCGCGCCCATCGTCGTCGCCGGCGCCGTCGTCGGGTCCGCCGTCGCCACCAGCTCGCTGCACGGCCTGCTGATCGAGACGCTGTTCATCACCTTCGCCGTTCTCGTCGCCGCGGCCGCCGCCTTCGTCATGTTCGCCGCCGCGCCGCTGCGCCTGCTCGATGCCAGCGCCGAGAAGCTGCGCCGCCAGAACAACCTGCTCGATGCGGCGATGGAGAACATGCTGCACGGCGTCGCCATGTTCGATGCCGACCACCGCCTCGTCGTCTGCAACAAGCTCTACGCCCAGATGTACGGCCTGACGCCGGAGCAGGTGAAGCCCGGCACCCTGGCGCAGCAGATTTTCCGCTGCCGCCTCGCCAACGGCCATTACGAGACCGACGACAAGGACGGCTTCGTCGAGAGCTGGATCGGCGATTTCGGCACCGTCTCGACGCGCATCCAGCAGCTCGCCGACGGCCGCATCATCTCCGTCTCGCGCTGCCAGACCGCCGACGGCGGTCGCGTCGTCACGCACGAGGACATCACCGAGCGCCAGCGCCTCAACGCGCAGATCGAGCTGCAGAACGACCTGCTCAAGGCGCAGGAGGAGAAGCTGCGCCAGCAGTACGACCGGCTCGACGCGGCCATGGAGAACATGCCGCTCGGCATTGCCATGTTCGACGCCGGCCAGCGCCTCGTCGTCTGCAACAGGCTCTACGCCGAGATGTACGGTCTCTCGGCGGCGCAATGCGCGCCGGGAACGACGGTGCGCGAGATCCTGAACAGCCGCATCGCCGCCGGCTGCTACGCCACCGACGACCCGCAGCGTCTGATCGGGACGCTGCTCGCCAACTTCGGCAACATCTCGTCGGAAACCCAGGAGCTCGCCGACGGCCGCGTCATCAAGGTCGCCTCGCGCCGGATGGCCAACGGCGGCTTCCTCATCACGCACGAGGACACCACCGAGCGCGCCCGGCTGACGGCCGAGGTTGCCGAGCGCTCGGCGATCCTGCAGGCCATCATCGACAACTTCCCCGGCGGCATTTCCTACCTCGACGGCGATCTGCGCATGAAGGTCGCGAACACGCGCATGCGCGAGCTGCTCGATTTCCCCGACGAGCTCTTCGCCGACGGCATGCCGACGCTGGAGGAGGTGTTCCGCTTCAATGCGCGCCGCGGCGAATACGGCGCCGGCGATCCCGAGGAGCAGGTGTCCGCGCGCATGGCGCTGGCCCGCAAGCGGATCGCGCATCAGTTCGAGCGCGAGCGGCCCGACGGCACCGTGATCGAGGTGCGCGGCCTGCCGCTCGCCAGCGGCGGCTTCGTCACCACCTACATGGACGTCACCGAGCGGCGGCGTTCGGAGGCCCGCATCGTGCACATGGCGCTGCACGACACCATGACGGGCCTCGCCAACCGCACCCATCTCGGCGACCGGCTCGAGCAGGCTCTGGCGCGCGCGCAGCGCGGCGAGATGATCGCGGTGCATCTCATCGATCTCGATCACTTCAAGAACGTCAACGACACGCTCGGCCATCATGCCGGCGACACGCTGATCCGGATGGTCGCCGAGCGCCTGTCCGCGCTGGTGCGCGAGACCGACACCGTCGGGCGCATGGGCGGCGACGAGTTCGCCGTCGTGCAGACGGGCATCTCGCATCCCGCCGACGCCACCCGCCTTGCCGACCGCATCATCGCCGAGGTTGCCGCGCCCTACGAGATCGACGGTCACAACGCCGTCATCGGCACCAGCATCGGCATCGCCGTCGGCCCCGACGACGGGCTGACGCCCGAGCTGCTGATGCGCAACGCCGACCTGGCGCTCTATCGCGCCAAGGGCCGCGGCCGCAACGGCTACTGCTTCTTCGAGTCGGGCATGGATGCGCAGATGCGCGAGCGCCGGGCGCTGGAGTGCGACATGCGGCGCGCGCTCGTCGCCGGCGAGTTCGAGCTCTTCTACCAGCCCATCGTCACGCTGAAGGACGATCGCGTCAGCGGCTTCGAGGCGCTGATCCGCTGGAACCACCCCGTGCGCGGCATGATCGTGCCGTCCGAGTTCATTCCGCTGGCCGAGGAGATCGGCTTCATCGTCCCGCTCGGCGAGTGGGTGATCCGCCAGGCCTGCGCCACCGCCGCGCGCTGGCCGGGCGATCTCAAGATCGCCGTCAACCTGTCGCCGGCGCAGTTCCGCAGCAGCGGTCTCGCCCACGTCGTCCTCGGCGCTCTGGCCTCCTCGGGCCTGCCCGCCTCGCGGCTCGAGATCGAGATCACCGAGACCGCGCTGCTCGGCGCCAGCGACGCCGCCGTCGCCATTCTCAACCAGCTGCGCGACATCGGCGTGCGCATCGCCATGGACGATTTCGGCACCGGCTTCTCCTCGCTCAGCCACCTGAAGACGTTCCCGTTCGACAAGATCAAGATCGACCGCTCGTTCGTGATGGACGTGACGGAAGGCACCGGCTCGCTCAACATCGTGCGCGCCGTGGCCTCGCTGGGCATCGGGCTCGGCATGGAGACGACGGCCGAGGGCGTGGAGACGCAGGAGCAGCTCGACGCGGTGCGCTCGGAAGGCTGCACCGAGATGCAGGGCTATCTCTTCTCCAAGCCGCTGCCGATCGCGGAGGTCGAGCGTCTCATCGCCGGCCTCGGCCTGCCGCCCGTCCACGGTCAGCGCGAAGAGAACGCCACGCCGGCCCGCGCCATCGACGCCGCCTGATCATCCTTGTGCCGGCTCACCGCGGCCGGGGATGACCAGGTGGGAGGAGTTTCGCTCTCTCCTGTCATCCCGGACGCCGCGCTCTCCCTTGTCATCCCGGAATTTCGCGCTTCCCCCTTTGTCATCCCGGAATTTTGCGAAGCGAAATATCCGGGACCCAGCTCACGAGCGAGCGCGTGCCGTTTGGCCCCTGGGTCCCCGCTCTCCGCTACGCTCCGGCGGGGATGACAAGGTAGGAGGAGTTTCGCTCTCTCCTGTCATCCCGGAGGCCGCGCAGCGGCCATCCGGGACCCAGCGTCACGAGCGAGCGCGTGCCGTTGTCCCTGGGTCCCCGCTCTCCGCCGCGCTCCGGCGGGGATGACAGGGTAGGAGGAATTTCGCGCTCCCTCTGTCATCCCGGAATTTTGCGAAGCGAAATATCCGGGACCCAGCGTCACGAGCGAGCGCGTGCCGTTGTCTCTGGGTCCCCGCTCTCCGCTGTGCTCCGGCGGGGATGACAAGGTAGGAGGAGTTTCGCGCTCTCTCTGTCATCCCGGAATTTCGCGAAGCGAAATATCCGGGACCCAGCGTCACGAGCGAGCGCGCGCCGTTTGGCCCCTGGGTCCCCGCTCTCCGCTGCGCTCCGGCGGGGATGACAAGGTAGGAGGAGTTTCGCGCTCTCTCTGTCATCCCGGAATTTCGCGAAGCGAAATATCCGGGACCCAGTGTCACGAGCGAGCGCGTGCCGTTGTCTCTGGGTCCCCGCTCTCCGCTGCGCTCCGGCGGGGATGACAAGGAGGGGGACGGTCCGCGGGGATGACAGGAGGGAAAGCTCGACCGGGATGACAAACGTGGAAGCGCTCCCACTCCGGTCTGAAAGGTGCTACCCGCCCGCTCCGGCCAGCGCGCGGGCGTCGAGCACTGCCGTCGCCCAGTCGGCCGGCCGCTCCTGCGGCAGGTTGTGGCCCGCGCCCGCGAACACGCGGTACTCGTAGGGTCCGGTGAACTTCGCCGCGTGATGCTTGGTGCCGAACGTGATGCCGGTCGTGTCGCCGTCGATGGCGATGGCCGGCACCGCGATGGGCGGCTGCGCCGCGAGCCGCGTCTCGATATCGCCGACGGCCGGATCGCCGGCCACGAGCCCGAAGCGATGGCGGTAGGAATGGATCACGACGTCGACGAAGTCGGGGTTGTCGAACGCGGCAGCGGATGCCGCGAACGTCGCATCGTCGAACGCCCAGGCCGGCGACCACATCCGCCACAGCAGTTTCGCGATCCCGGCGCGGTTCGTCTCCAGCCCGCGCCGTCCGCGCTCGGAATGGAAGTAGTACTGGTACCACATCGCCGCTTCCTGCTCGGCGGCCGCCGGCTCGCCCGAGCGCGCGATGTTCTGGATGTTGTAGGAGTTGCCCGTGACCAGCGCGGTGACGCGCTCCGGCCACAGCGCCGAGACGATGCAGGCCGCGCGCCCGCCCCAGTCGTAGCCGCCCACCACCGCGCGCCCGATCTTCATCGCATCCATCAGCGCCAGCAGGTCGGCGCCGAGGGCGGCCTGCTCGCCCGACCGCGGCGTCGCCGCCGACAGGAAGCGCGTCGGCCCGTACCCGCGCAGATAGGGCACGATCACGCGCGCGCCCGCCGCCGCCAGCATCGGCGCCGCGGCGACGTAGGCGTGCACGTCATAGGGAAAGCCGTGGCTGAGGATGCACGGCCATCCGCTCTCCGGCCCCCATTCGCGCACCGCGACGCGCAGCACGCCCGCCTCGACCATCCGCTCCTGCATGTGGCGAAATCCTGTCTCCTGCCCGTGCAGAATGATGCACCCGCGACCGGGGTGCGGCAAATGGAACGCCGGCGACGGGTTCCACGCGCCCGGCCGTTGGTCTACGGCGAAACAGACCGAAGGAACGAGGGTGACCCAGCACGTTTCCCGCCGCCAGGCCTTGCGCGGCCTTCTTCTCGGACCGGCCGGCGCCGGCCTTGCATCCATGGCGGCAGAGCCCGCCGCCGCCGAGACCACGCCGGCGCTGCAGCCGCAGGGCGTGTGCACGCTCTTTCCGCAGGCCGTCGAGGGCCCCTACTATTTCGATCCCCAACTCGTGCGCGGCGACATCACCGAGGGGCGGCCCGGCCTGCCCATGCGCCTCGACCTGCGCGTCATCGAGAGCGGCTCGTGCCGGCCGATCGCGGGCGCGCGCGTCGATGTCTGG
>JBFWWW010000118.1:0-12408 GCA_050245975.1 Hyphomicrobiaceae bacterium
TGCTGGGACCCCTCGAAAATCCCACCTACCGGGAATATGCCGGCAATATCCATGACAGCGGCCGCCACCTGCTGCAGCTCATCAACGAGATCCTCGACCTGTCGCGCATCGAGGCCGGGCGCTACGAACTGCACGAGGAGCCGGTGCGCCTCGTCGAGATCGTGGAGGACTGCTACCGCCTGCTGAAGCTCAGGGCGGAGAACAAGGGACTGCAGTTCGCGCAGGATTTCGGCGCCACGCTGCCGCAGCTGTGGGCCGACGAGCGTGCGCTGCGCCAGATCTGCCTCAACCTGATGTCCAACGCGCTGAAATTCACGCCGCGCGGCGGCCGCATCACGCTCACCGTCGGCATAAACCCGGACGGCGGGCAGACGTTCAGCGTGCGCGACACAGGCCCCGGCATCCCGAAGGAGGAAATTCCGCGCGTCATGCAGGCCTTCGGCCAGGGCTCGCTGGCGCACCAGACGGCGGAAGGCGGAACCGGTCTCGGCCTGCCCATCGTGCAGAACCTCGTCCGGTTGCATGGCGGAACATTCGAGCTCAGGTCCGAGCTGCGCAAGGGAACCGAAGCCGTGGTCGTATTCCCCGCGCAACGCGTCCTCACGACGCTGCCACCGTTGCAGCCGCTGGGTCAGGAGCGCCACCGGCAGCCGCAGCCGCCCACACGCCCGTCGCGTGGCGGCCGCGCGGGCCGGAACGGGGCCAAGGCCGCGGGCGCCGGCGCCCACTGACGCCATTGCAAGGCAGGCAGCGACGCCCTAGATACGGGGGCCCCAGACGCTGCGCCGGCGCTGTGGAGAGAATGCGAGCCGCCGTAAAAAAGCCCATGGAAAGCCCTTGCATCAATATCTGTACGCTGGATGCAAAATCGGGCCTGTGCGTGGGGTGCGGGCGGTCGATGGATGAGATTGCGGGCTGGCTGACCCTGACGCCGCAGGACCGGCAGCGCATCATGCGCGAGCTGCCGCTCCGATTGGAACGCATGCGCGCCGACCACGGAGAGGCAACATGGGGGCCTGGATCGCCCTCCTGCTGTTGATCGTCTCTGCCCTTGTCCTGCTGCTGCGGGGCGACACGGGCAGCATAGCGGGATACGACCCCTCTGACTTCGCCATCGCGATGGCCTGCATCGCGCTTCTCATCTTTCTAGCCTCCTCGGTCGCAGGAAGCTATCGGGGGCGTGCGGGGCGTGCCGTGCGCGACATCCTCGCCTGGATGATCGTCGCCGTCGGCCTCGTCGGGGGCTACAGCTTCCGCGAGGAGATCACCGCGGCCGCCAACCGGGTTGCCGCCGAGCTGATGCCGCCCGGCACCTCGATGCGCACCGACATGCAGACGGAAGGCGAGCACGCCGTCCGCATCCGCCGCCGCTCGGACGGCCACTTCGTGGCCCGCACCGAGATCAACGGCGTCCAGCTCACCATGCTGGTCGATACCGGCGCCTCGACGGTGGTGCTCAAACCGCAGGACGCCCAGCGGCTGGGCATCGACACCAAGACCCTGAAGTACACCGTGCCGGTCCAGACGGCGAACGGCACGGCCTATGCCGCCCACGTGCGCCTGCGCACCATGGCGGTGGGCCCGATCGCCGTCGGCGGGGTCGAGGCTCTGGTCGCCAAGCCAGGAACTCTTAAGGATAGCTTGCTCGGTATGAGTTTCTTAAGCCGGCTGCGCTCTTATGAGTTCTCGGGCGAGTTCCTGACGCTGCGCAGCTAGGCGGGTTGCGCCTTACCCGGTGCAGCGGTCGGGCGTGGTTGGTCAGTTTGCGGTCGGGTCGCGGTCGAGTCGTCATGGCGCTGTCACCGAGCACACGGCGTGTGCTGAGCGAAGCCGGGAGCTGGGCGCTGCTGGCCGGCGCCGCGACCGCCTGCATCCTCTTCTTCGATGATATCAAGCAGGTGGCCGGCCACCTGCTCGGCGCGCCGCCCGCACAGACGGCCTTTGCCGCCACGCCTGCGAGGACACGCGGCAGCGACGGCGAGCCGCGCTCCAGCAACGCCCGCGTCGAGATCCGGGCCGGCGAGAACGGCCACTTCTTCGCCGCCGCAGAGGTCAACGGGCGCCCCCTCAACGTGATGGTGGATTCCGGGGCCTCCATCGTCGCCATGACCTACGACGACGCGCGCCGCGCGGGAGTGTCCGTGCGCGACAGCGATTTCACTCAGGCCGTCCGGACCGCCAACGGCATCGCCCGCGTCGCCCCGGTCGTTCTCGACCGCGTCAGCATCGGCGACGTCACGGTGCGCAATGTGCCGGCTGCGGTCGCGGAGGACGGCAAGCTGCACATGACGCTGCTCGGCATGTCCTTCCTGTCGCGGCTGCAGCGGGTTGACATGCGCCCCGGCGTGCTGCTTCTCCAGGAGTGACAGGGCCACCGGCCCGCCATGTTTTGACGCCATCTCCAGCCGGCCCGCGGCCATTGCATCGTTCCGCGAGGCTCGCCACCGCTGCACGTCCAAGGATCGCCCGATGTCCGCCCCGATGTTTCCCCGGCCCCGCGCCGACCTGAAGCCGAACACGGCCGACTTCGAGCGCCTCCCGCTCGTCAAGCCGACAGGGTTTCGCGAATACGATGCCCGCTGGCTTTTTCCGGGCGACATCAACCTGATGGGCCTCAATGCCATCGGGCTCGGGCTGGCGACGCTGTGCGGCCAGCGCGGCGTGGCGAAGCGGTTCGTCGTCGGCCACGATTTCCGCTGGTATTCGGCCTCGGTGAAACAGGCGCTCATCACCGGCCTGCTCGCCGGCGGCGCGGAGGTGCACGACATCGGTCTCGCGCTGTCGCCGATGGCCTACTTCGCCCAGTTCGCGCTCGATGTCCCCTGCGTGGCGATGGTGACGGCGAGCCACAACGACAACGGCTGGACCGGCATCAAGATGGGCATGGCCCGCCCCCTCACCTTCGGGCCGGACGAAATGACGGCGCTGAAGGAGATCGTGCTGGCCGGCGCCTTCGACATGCCGGGCGGCGGCCGCTACATCGCCGTGCCGGATATTCCCGAACGCTACATGCAGGACCTTGCCAACCGGCCGAAGCTGAAGCGCCGCCTCAAGGTGGTGGCTGCCTGCGGCAACGGCACGGCGGGCGCCTTCGCGCCGCACGTGCTCGAGGCCATCGGCTGCGAGGTCGTGCCGCTCGACTGCGAGCTCGATCACAGCTTCCCGCGCTACAATCCCAATCCAGAAGACATGAAGATGCTGCACGCCATGGCGGATGCCGTGCGTGCGCACAAGGCCGACGTCGGACTGGGCTTCGACGGCGACGGCGACCGCTGCGGCGTCGTCGACAACGAAGGCCACGAGATTTTCGCCGACAAGATCGGCGTCATGCTCGCGCGCGACATCTCGAGCCGGTTCAAGGATGCCGTGTTCGTCGCGGACGTGAAGTCGACCGGCCTGTTCCTGACCGACCCCGTTCTGAAGGCGAACGGCGCGCGCGCGCTCTACTGGAAGACCGGCCACTCCTACATGAAGCGCTACACCCACGAGCAGAAGGCGCTCGTCGGCTTCGAGAAATCCGGCCACTTCTTCTTCCAGCCGCCGCTCGGACGCGGCTACGACGACGGGCTCGTCGCGGCCATCGCGGTGTGCGAGATGCTCGACCGCAACCCCGGCAAGACGATGGTCGACCTCAAGAACGACCTGCCGCGGACGTGGGGGTCGCCCACCATGTCGCCGCACTGCGCGGACGAGAAGAAGTACGGCATCGTCGATGCCGTCACGGCCGAGTATCAGGCGCTGGCGAAAGCGGGCGCGACCATCGCCGGCCAGAAGGTGCGCGATCTCGTCACCGTCAACGGCGTGCGCGTCGTTCTGGAGGACGGGACCTGGGGCCTGCTGCGCGCCTCCTCCAACAAGCCGGAGCTCGTCGTCGTCGTGGAGAGCCCGGTGTCGGAAGCCAACATGCGCGCCATCTTCGCCGACATCGACGGCCGCCTGTCGAAGCATCCGGAAGTCGGCGCGTACAATCAGAAGATCTGACGGGTCCGAGCTCTCCTGTACCCGCGCCCCGCGATTAACTATTGGCCGCGCGCGCCGTTTACCATGCGCGCCGACGCGCGGTAGCGTGCGGAATTGGACGCATTTGGGGGCATTCATGCGTGCGTTGCTGCCGGCTGCAGCCTTTCTCGCTTTCCTGACCACCACCGCCATCGCCCAGACCGCAACCTGTCTTCACGACGGCCGCGCCTACAGTCCCGGCGCGACCACGTGCATGATGCGCGCGCAGAAGGCGCGGCTCATGCTGTGCCAGTCGGGCGGCGGCTGGGACGAGATGAAGGACGGCAATTCATCCGCCGAGTGCGCGCTGGCCTGCGCCTATGGCGGCGGCGACTATGCCGACGGCGCGCAGGTGCTCGTGGCGCCGCGCACGGTCGGCGCGCCGGCCGTGATCAACACCTGCCACAACGGGTCGTGGCGCTGAAAAACGGCGCCGGCTCCTAGTCGAGCGAGGATTTGGCCGCCGGCGTCTTGGCCAGCGCCTCGCGCTCGGCAACGCGCGCGATGTGGAAGCGCTGGAAGTTGCGGTCCTGCTCGTAGACCTTGTGCCTGATCCAGACGAACATGTCGTAGAAGGTCCCAGGACCAATGCCGAGCTGCATGCGCGCGGCTTCCAGCGGCGGTCCCCACTGCCCCGGCATGGCGTCAAGGTTGTCCTTCAGGAAGACGATGGTCGGCGTGAACATCACGCCCCAGCGCTCGGCCAGCTTCTTCTCCGGCATCTTCGTGCCGTCGAAGTCCGTCACCTCGCGCGCGCCCCACAGGTCGAGCTGCACGATGCGGAAATTCGTGCGCACGTAGTCGTTGATGTACTTCAGCGCCAGCACCTCGGTGTGCATCTTGGTGCAGTAGATGCAGCCGCGCTGCTCGAAGATGACCGCAAACCGTTGACCCTGGCTGCGCGCCTCGGCCGCGTCCTCCCTGAGATCGAGGAACGAGTCCTGGAACCAGGACTGATGGTAGAGCCCGTCGTCGCCCTTGATCGGCACCACCTTCGGTTCCTCGACACCGGCCGGGGGCGGCAGCGCGCCGGGGTCGGCGGCGAAGGCACCGCCTGCAGGGACAAGCGCCGCGATCCCGACAACGAGGGCAAAGAGACCGGCAAATGACTTGCGGGGCATCATAGGCACCGATCCGGGTTGTTTCGATTGGCGCCAATCTACGACGCCCGCATGCGCCGCGCGAGCGGGGCTACATCACAAGACTGAGAAGCATGCGTCCGCCGACGATGGCCAGAAGGCCGGCAAAGAGGACTTCCAGCATCCGCCTCGGCATGACGTGGGACAGCGCCACGCCGAACGGCGCCGCGAACACGCTGGAGGGCACGAGAAGCGCGAAGCCGAGCAGGTTGACGTAGCCGATGGAAAAGGGCGCCAGGTCGGTGGCATGCCAGACGGCCCAGATGAACCCCAGCGCGCCGGGGATCGCGACCAGGGGTGCGACGCCGGTCGAGGTTCCCACCGCCTTCTGGATGGGACGGCCGTAAAGCGTCAGCATCGTCGTGATGAAGGCGCCGCCGCCGATGCTGAGCAGCATGGACAGGAGGCCGGTTATCACGCCGTAGGCCTCCACGATCCAGCCCTCCGGCAGGTCGGTGCCAAGCTGCCAGCTGGCCTTTCCGAGCAGCAGCTTCGTGATCATGAGCGCGGCGAACCCCACCCACATCCAGCGCAACAGAATGCCCGGGGCATAGCGTGCGACCACCGCGCCGAGAACGACGCCGACCACGACCGCCGGAGCAAGGCGGCGCAGGGCCTGCTCGTCCACGCCCCCGCGCGCGCGATGCGCCATGAAGGCCCGCAACGTGGTCGGGATCATCACCGCCAGTGCCGTGCCGACCGCCAGATGCATGCGGTGCGTCTCGGGGACGCCCAGCGTACCGAAGAACTCATAGAGCACCGGGGCGACGATGCCGCCGCCGCCGATGCCGAACAGTCCGGCGAGAAAACCCATGGCGAGACCGGCCACGATAAGCGCGACGACGATCCAGGTCAGCGTCGAACCGGATAGGCCGAGATCCATGTATCCCCCGCCCCGGCCGCTCTAAGCCGCTTCGGCGGCGGGCGGCGACGCGCCTTCCGCGATCGCGCACGCCGCGGCGAGAACATCGAGGCCCGCGCCGGGCCCGGTGCCGTGCTCGCTCAAATGGCGGCGGAAGGCGCGGGCCCGCGGCCGGCCGTGGTAGAGACCCAGCACATGGCGGGTGACAGTGTTGAGACGCCCACCCCGGGCGAGATGGCGCTCGATATAGGGCTGCAGGCGGGCCAGCACGTCGGCGCGCGACGGACCGGCGGCCGTGCCGAAGACGCGCCGATCCACGTCGGCCAGCAGATAGGGCGTCTGATAGGCTGCGCGTCCCACCATCACGCCGTCGACGTGCGCGAGGTGACGCTCGGCCTCCTCCAGGGTTGCGACGCCGCCATTGAGGACGATCTCGAGCTCGGGCCGCGCCGCCTTGAGCGCATAGACGCGCTGGTGGTCCAGCGGCGGCACCTCGCGGTTCTGCTTCGGGCTCAGCCCCTGCAGCCAGGCCTTGCGCGCATGCACGATGAAGGTGCGGCAGCCGGCTCCGGCAACGGCAGCGACGAAGCGGTCGAGATCGGCGACGCTGTCCTGGTCATCGACGCCGATGCGGCATTTGACGGTGACCGGGACGGAGACACGGCGCGCCATCGCCATCACGCAGTGGGCGACAAGGTCGGGCTCGCGCATCAGGCAGGCGCCGAAGCGGCCATCCTGCACGCGGTCCGACGGGCAACCGACGTTGAGGTTGATCTCGCGATAGCCGAAGGCCTCGCCCACCGCCGCCGCCTCGGCCAGCGCATCCGGATCGGCACCGCCAAGCTGCAACGCCACCGGCTGCTCGGCCGGATCGAACCCGAGCAGCCGCTCGCGCTCGCCATGGAGCACCGCGGCGGCCGTCAGCATTTCGGTGTAGAGCAGGCTCTCCCGCGTCAGCAGGCGATGGAAGAACCGGCAGTGCCGGTCGGTCCAGTCCATCATGGGCGCGACGCAGAATCGGTGCTGCTGAACTTGCATGGTTGTTCTTATGATCCGGCGCGCGGCGAACAAAGCGGAAACCGCGCGCATCTATGCACAAAACCGCGCGTGTCCGCATCTCTTTTGTCTGCGCCGCGCCGGGGTGTGCCGTTCCGCTCACAGTCTGAGGCGGCCAGGGCTGCCGTTTCGCTCCTGGCCAGCGGCTGTTCGTCTAAGTGCTGATCAACGCTCCGCCCACGTCACCAGCCCCGACAAGATTGTCATTCCAAGCCTGTTTTGGCCACGGCGCATCCGGGAGCGCCGAGCGCGCACAGCAAGGCAACAATACGCGCGCGCTGCTGCGCTACCACAGGCGAGCGGCCAGGGAAAAACACCTTGCTCAATCCGGACACGGAGAAATTCGGTCGTATTGCCCGATATTCGTTGAGGTAAGCCCGCGCTTGCTGCATGTCCCCTGCTCCGGCGTAGGCTATGGCGAGATAGAACAGCGTAATATCGAAACCCCGCCCCGCTTGGCGGGATTTGAGCAGCCAATCGATTGCACTCGCGTACCGACCAAGATGCGTATCCGCCATGCCGGCCCAGAAATACCAGGCAAACAGCCCTGGATCAGCAGGGCTCAGGCGGATCGCGTCTTCGATATGCGGCACAGCTTCGCTGGCCAGTCCGACTTCGATCTTTGCCCGCCCCAACTCGGCAAGCGCAGCCGGATAGAGACGATACAAGGACAATGCGTGAGCAAATGCCGCGATCGCTTCCGGGTCTTTGCCGCGCGCGCGCAGATACTGACCTCGGACAGCGTGGACGCTAGGGTTGTAGGGCTCAAGATTTGCCGCGTCTTGGAGGCAAAGCTCGATTTCATCCAAAAGCGCCGGCCACTGCTCCTTGGCCGCCCAGGAATTCAGCACTTCATAGAGCCGTGTCCTCGCACAACCGAGAAGGGCCGGTACGAACCGGGCATCCAACATTCGCGCCCGATCAAACAGGGCCTTGGCATCGCGGTTGGGTGCAGCGCCACGTTCCCCGCCCAAAAGGTCAATGCCCTGCAGCACCAATTGTCCCGCTTGAGGTGGCGAGGGCAACGGCCGGCGAACTTCCGCCGACACCACGTGCACGACAATGGCGCGCGCGATTTGCGTTCGCACCCGATCCTCGGCGCCGGGCTCATCGGGCGTGAAGTCCGCCTGCGTTGCCCAAACAGGCGAGTTGCTCGTCGTGTCTATCAGCTGGACATTGAGATGCAGGCGCCCCCCCACGCGTCGGAGGTTTCCGGACACTTGGTAACGCGGCCCGATCTCTTGGCCGCCCTTGCCTGCCGGTACGTCAGGCGCAGATGCAGCGAGAAGGCGCAGCACATAGGACTTCGGGATGCGTGTCAGCTCGGTTGTAAGGTCCGCCGCCATCGGCAAACCTGCTAGCGTCTCGCCCACAAACGGAAGGATCGCGATGGACGGCTCCGCCATCATGGTTGGCACAGCAGGTCGCCTCGCCTGCAGCAGGAGTAGCCCGGCCCCAAAAAGAGCAAGCCCCAAGAGCAGTGCTGGGAGCACCCATCGCGACGGCAAATGACCCGATCGCTGCCGATTTAAATCTGGCACGTCGGGTCTGGAAGGCTCTCGGCTCGGCTTGGTCGTCTCATTGACCATCGAGACCGGCGCAGCGAACCTGTAGCCCCGCCGCGGCACGGTCGCGATAAGTTCGTGCCTGGTATCGCTCAGGGTTTCGCGAATGTCCCTGATACATTGCGCCAGCGAGTTGACATCGGTCTGCCTGGGCTGATCCCAACAGCCCTTGATCAACTCATCGTGGGTGAGGACCTGCCCGGATCGGCGCGCCAAATACGCTAGCACCTTCAACGACTGCGGTCGCAGTGCAATTTGCTGCGACCCCCGCAGCAAAACATTCGCAGAAAGGTCCAGGGTAAACGGCTCGAAGCGAAGGAATGTCATCCCGAGCACTCAAACAATTTTCGCGCAATGCATTGAAGCGATAACATTTTCATATTCTTTTCAGCAACTTTCAAGAGCAACCGCTTGTTTGTAAATTGGCTGATCCCTAGCACTGGCCGGGTTCTGTCCGAGAGGTTCTGTCTGAGAGACAGTCAGGAGACGGCCTATGATGCTTTACAATGTTTACCGCATGTCCGTCGTGTCGGCTTTCATTGGCGCGGCTGCATTGACAGCGACAGCGCCGCCGGCCCTAGCAAGAGGCTGGACCTGCAACAAGACGGCGGCGGGTTGTCTCGAGAAGGCAGTTCGGAACGGCTACAACAGAGCCGAGTGGCAACGCAAATGCTTCGAGCCGACGCGCATGGCCAATTGCCGGCGCACGGGCCTATATCATGCACCGAGTGGCAAAGTCTGGCCCGCAAGTGGGCGGTGATCGCGCCGATCAGACATGCCGCAATGACGAGAAGCCTGGATGAGCGTTTTGCGACCGAAGGGCAAGGCAGCGGGGGGAGGGAGGATGTGCGGGCTCCTCCCTCCATAACGCGAGATGGCCGCCGCCGACATTGTCGGTCCCGCGCATCTGATCAAGACTGAGGAGAACCACCAGTGAGAACTGCAATTGCGTTGGCGTTGCTTCTGAGCATCGGCGGCACGGCACAAGCCCAATGCAGAGGGCAGATCGCCATGCGCCCCAACAAGGCGGGTGTCATGCGAGAAGTGTGTCTTGATCGGAGCTACTCGACCTGCATTAAGGACGGCCGCGCCGGCGGTTGGAGCGGAAAAGAGGTTAAAGCTTTTTGCGATAAACAAAAGGCAGCGGGAGTTCTTATTTATAAGTAGAGTCGACAACCGCGCGGATAGCGGCTGCGTCCTTAAAGAGTCGTGACGGAATAACGACACACTCAGCGGCGGTCTCGTATCTCACAGAAAGGGGCGGGACCAATGCCAGGTACTGCATCGGCCAGCGACGCTGCCGACGGCCCCACCGGATGCTTCTGACACCCTATGTCCCCGGCCAGATATGGCTGCGCTCCTATCCCGTGCGGCTGGCGGGCACGCGCTTCGAGGCGCGCACGACGGTGATCCGCCTCGCCTCCGGCAAGGTGATGCTGCATTCGCCCGGCCCCGTCGGCACGGCCCTGGCGGACGAGATTTCAGCGATAGGCCCAGTGGCTTACATCGTCGCCCCCGGCAATTTTCATCATTTGCACGCGGCCGAGGCTCAGGCCGCATTTCCGGACGCCGAGACATGGATCTGCCCCGGCGTCGAGAAGAAGCAACCAGGCCTCAGGTACGACGGCATCCTCGGCGATCTGCCGCCGCCCGGCTGGTCGGGAGAGATCGACCAGCTGCTCGTAAAGGGGACGCGCATCATGCGCGAGGCGGCGATGTATCACCGCGCCAGCCGCACCCTCATCCTTGTCGACCTCATCGAGAACTTCACCGATGCGACGCCCAACACCGGAGGCGCGCTGAAATTCTGGTTCAAGTACGTGTTGCGCATGTGGGGCAGACCCGGGCCGGCGCCCGAGTACCGGTTCGGATGGTCCGACCGGGTCGCGGCGGCGACATCGCTTCGGCGCATCCTGGCGTGGGATTTCGTGCGCATCGTCGTGTCGCATGGCGACCTGATCGATCGGGACGCCCATGACGTCGCGACGAAAGCCTGGGCCGGCATCCTCGGAACGGGGTGATCCGCGCGGACAGGCGCCGGCACATACTTCCCGGACATGCAAAGGGCCCGGTCGCGAACGACCGGGCCCTCGGCAAAACCAGACTATGCGCTGCGATCAGAAGGTGACCTTCAGCGTCGTGTTCACGTAAGCACCCTCGCCGCCATGGATACCGGCAAGGCCGTTGCTGCTGATCGTGTTCTTGCTGTCGACCCACTGGTAGCCGCCGCTGAGCGACAGTTCGACCGGCAGCGTCGGCGTGAGGTTGAAGGGCGTGATCACGAAGGCGCCGAGGCGGCTCGTCACGTCGCCCTCCTCGCTCCAGATCTCGCCCTCCGGGCCGATCTTCAGGCCGTTGCGGTTGTAGCCGAGGCGAAGCTGGCTATAGAAGGTGTCGAAGGCGGTCGAGTAGCTCGAATCGAGAGCGAAGTAGAGCGGATCCCGGTCGCCGGACTCGACTTCCAGCGCGAGCTTGAGGCCGGTCTCGGTGTCCTTGTACCGGGTCGACGTGGCGGGCGCATACACGTTGATGTCGCGAACCTCCATGCCGATGTAGCCGATCGCGCTCACGCTGCCGAAGTAGTGCAGGTAGCCGAGCATGGCGTCCATCGAGCGGTCCTTGCCGCCGCCGGCAGAGCCGTCGATGTCGGAGTACCAGCCGAAGGTGCGCGCGACGAGACCGTTGCGGGTCAGGTCGCCGTTGAGCGCCATCAGACCGCCCGAGTAGACCGTCCAGATGTTCCTGGCCACATCGACGCCGCCGTAGTTGATGACCTTGACGCGGTCATCCTGCGGAGCGCCGCGCGCCATCGCCAGCGGTCCCTCGTTGCGGCCCAGCTTGTAAACGAGGCCGAGGCGGGCCGTCACGATGCTCGGGTCTTCCTTGTCGACGTAGGTGTCGCCAGCAAAATCCACGCCGCTGTTCGTGATCTCGGAGCCGTACTTGGCGTAGCGCACCTCGCCGCGCATGAAGAAGTTGCCCGACAGCCGCTTCTCGAGCCCGCCACCGACGAAGTAGCCGCTGAAGTCCGCGGAATTGCGTCCGTGCAGGATGCCGAGCCCGGGATCCGACGCGTCGATAAAGTCCCAGCCGCCGTCGTTGTTGAAGTGCGCCCGGGTGTAGCCGCCGGTGATGAAGGCCAGCGTGTTCGGGTCCACGAGCATGCCGACCCGCGCACCGATGGCGAAGCCGCGGTTGATGGTCAGGCCATCGCCGGTGTCGCCGCGCTTGATGTTGGACCAGTCGTAATCGACGAAGGCGCCGACCACGAACCTTTGGTGGAGCATCCAGTCGAAGCCCCAGATGGCCGAGACGAGGCCGCCCTTGGCGCTTTCATCGACATCGGAGGCGCCACCGGCAGAGTCACGGTACCGGTTCGTCGAGTCGTTCCAGCCGTAGCCGATGCTGCCGCCGAAATACATGCCCGACCAGGCCGGAGCCGGGGCAGGCATGATGCTGTCCTTCAGCGACGGCATGCCGTCCGCGAAGGCCCCGCTGCCGGCGACCGCCGCAAGAAGGCCGCCCAGCACCAGGGTAGGAATGCGTCGACTCATATGGCCCCCTCATTGCGCAGATGCGCGCAGGCCGTCCCTCACGGCCTACGACTCCCATGTCTGACGAAGACACGTGATTCGCGGAGTCTTGTCGAGCGCAAGTCAAGCAACCTTCGGAAGGCGCAAGAAAATCATGGCGCAAATGCCACGATTTTCGACACCGAAAATTTACCCCTGTCAGCGTCGCCTCAGTTCGTCGGCGCCGATGCGACCGGCGTCACGAGACCGACCGC
>JBFWWW010000119.1:0-12353 GCA_050245975.1 Hyphomicrobiaceae bacterium
GAAGAACTTCTCCTCCGTGTAGGTGCCGAAATCCGACTTCGCCACCTCCTCGTCGGTCAGGTCCGGCATCAGGGCGCGCAGGTCCGCAACGCCGTCGTAGACGCAACGGATGGCGCCCGCCGTGAACCGGCTGTTGCCGCCCGCCTCCTCCTCCGGCGCCCGCTCCAGCACCAGGACGGACACGCCGCGTTCGGCGGCCGACAGCGCGGCGCAGAACGCCGCGTTCCCGGCGCCCACAACGACAACATCAACGGAGGAAGGCAGCATGGCGGACCTGTCTGAGCGGGGTTTCGAGGGATCGGCGGGATGCCTGCGTCAGTCTAGGCGCACCCCGCCCGGGCGACAATCGAAGGGCTGCATCCGGGGCCGGCGCCCCCCGCGGCCGATGCATGCGTCTGCGCCCCGGGACAAGGACGCGGTTGACGGCCGCGGCCCGCAGGCAAATGATGGCGCAACGTGCTCGACCGGGCATGGCCAAACAAAATCAATATGGGAGAAGACGTCTATGGTCAGGGCGACATCCACCCGCGCGGCCGCTGCCGCAGTCAGCCGTCGCAGTGTCATGCTTGGCGCCGTCGCGGCCCCCTTCATCGCCCACACCGCTTTCGCTGCCGACCCGATCAAGGCCTATTCGATCTGGCCGGAGAACTACGCGCGGCCGATGCTGGAGGCGTTCGAGAAGGCGAGCGGCATTCACGTCAATTTCGTGCGCTTCTCGTCGGGCGAGGCGCTGGCGCGGCTCATCGCCGAGAAGAACAATCCGCAGGTCGATGTCCTGTTCGGCGGTCCGGTCGAGACCTTCACCGCCGGCGAGGCACAAGGCATCTTCGAGGCTTACACGCCGCCCGCGGCAGCCGACCTCCCTCCCCGCTTCAAGAGCGCGAAAGGGCTGTGGACAGCCATCGCGGATGATCCGCTGGTCTTCATGACCAACACGGCCTTCCTCAAGCAGCACGGGCTCGAGCCGCCGAAGTCCTGGGATGACCTCCTCAATCCGGCCTACAAGGGCCTGCTGCAGATGGCGGACGCGCGCACCTCCGGCACGGCCGTGACGCGCATCTTCTCGATCCTGCAGATCAACAACCGCAACGAGGACGCAGCCTTCGCCTACATGAAGAAGCTGCGCCAGAACATCCAGGCCTATACCAAGAGCGGCGGCGGCGGCACGGTGCCTGTCGGCCTCGGCCAGGCGGCGGGCGGCATCTTCTTCATCGTCGATGCGCTCTTCACACGCCAGAAGGGTTACGACGTCGCGATCTCGTTTCCGAAGGAAGGCATCGGCTCGGCCGCCGAGTGCATCGCCATCGTCAAGGGCAACAAGAACGGGGCCGGCGCGCGCAAGCTGATCGACTGGGCCACGAGCCCCGACATGCAGTCGTTGCTGGCACCATCGAAGATCAACTTCCTGCCGGCCCATCCGAAGGTGGCGCCCGATCCCAGCCTTGCCGCCGTCCTCAAGGACGCCAAGATCATCGAGATCGACGACAAGTGGGCCGGCGACAACCGCAAGCGCATCGTCGACCGCTGGGTGGCCGAAGTCCTCAACGGCTGACATGGCGGTGCAGCAGCCGGCGCTCGCACAGCCTGCAGCCCGCAGAACGCCCGCCCGCCTCGCCGGCGCGGGCGGGATGGCCGTGCTCTGGGCGCTGCTGGTCCTGTTCATTCTCTACCCGCTGGCGACGCTGCTGCTGCGCACGGTCTACGACGACGGGCGCCTGAGTTTCGCACCGCTGGTGCAGGCCCTGCAGAGCGCGAGCAACCTGCGCGCCCTGCGCAACAGCCTCGTGCTGGCACTGCTGGTGGGGGTCGCGGGAACGGTGCTGGGATTCCTGTTCGCATTCGCCGTGGAGCGCGCCAACTTCGGCCGCCACGCCCGTCGTCTCGTCGACCTCGTGACGTTCCTGCCGCTGATCGCGCCGCCGTTCACGACATCGATTGCCTTCGTCTTCTCGTTCGGGCCGCGCGGTCTCATCACGCACGACCTGCTCGGCATGACGAACGCGCGCGTCTACGGACTGGCGAGCACGTTCGCGGCCGAGACGCTCACCTATTTCCCGATCGCCTACCTGGCATTGCGGCCTATGCTCGCCTCCATCGGCAGCAGCCTGGAGGAAGCCGCCTTCAGCCTCGGCAGCTCGCGCTGGCGCGTCTTCCGCACCGTTACACTGCCCCTGACGATTCCGGGGCTCGCCAACGCTTTCCTGTTGCTGTTCGGATGCTCGCTGGCCGATTTCGCCACGCCGCTCATTCTCGCGGGCAGCGACTTCTCCGTGCTGCCGACCGAGGCCTACCTGCAGATTACCGGCATGTTCGACCTCAAGAGCGGTGCGATCCTGTCGCTGTTGCTGCTGGTGCCGGCGGGCCTCGTCTACGTCATCCAGGAACGGCTCGTCGCCGGCCGCTCCTATGTCACGGTCACCGGCAAGGCGACGGGCGCGAGCCGGCTCGATTCCGTATCGCCTGGCGCGCGCATCGGGCTCATTGCCTTCTGCCTCGCCGTGACGCTTGTCATCATCTACTTATACGCCCTTCTGTTCTGGGCCTCCGTTGTCCTCGCGTTCGGCGCCAACAATACGCTGACGCTCGACCACTATCGCGTGATCTTCACGGAGGGGATGCCGGCCATCAAGGACACGCTCATCATCGCCCTCATCGGCATGCCGCTCGGCGGGCTCTACGGCGTCATCGTCGGCTATCTCGTCGGGCGCAACCGGTCGCCGTCGCGCCGGGCGATGGAAATCATCAGCATGCTCAACTATGCACTGCCCGGCACCATCGTCGGCATCGCCTACCTCCTGGCGTTCAACGACAAGCCGCTGGCGCTGACGGGCACCGCGCTCATCCTGATCGCCTGCTATGTCTTCCGCTACAGCCCCACCGGCATCCGAACGACCATCGCCCTGCTGCAGCAGATCGACCGCAGCCTCGAGGAAGCGTCCGAAAGCCTCGGCGCGAGCTCCGCCACGACATTCCGCCGCGTCGTCCTGCCTCTGATCCTGCCCGCCTTCTTCAGCGGGCTCGGCGTGGTGTTCATCCGCTCCATGACCGCCATCAGCGCCACCATCTTCCTCGTCTCCATCAACTGGACGCTCATCACCGTGAAGATCCTGGAAAACATGACCGAGGTGGCGCTCGGGCCCGCCGCGGCCTTCTCCGTCTTCGTCATCGTCGTCGTGCTCATCGTATCGAGCCTCCTCGATCTCCTCCTGCGCCGCCTCACCGCCCCCAGCCTGCGTATCACGAGGATCGGAACCTGACATGGCGACGGGCTCCATCGGCATCCGCCTCGAAAACCTCTCGGCCGTGTTCCGCCACGACCGGAGGAGCGACGTCGTGGCCGTCGACAAGCTCGACCTCGACATCGAGCCGGGCGAGTTCCTGACGCTTCTGGGCGCCTCGGGATGCGGCAAGACGACGACGCTGCGGATGATCGCCGGCTTCCAGCCGCCGTCCTCGGGACGCATCCTGTTCGGCGAAGAGGACGTGACGGCATTGCGCGCCAACCAGCGCGACATCGGCTTCGTGTTCCAGAACTATGCGCTCTTTCCGCACCTGAGCGTGTTCGAGAACGTCGCTTACGGGTTGCGGGTGAAGGGCCGGAGCGGCGCGGAGATCGCAGCCACGGTCGGCGAGGGCCTTGAACGCGTCGGTCTCGCCGGCTTCGGCGACAGGCTCATCAGCGAACTCTCGGGCGGCCAGCAGCAGCGTGTCGCGCTGGCGCGCGCCATCGCGATCCGCCCGCGCGTGCTGCTGTTCGACGAGCCGCTGTCGAATCTCGATGCCCAGCTCCGCATCCAGATGCGCTCCCAGATCGCCGGCCTGCAGCGCGACCTCGGCATCACCACCGTCTATGTGACGCACGACCAGGAGGAGGCCATGGCCATCTCCCGTCGCATCGCCATCATGAAGGACGGGCGCATCGCCCAGATCGGAACGGCACAAGACTTGTACAGCCGCCCGAACTCGGGATTCGTCGCCGGCTTCCTCGGCAGCGCCAGCCTCGTCGGCGGTACCGTCAAAGCGGCATCTGCTGGCCGGGCATCCATCGATGTCGGCGGATATGTATGGGAGGTCGAGCTGTCCCCCGGTCTGTCGGTGGCCGCGGGCGACACTGTGGAGGCTGTGCTGCGGCCGGAAGCGCTCACGCTGCTCGCACACGGGCAAGGGCTGCCGGTGATCGTCGAGGCGCGCACCTATCTCGGCGCGAAAGCGGAATACATCGTGCGCTGGGGCGCGCGCACGTTTCAGGTCACGCAATCCAATCCGGCCGCGGGCATCGCATTCGAACCGGGACAGGCCGCTGTGCTGGCCCTGCCGCAGGCCGGCGTCCAGATCTGGCGCGAGGGCTGAGCCCTCAGCCCAGCGTCACCGTTCCCTTCGGTCCTTCCACGATGGCCGTCAGCCGCGCTGCCGGGCCATCGACGACGTCGGCTTTGACGCCCAGCGTCGTCAGCACACGCGTCATCAGGTCGGCCTGCGGATGAGCGATGCGAAACGACTTGAGGGTGAGCCCGGCCGGCGAATCCTGCGACGGGTGCGGCGTGTCGGATCCCCAGGCGATGAAGAACGGCAGCAGGTCGAGGCCCTCGCCGCGCACGCCGAGGGTCTGCCATGTCAGCAGTCGGCCATCGCCCCGGGCGCGAGAGCCGGCGGCGGGCCCCGCGATATCCAGCCCGGCCGTCCTGGCGCGCCGCGCCACGTCGTCGAGATCGGTCACCGCCTCGGCCCAGGAGACGAAGCGCGGGCCGGAGATGCCTTCGAGACCGTCAAACATCAGAGGGGTCGATGCCGGTTGCGCCGGATCACGCGCGATGAGCTCGAGATATTGCCGTCCGCCAAGCCCCAGCAGTGCGTTGTGCGTGCCGCGACCCGGATGAGAACCGCCCAGCGCCGCGCGAACGCCGGTCTGCGCCGCCACCTCCTCGATCCCCCGCTCCAGATCGGGAAAACCGAGCACCAGATGATCCATGGCGTCCTCCAAATCTCATGTTGCGGCGCAGCTTATCATCAAAGGTCGCGCGTCGAACCTGCGCCGGGGTCCGATCTGCCATGCAGGCGTCAATCGGGGCTCGCATCCCGGGCGCGGCGCAGCCATACTGCGCCGCCTCCACGCACCTATGCGACGCAGTGACGGGACAGGGATATGGCCAGCAACATCGCCTCGGAGAGCGATACGGACGGGTCCGGCCCGCGAATCCTGGCAGCCATCTCCACCGCGCACTGGGTCAGTCATTTCCATATCCTCGTGCTGCCGCCGCTGTTCCCGTTTCTCAAGGAGCGCCTGGGCGTCGGCTATGTGGAGCTGGGGCTGGCGCTGACGGTCTTCGGCGCCGTCTCGGCCCTGACGCAGGCACCCCTCGGCTCCGTCGTCGACCGGTACGGCCCACGCCGTGTGCTCATCGCCGGGCTTTGCCTCGGCGGCGGCGCCTACATGATGCTGGGCCTGACGCTGAGCTACCCCAGCCTGCTGGTTTGCGCCGCGCTGGCGGGCCTCGCCAACAGCGTCTATCACCCCGCCGACTATTCGATCCTCGCCGCCCACATGCGCGAGCAGCGTATGGGACGCGCCTTCTCGATCCACACCTTTGCGGGGTTTTTCGGCGGCGCCGTCGCGCCTCCCGCGCTTCTCGTTCTCGTCTCGACCGTCGGTCTCTCCGGCGCGCTGATCGCGGCGGGCATCATCGGCCCGCTGGCTGCACTCCTCGTCGCTGCAACGCCGATGCCGGCGTCCGAGCACGCAGCTTCCGGCGTCGGGGCGGCAAAAGGCTCGGCCAATCTCCTGACCGCGCTGACGCCGAAAATCCTGGCGTTGACCCTGTTCTTCACGCTGCTCAGCCTGTCCAACGGCGGCATCCAAAGCTTCTCGATCGTCGCGCTGATGAGCGGCTACGGCGCCTCGTTCTCGGCCGCCAACATCGCGCTGACCGCCTACCTGGCCGCCAGCGCCGCCGGCGTGCTTGCAGGTGGCCTGCTCGCCGACCGCACCGACCGGCACGGGCAGCTCTCTGCCCTGTGCTTTGCGGTCAACGCCGTGCTCGTGCTCATCGTCGCGCTGACGACGTTGCCGGATGTGCTGCTGGCGATCACGCTCGGCGCTGCCGGCTTTCTCGCCGGGGTCATCGCCCCGTCACGCGACATGCTGGTGCGCAAGGCTGCCCCTCCGGGCGCGCAGGGACGCACGTTCGGGATCGTCTCGACGGGGTTCAACTTCGGCGGCATTCTGGGACCGATGCTCTACGGCACCATCATGGACTGGGGCATGCCGCACTGGGTTTTCGGTGCATCTGTCCTGTTCATGGTGTTGACCGTCGTGCTGGCGCTGGCAACCGAACCGGCACCGGCTCGCACGGAGGGCACCGCGCCGCCGCGGCAGGCCTGATCAGGTCTCGCTTTCCTTCTCGCGGCGGACCTTCGCCTCGCGCCAGGCGATGTAGACCGACGATGCGAACACGATCGCGCCGCCGATCCAGGTGAAAACGTCCGGGATCTCGGCGAACAGCACCATGCCGAGCATCGTCGTCCAGGCGAGCTTGAGGAAGTCGAACGGCATCAGGACCGTCACGTCGGCGAGCTTCAGCGCTTCCGTGACGGCGAGCTGCCCCAGCGTCCCGATGATGCCGATGAACACCAGCCAACCCCACAGCTCGGCATCGGGCGTCTGCCACACGAACACAGCCGGCACCAGCGTCAGCGGGATCAGCAGCACCGTGACGTAGGCCGCGATGGTCAGGCTCGATTCGGTGCGCCCCAGGACCTTGATGTCGACCATCGCCATGCTCCAGAAAACCGAGGAGCAGAGCACCAGCAGCGACCCGAGATCGAGCCGGTCGAAGCCCGGCCGCAGGATGAGCAGTGCCCCCAGGAACCCGCACAGGATCGCCGTCCAGCGCCGCCAGCGGAACACCTCACCCAGGATGAGCGTGCTCAGCAACGCGGTGAACAGCGGCGCCGTGAAGGACAGCGCGGTCGCGCGGGCGATCGGCGTCATCGACAGACCGATGAAAAACGCCACCATCGAGAAGACGTTGAGCAGCGCGCGGAAGACGTGCAGCCCGAACTTCTCGGTGCGGAAGAGCGACGGTCCATACCGGACCAGCAGCGGCATGATGACGACGAGGCCGAACAGGTTGCGGAAGAACGCGACTTCGGCGCCCGGCAGCCGCTGCGTCACATACCGGATGGCCGTGTGCATGCCGGAGAACATGACCGTCTGCACGAACATCAGAAGGCAGCCGCGCGCCACCGGGGAAAGCGACTGAAACCAATCGAGGAGGGCGTGCGTGCGATCGCGCACCGGGGAAGGCTGCATGCATCCAAGGCCTAACCGGTTCGGCGCCTTGCAACAAGGCCACAATGGCGCATCGCAGCGGTAGCCTCCCATCGCGGGACATGAGACAACTGCGGCGCCTCGCGTTTTTCACCGCCGCCGGATGCCGACTGATGCGCCTTCCCTTTTTCTATGGCTGGATCGTCGTTGCCGTCGTGTTCGTCACCATGGGCATCGGCGTCAATGCCCGAACGGCATTTTCTCTGCTCTTTCCACCTGTTGTCGGCGAATTCGGGTGGGATCGCGGCGTCACCGCGGGCGCCTTCTCGTTCGGCTTCCTTGTCTCCGCGGTCCTGAGCCCGACGCTTGGACGCATGATGGACCGCGTCGGCCCTCGGGTGGTGAACGAGTTTGGCGTCGCGCTGATGGCCGCCGGCCTGCTGCTTGCGCCTCTGACAAGCCAGCCCTGGCACCTGTATCTGACGCTCGGCGTGCTTGTCGGGGGCGGCAGCGTCTGCATGGGCTATTCGGGCCAGTCGCTGTTCCTGCCCAACTGGTTTCAGCGCAAGCGGGGCCTTGCGGTGGGCCTGGCATTCTCCGGCGTCGGCATCGGCTCCATCACGCTGCTTCCCTGGATGCAGCATTTGATCGAAGCCTACGGGTGGCGCGCCGCCTGCATTGCCATGGGCATCCTTGTGCTTGTGGTTCTGGCGCCGATCAACCTGCTGCTGCGCCTGCGGCCGGAGGACATCGGGCTGAGGCCGGACGGCGATGCGTCGCCCGAACCGGGTGCCCCTGCCCGCGCTTCCAATGTCGTCGATCCCGCATGGGTCGCCATCGACTGGACCCTCTCCCGGGCGGCGACCACGGCGCGCTTCTGGTGGATCGCCATCGGATACTTCTGCTCGCTCTATTCCTGGTATGCCATCCAGGTCCACCAGACCAAATATCTCGTCGATATCGGCTTCACGCCCTCCGTCGCCGCCTGGGCGCTGGGTCTCGTCAGCCTTGTCGGCATCCCGGGCCAGATCGCCCTCGGTCACCTGTCAGACCGCATTGGCCGCGAGTGGGTCTGGCTGATCGGCAATCTGGGGTTCATGGCGTGCTACATCATCCTGGTCGCGATGCAGCACAACCCGAGCCCGCTCCTGCTCTATGCAATGGTCGCGGCCCAGGGCCTCATCGGTTACGGCCTGACACCGGTGTTCGGACCGATCGTGATGGAGATATTCCAGGGCAAGCACTATGGCGCGATCTTCGGCACGTTGATGCTGTCGGCCATCGCCGGCGGCGCCGCGGGCCCCTGGGTCACGGGCGTGCTCTACGACAGGCTCGGCAGCTACGATCTCGCCTTCTGGCTGGGCGCCGGAGCGAGCGCTGTCGCCATCGTCACCATCTGGCTGGCCGCGCCACGCCACGTCCGCGCCGTTGCCGGCCGCACGCCCCATCGCACATAGGTCGCACACAGCATGTCGCGCGTAAATTAAGGGGCTCCACGCCGATCGGCGTGGAGCCCCGAGCGTCGGACATCACCCGACGCCGTCAGTCCCGATACAAAGCCTAGTTCCAGTCGTGACGGTCGTGACGGATGCGCCAGTTCTCGCGCGCCTGCATCATGCGGATGTGCATGCGCTCGCGCCACGTCACATGCCCGTCGGCCTTTGCGCGCCGCTCCGCCTGATGGATGCGGTACTGGCCGTACCTCAGGCGCCGCGCCTCGTGCCGGTTGAGGCTGCCGTCGTGAATGCCGCGATGGATGCGGTGCGCCTGCCGATGTTCACGCCTGTCGATGCCGGGCGTCCAGTCGCCGGCGTAGGCCGAGCCGCCGCCGACCAGGGTAACAAGCAGCGCGGATGCGATCAGTGCAGTGGTCTTCATGGTGTCCTCCTTCGAACGCGACATGGAGGACAGTCTTGCCGCACGAGCCTGAACCGCAGGCCAACCGGCTGTTCAACGGCCGTTCACGCCCGCGCCGCATTGATGACGGCAACGCAACCCGGCAACGCAACCCAGATCCTAGCGACGTAGCTTCGAGCCGATATAGCCGCCCACCAAACCGCCGACGAAACCACCAACGGCGGCATCACCGGCGCCACCGCCCGACGAGGGGGCATGCCGGGGCTTTTGCGGTTCGCGCTGTGCCTGCGTCGGCTGCGGCTCGCAGACCGCACCGGAAAACGACTTTACCTTGTCGATGCTCTGGCGCGACGGTGCATCGGCGGGAAGCTCGAGCTTCACCGCATCATTGAACCGCGTCATGGCGCGGCGCGAATTCTGGGTCCACGAACCGCTGATGCCACCGCTGTAGCAGCCGACGCGCTTCAGCTCTCGCTGCAGATCCTGCGCCAGCTGTCGCGGGCTCTCGATGCTGCGCTGTGCCTCTCCCGTCGAGCCGGTCGCAAGCGCGACCTTGTCATTTGCAACGGCAGGCTGTTGGGCCGCCGTCAGCGTCTGGAGCTTGGCATCGGCAATTGAAGCGTAGGTGCCGCCGGGAAAGCGCCGCAGGTATTCACGGTAAAGCGTGGCATCGTTGGAGTTCGCAATCGAAATCCAGAAGGTGTGATCGAGGGCTGCCGCGCTCACGCCGATCTGCTCGCCCGGCGGCGGCGCGGGCGCATCGGCGACGGCGCCTTCGGCCGGCGGCCGGAAATAGAACTTGCCCGTCAGCGCCGAATTCTCCCACGGCACCTGGCGCTCGCCCGTCGCCGCCATCACGGACCGGCGCACGTCGATCATCACATCGCCGATGGTCGTGTTGGGCTTCTCCAGGTTTTCCAGCAGCGCCTTCGTGAAGGGGCTGTTGCGTCCGCTGCCATCGAGCGCCACGTTGCCCGGCTGCGTCGAGAAGGCAATGAGCGTACCTGCGGCATCGGAAATGCGCGCAAGACCCTGCCCGACCGCGGTCGAACGGCTGCCGCCGCGCAGGCTGCGCGTCAGCGGATTGTCACGGCAGGCATCGAGGAAAACGAGGCTGACGCGCGCCGAGCGCTGCATCTGCTTCATCACGAGATCGAGCGATACCGTTTCGAAATCGAGATCGCTCTCCTTCTGCAGCGTCGCGCTTACCGGAACGAGATAATTCTGTCCGTTCGACTGCAGACCGTGGCCGGCATAGAAGAACAGCGCCACGTCGGCGGTCTCGAGCGCGCGCGCGAAGTCGCGGACCTTTTCCCCCATCGCCTTCTGATCGAGATCGTAACCGGCGATCACATCGAAGCCGAGGCGGCGCATCGCAAGGGCGAAATCTTCCGCATCGTTGCGCGGGTTCTTCAATGCCGGCGCGTTGGCATAGGCGGAATTGCCGATCACCAGAGCCACGCGCTTCTCGGCGGCGGCCTGTCCGGTCCATCCGCCCACGAGCACCAGTACCGCAACGGTCAGTACGAACAGATGCCCGATCCCACGCAGCCGCATCACCACCTCCCGCAAGAAATGCCTGGTAACGCTATTCCAGGCGCGGTCGGTTGGCAAATCGCAACGTGCACGGAAGGCCGCGCCCGCGCCGGTCAGCGGCCGATCGTGGCCGTGCCTGTCAGGCCGTCATTGCGACGCCACTGTACGCTGTTTCCGGTTTGATGCAGGGAGAAGCAGTAGGACTTGCCCTCAAGCCAACTCGCCCACTTCTGGCAGAGCTTGTCGCGCACGATCCACCAGATGCCGCGATCCTGGACGGAGCCCGTATAATAGGCGAGCTGAACCGATTTGCCGGCCATGGTGCCATCCGGCCGGTAGAGGATGGGAAGCGTGCCGAGCGGCGTGTCGAGATGAACCGTCTTGCCCGCGACCGTCTTGCGCAGGCTTTCACCCTCGAGCTCTGCGGCAACCACGCCTCCAGTCACGCAACAGCATACAACCGCAGCCAACGCCAACGCTTTCATGCTACCCCCTCTGCGCACGCATGCCGCCGCGCGCCATGGATCCAATGTCGCGCGCACCTCTTACGACGCCCGATGACGCTTTTGTGGCGCTGCACAAATATGCGTCCTGAGCCTAAGCCGGGCTTTCTGGTGCGGAAACGCCGGAAAGGGATACCGCGACAGACGGCCGCGCGCTCAGAGCTGTTTATCCACAGGGTGAACGATCCCGCTGCGCACCGACAGGGCAAGGACGTAGAGCGCGCAGGCAGCCAGGACGGCCTGCAACGCCCCGCTGGCCGGAAAGCCGCGCCAGAGCACGGCCAGCGCCGCAATGGCGCCTGCCGCGCATACGGCAAGGGTCGGTCCACGCAAGCTCACGACGCGGACCGGATGCACCCATCGCATCGGGACGAACGTCAAACCCGCGCAGGCCAGAATGAGGGCCGCAACGGCCCACGGCGGCAGAGCGAAGGCAAAAATATAGAACGCAATGATGTTCCAAACTGCGGGAAAGCCGACGAATGAATAGTCCTCGGCCTTGCTGGCGGTATCGCTGAAGTGGAACAGCGATGAGAGGAGGATGGCGGCGGCGAGCACGAAGCCCCAGACGCCCGAAAGGAACCCTGCCAGCCACAACAGCAGCACCGGCGTGAACACATAGGTCACGTAGTCGACGACCAGGTCGAGTTGCTCGCCCGAAAAGCGCGGCAGTGTCGTTTTCACCACCGTCATGCGCGCCAGCGTTCCATCCACGCCGTCGATGACCAGGGCGACGCCAAGCCACAAAAAACTGCGCTCCCAGGCATCCTCCAGCGCCGCCAGCGTGGCCAGCAACGCGCAGACGACACCGCAGGCGGTGAATACATGCACCCCGGCGGCGAGAAGACGTTGCGTGCTCGATGGGACAGGCATGGCGACCGGAGCCCGGATAAACCAAGAGCGCCTCACGGGGAGGCGCTCCGTTTTAGCGCGATCATGCGGTAGGGCACAGAGAGCCGGTGCCAGCCGTCCGCCTACCAGCGATGCTTGATAGTGCCGCGGATTTGCAGATCCGAGTTGGGATCGAGTTTTTCTTCCGGAAACACCTTCTGGTCCTCGGATGCCCCATAAAGCAGCTCGAGCCCGAAATCGAGCTTCGGCAGGATGCCGACCTTGCCGAGGCCCGGGATGCGTACTTCGGTGCCCCCGCTCTTGCCGGCAGCATCGGGAATCGACAGCGCCAGGCCGCT
>JBFWWW010000120.1:0-12349 GCA_050245975.1 Hyphomicrobiaceae bacterium
CCCTCGCCGCCCATGTGGGTCCAGCCGTCGGTGTTGCGGTCCATCCACTGCGCCTTGTAGTGGCAGCCGATGCCGGCGTAGGCGTGGGCGCCTTCCGGCACCACGGTCGAGGAGTTGTGCGGGCAGCCGGGGCAGAAGTAGGGAATGCGCGTGATGGATTCCTGCGCCAGCGGACGGTTGCCCTTGAGCGCCTTCAGCTCCGACACACGGGCCTTGATGTCCTCGCCGGCGCCGTAGCGGATGAGCCGCTCGCCGAGATTGATGGCGATCTCGGTAGACTCCAGCGCGCCCTTCGCCGGGAACAGCCACTGGTCGTTCTCGTCCTTCTTGCCGAGCACGCGCGGCCGCACCGGCAGGTCGAACAGCTGCTCTTTGACCTGCGTCTCGATGAGCGACCGCTTCTCCTCGACAACGAGGACCGTATCGAGGCCCTCGACGAACTTGGCAACGCCGACAGGTTCGAGCGGCCATGTCATGGCCACCTTGTAGAGCCGCAGGCCCAGCGCATTGGCCTTCACCTCGTCGATGCCGAGCTCGTCCATTGCCTGGCGGACGTCGAGGTAGCTCTTGCCGGTGGTGATGATGCCGATCTTGGGGTTGGGTCCCCCCGACGTGATGATGCGGTCCAGCTTGTTGGCGCGCGCGAAGGCCAGCATCGCCGCGCGCTTGAAGTCATGCAGCCGCGCTTCCTTGGCGAGCGGCTGATCGGCAAGGCGGATGTTGAGCCCGCCCTGCGGCATCGTGAAATCTTCGGGAATTTTCACCTCGATGCGGTCGACGCGGCCGTCGACGGTCGCGGTCGCCTCGATGTTGTCCTTCACGCACTTGAGGCCGACCCACACGCCGGCGAAGCGCGAAAGAGCAAAGCCGTAGATTCCGTAGTCGAGAATTTCCTGGACGCCGGCAGGGTTGAGCACCGGGATCATGAAATCGAGGAAGGCGAACTCGGATTGGTGCGCGGAGGTCGAGCTCTCGCACGTATGGTCATCGCCCATCAGCGCGAGTACGCCGCCGTGCTTGGAGGTGCCGGCATGGTTGGCATGCCGGAAGACGTCCCCTGTGCGGTCGACGCCGGGGCCCTTGCCGTACCAGACGCCGAACACGCCGTCGTACTTGCCCTCGCCGCGCAACTCCGCCTGCTGCGAACCCCACAGCGCGGTGGCGGCGAGATCCTCGTTGAGGCTAGGACGGAATGTGATGTGATTCTTCTTCAGCAGCGGATCGACGCGCTGAAAGGCACTCTCGAGACTGGCGATCGGCGAGCCGCGGTAGCCTGTGACATAGCCCGCAGTGTTGAGCCCTGCCGCGACGTCGCGTTCGCGCTGCATCAGCGTGAGGCGGACAACGGCCTGCGTGCCGCTCAAGAGCTGGAGTGGGATGCTGAGATCGTATTTGTCGCTGAGGCTGACCGTATGTTTCGGCATGTGTCCTCGGGCTCCTGGTGTCTCCCGCAGAGGCCCCGCCCTATTCTTACGCAGGCTGTGGCCATCGGCCCGGGAAAGCTGACAGACTTTCAAGCGCGCCGCAAACCCGGCCCCCGCTATCTTCCCCATCCAGACTGCCTAAAACATAGGTTCTGGCCCGCCCAATGCAACAGCGGCAGCCATTCACGAACGCGGTCGCAGCCGGTTGCGACACGATCGGGTTGCGAAAGGTCGGCGACGCGCAACAAACATGCCCGTCGCGGCAAGGCATGCACCGGCCATGGTCCGGCTATGCAGTGATGCAGGCCGAGCCCGGGAGGCTGAGGGTTCAAACCTGGGCGATTGTGCTTTGCGGTGATGCCGAGCGCCGGTGCGCCTCGTAGCTGGCGGCGATCCGGCGCGCCAACGCATCCGTATTGGCCCAGTCCGCCACGGTGTCGGCGACCGCGGCAGCCAGCGCTGCGCGGGTCGCCGGCGGCAACGGTTGTGATTCGAACCCGCGAGCCGCAGCCACGACGCGACGCATCTCCGCCTCGGCGGCGGCTTCCGCAAGGGCGGCCATCCATGCCTCGCAGGCGCAGGCCTCCAACACCGCACGGTCGGAGGCCGAGAACCGGTCCCAGACCGGGCGGCTGATGGCGAGCCAGCGCGCGCGACCGCCCGCGAACAGGCCGGGCTGGAGGATCGCATCGTTGGGGTGCGTCGGTTCGTAGCCGAACGGCGTCGCGCCGCCGAGCCATTCGACGGCGTCGGGCGCGCCGACGGCTGTCGGATCGGCGGTTCGTGCGCCGACCGCTGCCAGGATTGCGCGCGCGCAGGCCGGCGCCGCGACGTGCAGGCCGGCGAGCCCATCGGTCGGCCGCGCAACGCGCAACCACAGACCGCGGCTCGCCCCGGAATGACCGGCCGCCAGCATCTTCATGCCGTGGTCCGCGGCAAGATCGTCCCAAAGGCCCTGACCGCCACCGACACCGAGCCAGGCCGCGAAGGCGGTGGCATCAAGGTCACGTCCCGTCGGCATCCCGGCGAAGAACATGAACGCCGGATGCAGCATCTCGAAATGCCCGGCGCTGTCGAACGTCAACTCGGCCCCGGTCGCTGCCTCGGCCGGGACGAGCTCGATCTGCAGCCGGTCGTCGGTCGCGCTGGCCACGCGGCGGATGAACGGTGCCAGGCCGCGCCCGGCGCCACGGCCTGCATCATCGCCGGCCGACGTGGCCAGGCGCAGCACGCGGCGCCCTGTGCCGATCGCCGGCTTCGACAGGGCAGCAGCGTCGGCCGGCGCAGCGGCCAGACCGACTGTCGCGGCTGCCGATGCGGCCGCACCGGTAGATTTGAGGAAATCGCGCCGACGCATGGCCCCCTCCGCTCTGCTTCGGGGGCATCAAACAGGATCGCTCGTGTGCGCGCAATCGCCTATTCGGCGCGGCCCAGCATATGCGCGACAAGCTGGAAGAATGTCTCGGGTCCGGTGTAGCCGACGATGCGGTCGACCTCCTGGCCGTCCTTCATGAGCACGACCGTCGGGATCGTCGTGATGCTCGCCCGCAACGCGAGGCGATCCACATCGACGGCGGTGATGTCGACGAACCGCAGCGGGGCCTGCGCCGCCGTCAGCGAGGCCTTGTATCGGGGAAGCACGTCGCGATGGAAGACCTCGCAGTAAAGGCAGCCGGCGCGCTCGAATACGACCAGTTCCAGCTGCGTGGCCGTTTCCGGCAGGGCCAGATCGCGGGCAGCCCGGCTCGGCGTCAACGGCAGCGCGAGCAGCGCGGCAACCAGAACCCAACGGCGAATACGCATAACTCCTCGCACACCACATCCCGACGTTGCCGGTGACCATAGGGGTGGGAGGCATCCGCCGGGCAGCGATATCTGAAGATTGTGTAAACCGGCGTTCCGAACCGGGATGCGGCACCATGGCCGCCGGCGCCGGTTGCCGTCCCGACAAGAGTGTTATAGTATTACAGGATCGATCACCCCCGCGGGCCATCGCGGGGCATGATGTGTTTCATCGATAGGTGCAGGATGCGGGAATGGGGCCGTTGCGCGATGGCCGCCGTGATGACGGCCGCGGTGCTGCTCGGCGCATGTGCCGGCACGGCGCGGGCCGAAGCGCCGCACGTCGTCGCCACCATCAAGCCGATCCACGCGCTCGTCGCGCAGGTGATGCAGGGCGTCGGTGAGCCGCGCCTGCTGGTGCAGGGCATGGCCTCCGCCCACACCTATACGCTCAAGCCGTCCGATGCGCGCGCGCTCAACAACGCCGACATCGTATTCCGCGTCTCCGATGCGCTCGAGCCGTTTCTCGCCAAAATCATGACCTCGCTGCCGCGCTCCGTCACGATCGTCACGCTGGCGGATGCGGCAGGACTGAAGCTGCTCCCCCGCCGGTTCGGCCATGTCATCGAACCCGTGTCAGGAAGCGCCCACCTCCATGTCGGCAGCGCCGCAGGACACGCGGATGCCGTCGACGGGCACATCTGGCTCGACCCTGGCAATGCCAAGATCCTGGTGGCCAGCATCGCCGAAGCCCTCTCCCGGCGCGACCCCGCCCATGCCGATCGATATCGTGCCAATGCACAGCGCTTCAGCGCACATATCGATGCGATCGATGCCGATCTGGCGCGAGAGCTGCGCCCGCTGGCCGCAAAATCCTACGTGGTCTTCCACGACGCCTATCAATATCTCGAACGTCGCTATGCGCTGAGCGCGGTGGGTGCCATCGCCATCAGCCCCGAGGTGCCGCCCAGCGCGCAACGCCTCATCGATCTGCGCCGCAAGGTCCAGCAACTGGGCGCAAGCTGCATCTTCAGCGAGCCGCAATTCCAGTCCAGCCTCGTGGCGACCGTGGCGGAGGGCACCGGCGCGCGAACGGGAACGCTCGATCCCGAGGGCGCGACGCTGGAGCCGGGCCCCGGCCTCTACGAAGCCCTGATGCGGCGCCTTGCCGGCAGCCTCACCGCCTGCCTCGGCGCGGGCGCCTGAGTCATGCGCTGAGGCTTCCGCTATCCTTTGCCCTGGGCGCGCGATGTTCGCAGCCGACCGCTTCCCGTACGAACGGCATGCGGGCATTGTGCACGCATGCACGACATTTCCTCCGCCTTCTCCGCCCATATCCTCGCCATCACCGCCACGTTTCTGCTCGCAGGTTTCGTGAAGGGCGTGATCGGCCTCGGGCTGCCGACGGTCGCCGTCGGGTTGCTGAGCCTCATCATGCCTCCCGTCGAAGCGGCGGCGATGCTGATCGTGCCGTCGTTCGTGACAAATGTCTGGCAGCTCGCGGCCGGGCCGCGCTTCGGCGCGCTCGTCAAACGCTTCTGGCCGATGTTTGTTGCCATATGTCTCGGGACCTGGGCCGGCGGCGGTCTGCTGGCCGGGGACACCACCGGGCGCGCCGTTACGGCACTCGGCATCGCGCTCGTGCTCTACGCCATCCTCGGCCTGACGTCGTTCCGGCTCAGGATACCGGCAGGCGCCGAGCCCTGGCTGTCACCGGTGATCGGCGCTCTGACGGGCCTCGTCACGGCGGCGACGGGCGTCTTCGTGCTACCGGCCGTGCCGTATCTGCAGGCGCTGGAGCTCGATCGCGACGACCTGATCCAGGCGCTCGGCCTGTCCTTCACCGTTTCGACCGTGGCGCTGGCCGGCGGGCTGGCGCGCGACGGGGCGCTGCCCTTGGCGACGGCCGGGACCTCGACGCTGACGCTGCTGCCGGCGCTCGCGGGCATGTATGCCGGACAGATCGTGCGCGTCCGCGTCAGCGCCATCGTCTTTCGCCGCTGCTTCTTCGCCGGGCTGCTGCTGCTGGGCCTGCACCTCGGCTCGCGCGCGTTTCTCTGACACGGCTGTCGAAAACGGAAAGGGGCGGCCAAAGGGCCGCCCCTCGATATCCCGGATCGGCGCTCCGTCAGCCCTGGGAGGCGGACGCCTTGCTGACCTTGCGCTGCGGTGCCGTCGAGGTCTTGCTCTTCTGCGGCGCCGGCTCCTCATCATCGAAGATCGAGAAGATGCTGGTCGGCGATGATTTCGGCGCATCCGATACCGCCGCCACGCCGCCGGTCTGGAAGCGGGCCCAGGTGACGGTGACCTTGGCGCCGACCTTCACGCGCGGATAAAGATCGAGCACATCCTGGTTGTAGAGACGGATGCAGCCCTTCGACACGGCCTGGCCGATCGTCCAGGGCGCATCGGTGCCATGGATGCGATAGGCGCTCGAACCGAGATACAGCGCGCGCACGCCGAGCGGATTCATCGGATGGCCGCCCGGCACCCAACGCGGCAGGCGCGGGTTCTCGGCGATCATCGTCGGCGTCGGCGTCCACGACGGGTTCTCACGCTTCGAGGAGACCGACGTGATGCCTTCCCAGCGGCTCTGGTCGCGCGGAATGGCGATCGGATAGCTGAGCGCCTCACCGGGACGCGTGATGAAATAAAGCCTGCGGTCACCGAAGCTGACGATCACCTGCCCGGGCGTATATTTCGGACTGAAGCTGACGGTTTCACGGCCGCTTCCACCGACGGTGCTGCCACCGCCCCAATCCCAGGAAATGGTCTGCGCCGAAGCCGGCGCTGCCAGCCCCGCGCACACAATCACCGTCGCAGCGGCCGCGAAAGCCCGAAGCGGCGTCCTGATGTTGCCCACACTGACCATCGTCGCATCTCCTTTGTGTTCTTATCCGCCGGGCTATGCCGCGACGTGCACCGTGACTGCAGCACCAGTTTGCGGATGATCCGGTAAACGGAGCACTTACCCCCACACCGTTACCGACTTCACCCTCGCGTGATCTGCGGGACATCCGCCCGCGCCACCGCGCCGTCACCACGGACCGATTCACAAGGCCTGCACGCCAGGGTCTGCGATGCCGCAGGCTGAAGCGCGCTCGTGACATTGTGAAAGGCGACCGAACTGTGGCGCTCTGCAACCGGCTCGGCAATACACAACCTCGCGCAAAGCCCTGTGTCGGCGATTGTTTCGACCGGTTTGCCTGGTGTTGTGCGAATTGCGCAACAGTACGTATCCATCGTGCCGCCGGTCGGCGCCCATCGGAGAGGCTTTGTGGTCGGCAGCGTTCGATTTGCGCTTTGGATCGTCGATTCTGCGGTCTCTTGGCGGCAGCGCTTCGGACCGCCCGATGTTCCCGCTTCGTTTCAAATTTGCCTTGACGACTCCCCGGCGGCGCATTAGAACAAAAATCGAACACGAGACGTCCTTCCCAGTCGCCCCAAGACGCCGCGACATGTCGTGTCCGGTTCGCGGCGTCAGGCAAAAGTCGTGTTCGGTAACGTGTGCGTATCGCTGTGTGCGTACCGCTCTTGCCGGGCTGCTGCCCCATGCAGCCCGGGCGTCAGGAGAGGCTTTCGGCAATCGGTAAGCGCCCCCTTGCGATTGTTGGCCAGGCTCCCCCGGCCGGCCACCAAGGCCACCTGCCGCCCATGAGCGGTCTGGAGGGCGCCGGTGCATGTTCCCCCTCTCTCCCCACTGCACCGGCGCCCTCCCTTTTCGTCGCCGACCGGGACGGACCGGGAAGGGATTGCATTGAAGCGAAAACAGGCGACACTCCGGCGGCTCGCCCGCCTGGACCTTCGCCGCCCATGATCGCACTGCTCCGCACGGCCATCGTCTGCCTCGGCCTTGCAGCGCTATCGGCCTCCGCGGCCGCGGCGCCGGCGAGCCAGTCCGCTCCCGAGGCCGCAACGGGATCGACGGCGAAGACGGTCTCGCACGCGAAAAAATTCATGATCGCGGCGGCCAACCCGCTCGCGGTCGATGCCGGGCTCGAGATGCTGCGCGCCGGCGGCAGCGCCGCCGATGCGGCCGTCGCGGTCCAGCTCGTTCTCAACCTCGTCGAGCCGCAGTCCTCCGGCCTGGGCGGCGGCGCGTTCGTGCTGTTCTGGGACCAGGCCAGGCAGGCGCTGACGGCCTACGACGGGCGCGAAACGGCTCCGGCCGCGGCCTGCGCCGACCGCTTCCTGGTCAACGGACGCCCGCGCGCCTTCGACGAGGCGGTGTTCGGCGGGCTGAGCGTCGGCGTCCCCGGCGCGCCGCGGCTGCTCGAGGCGATCCACAAGGCGCACGGCAGGCTGCCCTGGAAACGGCTCTTCGAGCCGGCGCTCCGGCTCGCAGACAACGGTTTTGCCATCTCGCCGCGCCTGTCGCTGCTGCTGCGCTGGTATGGTCCGCACAGCTTCGCGCCGACCGCGCGCGACTACTTCTTCGACCGCCACCACCGGCTCCATCCGGCGGGCACGGTGCTGCGCAATCCGGCGTTCGCGGCCACGCTGCGCGCGCTCGCCGAGCGCGGGGCCGACGCCTTCTACGGCGGCCCCATCGCGGAGGCGATCGTAGACGCGGTGCGCACCGCACCCAACCACCAGGGCGACATGACGCTCGCCGATCTCGCCGCCTACCGCGTGCGCGAGCGCTCGACGGTCTGCGCGCCTTATCGGGGACGTCGCATCTGCGGCATGGGTCCGCCCTCGTCGGGCGGCATCGCGGTGGCCCAGACGCTCGCCCTGCTTGAGCCCTACGACATCGCGCTCGACCCGCCGCGTCCTATGAACGCGCGCGCGCTGCATCTCATCGCCGAAGCCGAAAAGCTCGCCTTCGCCGACCGCGACTTCTATGTCGCCGATCCGGATTTCGTCCCGCAGCCGCAGAAGCTGCTCGATCCGGCCTACCTTGCCCAGCGCCGGCGCCTCATCGACGAGCAGCGCACCATGGGCAGGGCTTATCCCGGCACGCCCGACCCCCAGGCCAAGGTGGCCCTGGGGCGCGACGCCACCGTCGAGGCGGCCGGCACCAGCCACATCTCCATCATCGACGCCGACGGCAACGCGCTTGCCATGACGACCACCATCGAATCCGGGTTCGGCTCGCGCCTCATGGCCGGCGGCTTCCTGCTCAACAACGAGCTCACGGATTTCGCCTGGCGCGGCCGTGATCGCGAGGGGCGGCCCGTCGCCAACGCCGTCGCCGGCGGCAAGCGGCCGCGCAGCTCGATGGCGCCCACCATTGTCTTCGGCCCCGACGGCAAGGTGGAGGCCGTGCTGGGATCGCCGGGCGGGAGCCGCATCATCCCCTACGTCGTCAAATCGCTGGTTGCGCTCATCGACTGGAAGATGGACGCGCAGGCCGCCGCCGCGCTGATGAACTTCGGCAGCCGCGGCGGAACGGTGGAGGTTGAGATCGACCGCCCCGAGAGCCTGTGGCATGCCCTGCGGCTGACGGCCTACGGCCATGCCATCAATGCCGACCTGCTGACGTCGGGAACGCATATCATCGTGCGGCGCCCCGACGGGACGCTGGAAGGCGGCGCGGATCCGCGTCGCGAAGGCGTGGCCCGCGGCGACTGATGCGCGCGACGGTCGGACAGGCAGGCGGACAAAGGACTGGCAGAACGTGAAAGCGCAGTCGATCACGGTTGTCGGAGCGGGAATCGTCGGCCTGTGGCAGGCGCTGACGCTGGCGCGCGCCGGCCACCGCGTGCGCCTCGTCGAACGCTCGTCGCAGCCGTTCGCTGATGCCGCCAGCCGCCTGGCCGGCGCGATGCTCGCGCCATACTGCGAGGCCGAGGCAGCCGGTCCCGTTGTCCGCGACCTGGGCCTGTCGGCACTGCCGCTGTGGCGCCGGACCGTGCCGGGCGTTGTCTTCGACGGCACGCTGGTCGTGGCGCCGGCGCGAGACCGGGCCGAGCTGACACGGTTTGCCAGGCTGACCGAAGGCCATCGCGCCGTCGGCCAGCAGGAGATCGCCGCCCTCGAGCCGGACCTTGGCGACCGCTTTGCCAACGGACTGTTCTTCGCCGACGAAGGCCACGTCGTGCCGGCGGCGGCGATGGGGAGCCTTCTCGACCAGGCGCGCGCGGCCGGCGTCGACGTCCGGCTTGGGAGCGAGGACGACGCCGCGGGCGGCACCCTGCGCATCGACTGCCGCGGCCTTGCCGCCAGGGACAAGCTGCCGGGCCTGCGCGGCGTGCGCGGCGAACGCCTTGTCATCCGCACGCCGGAGGTCCGGCTTTCCCGGCCGGTGCGCCTGCTGCATCCGCGTCACCCGCTCTACATCGTTCCCTGGGGCGACGGCCGCTTTCTCGTCGGCGCCACCGTGATCGAAAGCGAGGACGCCGGCCCCGTGACGGTGCGCTCGGCGCTGGACCTGCTGGCGCTGGCCTACACCGTGCATCCGGCATTCGGCGAGGCGGAGATCGTGGAGATGGCGGCCGGGCTGCGTCCCGCCTTTGCCGATAACCTCCCGCGCATCATCCGGCGCGGCGACACCCTGTTCGTCAACGGCGTGTTCCGGCATGGCTTCCTGATCGCGCCGGCCCTGGCGCAGCTGGTTGCCGAGACACTTGAAGGCCGTAGCCTGCCCAGCTCCATCGTTACCTCAGAAGCCACCCCTTAGCTCCTGCAGACATTTACCAAATTCCCCCTTTTCAGGTGGCATCCAGCGCATCTATCGCGATGAAATGTGCCAACGCACACAGATGCCACCACTGGGGCCGTCGCGATGTCGACCGAGGGGCGCCCGCATTCGGGCATTGATATCCGCCGGAGCGAAGCACGCTCGCCGTCGCTGCGGGCGATGCTCGACGCCATCGCGCCTGCGAATGCGCGTGCAAATCTCAACGCGCGTAGTGCTGGCGCCGCACGGCAGACCGAGGCCGCGGTTTCGCGCGACGGCGCGGCGCGCGTGTCGCCCTTGGCGCCTCTCGCGCAGGACCAGCCCGCCGCCGCCGTCGCGGAGAAGGCGCCCGAAGCCGCCTCGAGCGCGCCGCGCGCCCGCCGCATGGTGCGCAGCTTCTTCCTGCCCGGCGTTCTCGGCGTGGCGGTGCTCGCGCTTTACCTGACGGCTGATCCCGGACGCGACGAGCTCTCCGCGGTGCTGGCAAAACGCTCGCAGGCGACGACGGCTGCCGTCGTGGCCGGGCGCACATCGCCGATCGTCGTTGCCGCGCTCGCGCCCGATCGGGTCGGACGCTTCGCCAACCCGCAGCTGGCGGCGATGAACCGCCAGGTTGCGACGGATGTTCCTGCGCCGGCGCTGATCGCGCCTCCCGCGTCGCCTGCGCTCACGACAGATGCCGCGCTCGCGCAACCGGCCGCATCGCCGCCGCCGCAACCTCGGCTCAGGCTCGCCGGCCTCGTCGAGGCGACGCCGGGCGCCACCGTCAGCTTCCCGCTCCGGATCGAAGGCATCGAGCATGTGCCGCCGCACGCCGTGCTCGTCATAAAAGGTGTGCCGGAGCTGTCGGGTCTGTCGAAGGGCCGCCCGATCGAGCCGGGCACCTGGACCGTCGATCCGCGTGCAGCCTCCGACATCGACCTGACGTTCTATGCCATGCCCCACCGGCAGGCCGAGGTCAGCGTCGAGCTGATCGATCCCAACGGCCGCCTCATCGCCGAGGCCCAGACGCGCATCGCCCGCGCCGAGACGGCGACGACGGTCGCCGCGGCTGCGCCCGAACCGGTCCAGCGCCCGGCGCCGATGCAGAACTCGATCGTCACGACGCGCATGATCCAGCCGGCCGCTGCGCCGGTCGAAAAGCCGGCGGCGCGCAAGACCCAGACCAGCAGCAGCGAGCACCGCGCCAGGACCCGCCGGCCGAAGGCCGTCGCCGTTCACACGCCACCGCCGCGGCCGGCGCCGGTCGCGGCGGCCCAGGCGCCCGCCCCGACCGTCGCGCCCGGCGTGCTGCCGCCGTTGAGCGGCACGGGACCGACGCCGCTCCTGCCGCCGATGCCGCCGCCGTCCACCGCGCAGGCCGACGGCGACGCCACGCCGGCATGGGCCAAGCCGTGGGCGCGTTCCGCACTGGGCGCCGTCGTCAGCCAATGACCTCCGGCCCCGCCGTAACCGTCTCCTAGGCGGGCACGGCGTCGGGCTGCACCTCGGGGGCTGCCGCCGCGAACGCGGGGTGCTCGCGGCACGCCGCGTCGATGGCCACCAGACGCGGCACCGCCGACAGGTCCGAGTTGAACCGCCGCGCATTGTACATCTGCGGCACCAGGCAGATGTCGGCGATCGTCGGCTGGTCGCCGAAGCAGTACCGCGTCGGTTCGGCAGGCAGCAGGCGCTCGCACGCCAGCAATCCGCCCTCTGCCCAGCGGCGTACCCAGGCGTCGATCGCCTCCTGGTCCTGCTTCAGGGACCGCTTCAGATAGCGCAGCACCTTCAGATTGTTGATGGGCCCGATATCGCAGGCGATTGCGAGCGCGAAGGCCCGCGCGTGAGCCCGCCCGACGGGGCCCGGTGGCAGCAGCGGAGGCTCGGGCCGGATCTCGTCCAGATACTCCATGATGGCGATGGACTGCGTGAGAACCGCCCCGTCGTTTTCCAGCGTCGGCACCTGCGCCTGGGGATTGAGCGCCTTGTAGGTGTCGCTGTGCTGCTGGCCGCCGTCCTTGAGCAAATGAATAAATGCCATCTCGTACTTGAGCCCTTTCAGATTGAGGGCAATACGACATCGGTACGAAGCTGATGATCGGAAATAGCTATACAGTCGCATGGTGGCACTCCCTCGGCATGCGAGGGCTACCGTCCCATGTCTGCTATCCGACGTGCAAGTTTCTTGAGCCCGCCGTCGAGCGCGCGCATTTCGCGACTGCTCAAAGTTCCGAGCAGTTCGCGCTCCCAGGTCAGCGCCAGGGCTGCCACATCGTGGCAAACCTTTCTCCCGCGCGGCGTCAGTGCGAGCCGAACCTGCCGCCGGTCCTGCGCGCCGATCTCCCGCTGCACCAGACCCTTGGACACAAGGGTTTTTATGGCGCGCGTGACGGCCGGCTTGTCGAGGCTGGAGGCACTCGCCACCGCGCCGGCATAGAGCGGGCCAAGCTGGCCGAGGTTCGCAATGATCCGCCATTCCGGAATCGAGAGGCTGAACCGCGCCGCGTAGACGCGCGACAGCGCCCGGCTCGCCTCGTAG
>JBFWWW010000121.1:0-12232 GCA_050245975.1 Hyphomicrobiaceae bacterium
AGCCGGAGAAGATCACGATCACCAGCAGCGATCCGGTCAACGCGAGATCGACCAGGGACAGCACGCCGAGGATGATGTCGGCCTCCGTGCCGCTCAGGGCCTGCATCGCGATGTGCAGCAGCTCCTCGAGGAACTTGATCAGAAGGACGACGAGGCTGAGCGCCAGCCCGGCATAGAAGGGCGCCAGCAGCCATCGGCTTGCGAAAAGCGTGGCCTCGAGAGCGCGCTCGATGGTTTTCAGGAAGCTGTCCGGCATGCCTGTCGGAACCCTTATGCGGTTGGCGGGAAAAGGCTCTTGCGTAGAGCGCTGTATCGCATGGCCGATCCGAAGCCGGCAAGAAACTAGCGGCGCGCGGCCGTCCGCGAGCGGCGGGGCGCCGGCTTGTGCGCGATCGTCTTGCGGGCGGCCTTGCCGGAGTGCAGCGCGATCCAGCGGCGGCAGCTAGGGAGCGTCGGTACGCAGGAGATCCGGGCGCGGCGTGTAGGTCCAGCCGCCGGAGGCAGCCTGAGCCTGGCGCTGGCGCGGCCGGTGGACCGGACGCTCTGGGGCGGCGTGGTGTCGGGCGGCAGGGGGTTCGGCTCGTCCCGAGATGCTGCCGGTGACGATGCCTGCCGTATCGCGCGGGGCTGCGTCGGCGACCCTGGCCGGCGAGCAGTCGGTGCGGATGGCTCCGTTGCGGCGAACCAGTCGCCGCCACAGGCTAAAGGGCGTCCGTCGGCCACCTCCTCGGGCCGGGTGGCATCGGTCACCAGATAGCGACGGTCACAAACGCTCACACGCGGCGGCAGGCGGGTCCGCTCGAAGCTGTCGTAGGCGACCTTGAGATCGCGCCAGAACTCGGCCCATTGGCTGGTTTCGTTGCGCGCCATGTTCTCGGCCGTCATGCGGAAGGGATAGACATGGACGCTGATGAGGTCCTGCTGCGTCTTCAAGGCCTCGGCGCTGAGGCGGTAGATCTCGTCGATCACCGGGTCCGTCATCGCGAAGCAGCCGACCGAGGAGCAGCCGCCGTGAATGAGAATGTAGGAGCCCGTGCGCGACAGCGAGCGGTCGAGCGCGTTGGGAAAGCCGATGTTGAGGGCGCGCGGCCAATGGCCCGCGCGGCGCATCTGCCGGGGCCCGACGGTGTAGAAGCCCTCGGGCGCCTGCTTGTCGCCTTCGACGAGCTTGGGCCCCAGCGTTCCCGACCAGTGGCAGATCGGATAGGTGGCGAAGTGCTCGTAGCGCCCGTCCTTGAACATCCACAGCTCGAGCTCGGACTCGGCCTTGAAGATGCGGATGAAGACGGGATTGCCGATGGTGAAGCCCTTGGCGGCCAGCCGCTCGTCGAGCTTGGTGATGTCGGGGGTTTCGGCAAGCGGCAGATTGCCGGCGAGCGCCGCGCGCTGCCGCTCGATGCGGTCGGGCGCGACATCCTTGAGCTCGACGACCAGCGCGCGCGACGCGGTCGCGGTCATCGCGGCCATGACCATCACGCCGAGACAGACGGCAAACCGCGCCCGCAATCGCGCGAGCGGGGACATCTGCCGCGGGGGCTGCCTGTTTGTTGAGCGACGCACGCGGCGACGATAGCAGGCCGGCATTGAAAGCCAACATGCTTCTGTTTCAGCGAAACATTTCGGGTGTGGGAAACGGGACCCGCGCTGTTGCGCGGCCGCATCGGGCTACATGGCCGCGGACGGTTCCGCGCAGCCGTTGGTCAGCGCCGTCGCGGCATCGGAGCCGGCGGTTCCGGGCGTGACCTCGTACCTGCCGTTGCACACGCGCACCTGCGGCGGAATGCTCGTCTTCTCGAACAGGTCGGAGGCGGGCCGCAGCGTCCGCCAGTAGGGCATGGCGGGATCGCCGGCGCGCAGCGCGATGTTCTGCTCCGTCATGCGGAACGGAAAGACATGCACCTGGAAGCGGCGCTGGCCCTTCGACAGCGCGGCGGTGACGATGCGCCAGATCTCGTCGATGACCGGGTTCGTCATCGCATAGCAGCCGACCGACGAGCAGCCGCCGTGCACCATGACGAAGGAGCCGGTGCGCTCGTGCGTGCGGTCGTAGAGATTGGGGAACCCGAGATTGAAGGCGCGATGCCAGCGGCTGTGCGGATTGAGCTGGCCGGACTCCACCGTATAGAAGCCTTCGGGCGCCTGCCGGTCGCCCTCGGTCAGCTTCGGACCCAGCCGGCCCGACCAGTAGCAGATGGGATAGGTGGCGAAGAGCTGGAAGCCGTCCTTGCCCTTCATCCAGAGCTCGAACTCGAACTCGCGCTTGAAGATGCGCACGAAGATCGGCGCGCCGAGGCTCAGGCCGCGGGCGGCGAGGCGCTGATCGAGCTGCTTCAGGTCGGGCGTGCCGGGCAGCGCGACGCCCAGGGCGGACTGGGCGAGCCGGTAGGACCGCTCGAGCCGCAGCGCGGCGTCATCCCAGGTGTCGAGGCGGGCATGGATGGCCGCGACAAGCGCGACGGCGAGCGCAAACACGGCGAGGCCGGCCGCGCCCTTGCGCCAGAGTCTGCGCCAGGCCTTGCGCGCGACGGTCGCCACCTACTTGCCCAACGAGAATCCGAACAACGGCTTCGACGGCCCCTTCGACAGGCCCATGTAGCCGCCGAGGCTCGACGCGATGCCCGACAGCGATCCCGTGGTGCCGGGAACCGGCGTCGCGTGGGCGATGTCGCGCGTCTTGGGACCGGGCACCGAGATGCGCTCCTGCGCGATCTGATCGCCGGGACGGGGAACGAAGGGCTCGACCTTCGGATGGACCAGCATCGGGCACGGCCCCTGCGGATCGAGCCGCGCCGGCATGAGACCGCCAGGGGCGGCGACGTTGACGACGTAGCTCCGATTGCAGACGCCGACGGCGGGCGGCTGACGCGTCAGCTCGAAGTAGTCGTAGCCTTCCTTCAGCGTCTTCCAGAAGGGATACCACTTGTCGGTCTTGTGACGCGCCATGTTGGCATCCGTCATGCGGAACGGCATGGCGTGCACCTGGATCACATCCTGGCCGCCGATGAAGGCCTCGCGGGCGAGGCCGTAGATCTCCTCGATCAGGGCGTCGGTCATGGCATAGCAGCCCGCCGACTTGCACTTGCCGTGCACCATCAGGAATTCGCCGGTGCGGTTGTTGGCGCGATCGTAGAGGTTGGGATAGCCGAGGTTGAACGCGAGGTAGAACTGCGAGCTCGGGTTCATCTGCTCGCGGCTGACGGTGTAGAAGCCTTCCGGCGCCTGCCGGTCGCCCTGGGTCACCTTGGGGCCGAGCCCGCCGGACCAGTTGCAGATCGGATAGGTCTTGAAGTGGTAGAAGCGGCCGTCGGGGCGTTGCTTCCAGACCTCAAGCTCGGATTCTTCCTTGAAGACGCGGATGAAGATGGGCGCGGACGTGTCCATGCCCTTGCGGCCAAGGAGCATCATCGTGTCCTTGGAGAGCGGCTTCAGATGCGGAGCGAGTTCCACCTGGCTGCAGGCAGCAGCAAGCCAGGCAAGAACAACCGTGAGCGCGACGCGCGACAGAATTCTGCTCATGTCCCCCAGGATGGTTCGACTCATACGCTGTGCCCCTGGCGCACGCCGTTCACCATCGATTCGTTACCGTTAAGATACGGTAAATGCTGTGCAAAAGCTAGCCGCGCGGCGCTTGTGCCGCAGCCGCGATTCCCTGCCCCGACCATTACGGCGAACTGCGGCAGGAATGTGAGGCTTTTCAGAGGTTTCGGCCGATGGCGAGAAATCGCTCGTGGCGCTGTTCCCGGATGGCCTCAGGGGTCTTGCCGGCAAATTCGCCGAGCGCCCTGGCGATGGCATCGCCCGTCGCGCGGATGGTGCGGTCCTTGTCGCGGTGGGCGCCGCCGACCGGCTCGGTGATGATGACGTCGATGACGCCCATCGATTCCAGGTCCTGGGCCGTGATCTTCATGCTGGTGGCGGCATCGATGGCGCGCGCGGAATCGCGCCAGAGGATGGTGGCGGCGGCCTCGGGGGAGGCGACGGTGTAGATGGCATGCTCCAGCATGAGGATGCGGTTGGCCGTGGCGATGGCGACGGCCCCGCCCGATCCGCCCTCGCCGATCACGACCGCGACGATGGGAACGCCGAGGCCGAGACAGCAGTCGGTCGAGCGGGCGATGGCCTCGGCCTGTCCGCGCTCCTCCGCGCCGATGCCCGGATAGGCGCCGGCGGTGTCGACGAGCGTGATGACCGGAAGCCCGAAGCGCTGCGCAAGCTCCATCAGGCGCACGGCCTTGCGGTAGCCCTCGGGCTTGGCCATGCCGAAGTTGTGCTTGATGCGGCTCTCGGTGTCGGAGCCCTTCTCGTGGCCGATGACGACGACGGAACGGCCGCGGAACCGGCCGATGCCGCCGACGATCGCGGCGTCTTCGGCATAGTAGCGGTCGCCGGCCAGCGGCGTGAAATCCTCGATCAGCGTCTTGATGTAGTCGAGGCAGTGCGGCCGCTCGGGATGGCGGGCGACCTGCGTCTTCTGCCAGGGCGTCAGCTTGGAATAGGTGTCGAAAAGGGCCTGCTGCGCCTTCTGCTCGAGCTTCGTGATCTCCTCGCTGATGGAGACGGTCCCCTCGTCGTCGGACAGCGAGCGCAGCTCGGTCACCTTGCTCTCGAGCTCGGCGATCGGTTTCTCGAAGTCCAGATAGGTGCGGACGGTCACGGGACGATCCAACAGTTTGCTCCGCTGCTCAGCCTGCCGAAGATCTGCCGGCCGGGGGTGCGGCCGGGGCGGACATTCGCTGCCGGGACAGGCCCTGTCAAGGTTGCAACCGCATTGCCATGAACAGGGCTCAGAGCCTTGAAGTTCCTATATTTCTTTCTTTGCCAGGGGGTGATGGCCATGCACGAGCTGGCGCAACCGCTCCTCCAGGACGTGGGTGTAAATCTGCGTCGTGGAGATGTCGGCATGACCGAGCAGCTGCTGCACGGACCGCAGATCGGCGCCGCGGTCGAGAAGATGGCTGGCAAAGGCATGCCTCAGCACGTGGGGCGAGACGCGGTCCGGCGCAAGGCCCGCCTCCTGGGCGACGACCTTCAGCTCCTGGGCGAAGCGCTGCCGCGTGATGTGCCCTTCCACGCCGCGCGAGGGGAAAAGCCACCTGGTGCGCACCTCGTCGGGCCCGGCGCCCGCGCGCAGACCCTCGCTGAGATGACGGGCGAGTGCGGCGCGGGCGGGCGGAGACAGCGGCACGATGCGCTCGCGGCCGCCCTTGCCCTTGATGGTGAGCATGCGGCTGTCGCCGGCCAGGACGTGACGCGGCAGGGTGACAAGCTCGCCGACGCGCAGGCCGGTGGCGTAGAGCACCTCGATGAGCGCATAGAAGCGCAGGGCGCGAATGCGCTCGCGGCCGTCGAGACCATCGATGCGCGCGCGCGCCACGTCGAGCAGGCGATCCACCTCCGCGACGGACAGGATGCGCGGCAGCCCGCGCGCGGCGCGCGGACCGGTGACGCCCACCGCGGGGTCCTCGACGATCTGCCCGTCGGCAGCCAGAAAGCGGAAGAACTGGCGGATGGCAGACAGCCGCCGCGCCCGCGACGCCGGCGACAGTCCCGCCTGCGCGCAGGCCTGCAGATAGGCGGTGATGGAGGAGGGCGCGGCGGACTGAACGCCGGCGCCGCGCTGCTGGAGGAAGTGCGTGAAATCCTCGAGATCGCGGCGGTAGGCCTCGAGCGTATTGGCCGCGGCACCGCGTTCGGCCGCCAGCATGTCGAGAAAGAGCCGGATCGCGGCGGCACCGGCAACCGACGCCGTCGCTCCCATCTGAGGCACATCGCCCATCGCCGGCCTCGCGCTCGCCCTCTGCCGCCTAGCGGCGCACCTTCACGCCAAGCACCACGCTCGAAGCCTCGCGGGACTGAGGCTCGAAATAGACCGCAAGCACATACAATCCGGCAAACGCGACCGTCCCGACGACGCCAACAACGAGCAGAAACCGGAACAGGCTCGGCATGTAGCGCAACCGCCCCCTTAGCGATATGGTCCTGGCCAACAGATGCAACTTGAGGTTGGCCGGCTGTCGCAACCCCGCATCTGGACCCGTTGCGACGAAGCAGGGCCAGATTACCGGAAGACGCGCGTCACCCAAAGCCTCAAGCTGCCGGCTCCGGCGGTCAGGGACAATACCGCAAACGATGATTCGATTTGCTTTTGGCAAGAAGAAGCCGGGCGAGCGCAACGAAACGGCGCGGCGCGTCAAGGCGGAACTCGGACCGCGATCCATCGTGCTCGTGGGCCTGATGGGCTGCGGCAAGACGTCCGTGGGGCGCCGCCTGGCGAACCGGCTCAACCTGCGGTTCGTCGATGCCGACGAGGAGATCGAGACGGCGGCCGGCAAAAGCATCAAGGACATTTTCTCCGAGCACGGGGAAGCGCATTTCCGCGACGGCGAGCGCAAGGTGATCGCACGCCTGCTGCGCGACGGGCCGCAGGTGCTGGCGACGGGCGGCGGCGCGTTCATGAACGCCGATATCCGCAAGGACATCGCCGATGCCGGCATTTCCGTCTGGCTGCGCGCCGAGCTGCCGATCCTCATGCAGCGCGTGCTGCGGCGCGACAACCGCCCGCTGCTGATGTCGAAAGACCCCGAGGCGGTGATGCGCGACCTGATGGCGACACGCTATCCCGTTTACGCCCAGGCCGACGTGACGGTGGACAGCCGCGACGTGCCGCACGACGTGATCGTCAGCGAGATCATCGCCGCCGTGGCGCGCCGGTTCGCCGTCGAGCCCGACCGGGACGGGGCGGCGACCGACCCTGTTTCCGGAGGCTGCGCGTCATGATGACGGACGGCGCCGGTCCGCCAGCATCCGGGATGCAGCCGGCGAGCGTGCCGGTCGCGCTCGGGGCGCGCAGCTACGACGTGCTGATCGGGCGCGGTCTGCTCGCCGGCGCGCCGGCGACGATCGCAGGCCGCTTTCCCGGCGCGCGCTGCGGCATCGTCACCGACGCCAACGTGGCAGCCCGGCATCTGAATGCGCTGGAGGCGGGGCTTGCCGCGGCGGGACAGCACGCCGGCACCGCCATCCTGCAGCCGGGCGAGGGCACCAAGAGCTTCGCCGAGCTCGCGCGGCTGTGCGATGCGCTTCTCGAGATGGGCCTCGAGCGCGGCGACCTCGTCGTCGCGCTCGGCGGCGGCGTGATCGGCGATCTCGCAGGGTTCGCCGCCAGCATCCTGCGGCGCGGCGTGCGCTTCATCCAGATCCCCACGTCCCTGCTGGCGCAGGTCGATTCCTCGGTCGGCGGCAAGACGGGCATCAATTCCACGCTCGGCAAGAACCTGATCGGCAGCTTCCACCAGCCCGTGCTGGTGCTCGCCGACACCGACGCGCTGTCGACGCTGCCGCAGCGCCAGCTGCGCGCCGGCTACGCGGAGGTGGCCAAGTACGGGCTGCTGGGCGACCGGGTGTTCTTCGCCTGGCTGGAACAGAACTGGCGCCGCCTGTTCGGCAACGATCCGGCCATTCTCACCGAAGCGGTGGAGACGAGCGTGCGCGCCAAGGCCGCCATCGTCGCGCGCGACGAGACCGAGACCGGCGACCGCATGCTGCTCAACCTCGGCCACACGTTCGGCCATGCGCTGGAGGCGTGGGCGGGATTTTCCGACCGGCTGCTGCACGGCGAGGCGATCGCCATCGGCATGGCGCAGGCGTTCCGCTTCTCGGAGGAGCAGGGACTGTGCCCCGCCGGTACGGCGACGCGCGTGGCCGCACATCTTGCCGCCGTCGGCCTGCCGACGCGCATCGCCGACATTCCGGGCGCCGAGCGGCCGCAGCCGGAGCAGCTCATGGCGCTGATGCGGCAGGACAAGAAGGCGCGCGGCGGCCGGCTGACATTCATACTGGCACGCGGCATCGGCGAGGCGTTCGTGACGCGCGACGTGGCGCAAGACGCCGTCGCCGATTTCATCGCGCGCGAATGCGCCGCGCGCCGCTGAACCCAGCGCAATTGCAAAGGAGGCTTGCGGACTCGCAATGTCACTCGAGATCGGCCTGATCCTGGCGGCTATCATCATCACGGTGCTGCTGTCGGCATTCTTCAACGGCAGCGAGACGGCACTGACGGCCTCATCGCGCGCGCGGATGCATGCGCTGGACCAGGAAGGCAATGCGCGCGCGAAGCTCGTGAACAAGCTGCTCTCGTCGCCGGAGCGCATGATCGGCGCGGTTCTCCTCGGCAACACGCTGGTGGACGTGCTGGCGGCCTCGCTCGCCTCGAGTCTCGGGCTGGCGCTGCTCGGACCCGCCGGCGTCGCCTATGCGACGGCGATCATGACGCTGGTGATCGTCATCTTCGCGGCCGTGCTGCCGAAGACCTACGCGCTCGCCTCCGCCGACCGCGCCGCGCTGCTGCTGGCGCCGGCGATGCGCGTGGTCATCTGGGCGCTGACGCCCTTCACCATCGCGATCCAGTGGGTCGTGCGCATGATCCTGAAGCTGACGCCGTCGACGGACGACGACGCGGCCAACATCCTCGCCGCGCACGAGGAGATCCGCGGCACCATCGAGCTGCAGGCGATCGAGGGCGGCGTCGCGCGCGGCGATGCCGACATGCTCGGCGGCGTGCTCGACCTCGGCGATCTGCAGGTGCTCGACATCATGGTGCACCGGACGAAGATGGAGACCATCAACGTCGACGACCCGCCGGAAAAGGTCATCGACGAAGTCCTCAAGGGCCAGTACACGCGCGTGCCGCTGTGGAAAGGCGAGCCGGAGAACATCGTCGGCGTGCTGCACACGAAGGACCTTCTCGGCGCGCTGCGCCGCTCGGCATGGAGCGTGGACACGCTCGACGTCAAAAGCCTCGCCGCCGAGCCGTGGTTCGTGCCCGACACGACGAGCGTGAAGGACCAGCTCAACGCCTTCCTCAAGCGCAAGGCGCAGCTCGCGCTGGTCGTGGACGAATACGGCGAGGTGCAGGGCCTCATCACGCTCGAGGACATCCTGGAGGAAATCGTCGGCCAGATCGCCGACGAGCACGACGTGCACGACGCCGCCATCCGCCCGCAGCCGGACGGGTCGGTCAACGTCGACGGCTCGGTTGCCGTGCGCGACATCAACCGGCAGATGAACTGGGAGCTGCCGGAGGAGGAGGCGACGACCATCGCCGGCCTCGTCATCCACGAGGCGCAGACGATCCCGGAGCCGGGGCAGGCCTTCACGTTCTACGGCTACCGCTTCGAAATCCTGCGCAAGAGCCGCAACAAGATCAACGCCATCCGCATCCGTCCGCTGGGCGGAAAGACGCGACAGGCGCGCAACACTGCCGAAGGCGACGCGCTCGAGGCGGGCTAGCCGGACGCATCAGGACAGACCAGACCACAAAAACCAGGAGAACTGCACGTGTCGGGCACAAAGGACGAAACGATCGGCTTCATCGGCCTCGGCGCCATGGGCAAGGGCATGGCCGCCAACTGCGTGCGCAAGGGCTTCAAGCTGATCGTGCACGACATCCGCCCCGAGCCGGTGGCCGAGCTCGTCAAGCTGGGCGCCAGGGCGGCCGCCGACGTGACGAGCCTGGCGCGCGACTGCTCGATCATCATCACGGTGCTGCCGACGGGCAAGGAGGTGGCGCAGCTGGTGATCGATGCCGGCGGCATCCTCGACCACGCCAGGCCCGGCTCGGTGGTGATGGACCTGTCGACCATCGATCCGGAGACGACCGACCGCCTGCACGAGACCGCACGCAAGAAGGGGCTGAGCGCGGTCGATGCGCCGATCGGGCGGCTGGCCTGGCACGCGGAGCGCGGCGAGAGCCTGTTCATGGTCGGCGCGGAGGACAAGGACTTCGCGCGCGTGAAGCCGCTGCTGGAGGCGATGGGCAACACGATCCACCACTGCGGCAAGGGCGGCACGGGCACGCGCACCAAGCTGATCAACAACTATCTCGCCATCACCTCCTGCCAGCTCAACGCGGAGGCGCTGGCCCTGACGCAGCGCTTCGGGCTCGATCTCGGCAAGACGCTCGATGTCGTGCACGGCACGACCGCAACCAACGGCCAGCTCAAGATCAACTTCCCGATCAAGGTGCTGGCCGGGGACACGGCGCCGGGATTCACGATCGACCTCGCGCACAAGGACCTCTCGCTGATCGTGCAGGCCGCGAATGCCGCAAGGTTGCCGATGCCGCTCGCGGCCTCCGCGCGCGAAGCCTTCTCGACGGCGCGGGCGCGCGGCTTCGGCGGGCAGGACTTCTCGGCCATGGCCGACGTGCTGTGCGACCTGGTGCAGGCGCCGCGGGCCCGTCTCAAGGGCTGAGCATCACGCGGGTTTAGCATCATGCTGATTTAGCAATGAAAAACGCCCAACCCCGAGGGAGGGGTTGGGCGTCTAAAGCGCGTCATGCGCATGGTGTCGGGAGGGAAACCGACACCGCAGGTGATGCCTTCGGCTAGACGGGGGGCACTACCGATGAAGAGTGGCATCACCCACTGATCAACACATAATACGGGCAATCGGCTTTTCAACAGGGGGCGGTAACACCATCACGGATTTGTTACCGATTGTTTCAGTTATCCCCAGGTTTGGGGTTGCCTGAGTCCGAACAGACACAACTGCCGGCCGCAACACCCGGACGGTATCGCCGGCGCCGCTACTGGATCTTCTGCAGCGCGACCGGTGCGGGTTTGAAGATGCTCTGGTCGATGTCCTCGCTGGTGACGAGGTCCATCAGCTCGACGCGCGTGTCGAGCCCCTGGGCGTCGGTCGTCACCCACTCCTTCAGCTCCATTGCCGGCTTCTTGGCGATGAAGAGCTTGATGCGGCCGGGCGCGTCCGGACTTTTATCCTGCATTGTCAGAACGATGAGGTCTTCGGCTTCCTGCAGGTCCATGATGCGCGCGTCGCGCAGGAGATCGACGTCCTTGCGCAGCAGGATGCGGAACGGCGTCTGGTCCAGAGCGACGCGGTCGTCGGTCTTGAGGTCGAGGTCCTGGATGGCGAGATAATCGCCGTCGGACACGATGACCATCTTGCTGGGCGCGTTGTAGTCGAAGCGGAACCGGCCGGGGCGCTTCACGAAAATCTTGCCGCGCTGCCGCTTCTTGTCGGCGCTGGTCTGGATGAAGTGGCCCTTGAGATTGATCATGGCGTTGAAATACGCGTTGACCTTCTTGATCGTCTCCACCTGGGCCGGCGTCAGGGCCACGTCGCCGGCCGCCGCGGGGTCCTTGGTCACCGTCTGCGCCCAGGTCTGGGGCGGCTGCATGGTGTTGCGGGTCACGTCCTGCGCCAGCCCCGCCGACGCGGCGAGGGCAAGACCGAGAAGACCGGCCGAAAGCCCGGCGGCTGCGCGCGCATGCCTGCCTGCGATCTTCATGTGAACGGTCCCCCGTGTTCGTGCGTGCCCGTGAGGTGTCCCAACATTGAGACAAGATGTGGGCGCGGGCGGCAAAATCCATTGCCGTAGCGGAGGGTTGGGGGGCGGGACGGCGTTTGTAAAGGCCACCCCGGGGAGTTATCGGGGGGTATCGGCGGGTTATCAGGCGCCGGCGTCGTCGCGGGAGCGGCTGTTGAGCAGGATCTGGCGCTTGCCGGCATGGTTGGCGGGGGTGATGATCCCCTCCCGTTCCATCCGCTCGATGAGGTCGGCGGCGCGGTTGTAGCCGATGGACAGGCGGCGCTGGATGTAGCTGGTCGAGGCCTTCTGGTCGCGCAGCACGATGGCGACGGCGCGGTCGTAGAGGTCCTCCTCGTCCGAGCCGTCGAGACCGGCGGAATAGTCCTCCGCCTCCTCCGGGATGTCCGTCACGCCCTCGACGTAGCGCGGCGTGCCCTGGCTGCGCAGGTAGTCGGCGATGCTCTCCACCTCCTCGTCGGACACGAACGGCCCGTGCACGCGCAGGATCGGGCCGGCGCCGCCCGAGAACAGCATGTCGCCCTGGCCGAGAAGCTGCTCGGCGCCCTGCTCGTTGAGGATCGTGCGGCTGTCGATCTTGGACGTGACCTTGAAGCTGATGCGCGTCGGGAAGTTGGCCTTGATGGTGCCGGTGATGATGTCGACCGACGGGCGCTGCGTCGCCATGATGAGATGGATGCCGGCCGCGCGCGCCATCTGCGCCAGGCGCTGCACGGCGCCCTCGATCTCCTTGCCGGCGACGACCATCAGGTCGGCGAACTCGTCGACCACGACGACGATGTGCGGCATCGGCTCGACGTCCATCGTCTCCGATTCATAGACCGCCTCGCCGGTGCGCTTGTCGAAGCCGGTCTGAACGGTGCGCGCCAGCGGCTTGCCGCT
>JBFWWW010000122.1:0-12095 GCA_050245975.1 Hyphomicrobiaceae bacterium
GAGGCACAGCTCGATCTCGACGGCGCGCAGCTGTTCCTTGACCGACGTGCGCGCTTCCTCGTCGGCGGCCTGCGCGGCGGCCTGCGCATGCGCCTCCGCGGCCGCGCGCACTTCCGCGCGGCGCTTCGGGATGATGTAGGCGACGAATGCCATGGTCGCGCCGAGCGTGGCGAAGGGCAGGAAGGGCAGACCCGGCGCCAGGGCCAGCACGACCATGACGAGGCTCGCCACCGAGAGCGCGCGCGGGTAGTTGCCGAGCTGGTCGAGGATCGCCTTTTCCGCCGAGCCGCGCGTGCCGCCTTTCGACACGAGCAGGCCGGCGGCGAGCGAGATGATGAGCGCCGGGATCTGCGTCACCAGACCGTCGCCGACCGACAGCTTGGTGAAGACGTCCGCGGCCGCGCCCATCGTCATGTCGTGGCGCGTCACGCCGATGACGATGCCGCCGAAGACGTTGACCGCCGTGATGATCAGGCCGGCGATGGCATCGCCGCGCACGAACTTGGAGGCGCCGTCCATGGAGCCGAAGAAGGCGCTCTCCTCCTCCAGCTCGCGCCGGCGCCGCATCGCTTCCTTCTCGTCGATGAGGCCGGCGGAGAGATCGGCGTCGATCGCCATCTGCTTGCCGGGAATGGCGTCGAGCGTGAAGCGCGCGCCGACTTCCGCGATGCGCGTCGCGCCCTTCGTGATGACGAGGAAGTTGATGGTGATGAGGATGACGAAGACGATGGTGCCGATGACGAAGTCGCCGCTCATCACGAAGCTGGAGAAGCCGGCGATGACGTGGCCCGCGGCCGCGTACCCTTCCGCACCGTTGGCGAGGATCAGTCGCGTGGTGGCGATGTTGAGCGACAGGCGCAGCATCGTCGCGATGAGCAGCACCGTCGGAAACGCCGAGAAGTCGAGCGGCTTCTGGATCCACAGCGCCACCATCAGGATCAGCACCGACAGCGCGATGGAGAACGCGAGGCCGATATCGATCAGCGCCGCCGGCAGCGGCAGGAACAGCACCGTGAGGATGAACACGATGCCGATGGCAAAGCTGACATCCTGAGCGCCCTTGCGCTCGCTCGGCATTGAAACGGCAGTCGTCAACGCAGCCATGCGGTCCCCGGGCTCCGGCTCGCGAATAGGGGACCATCGCCTGCGAACCTTGCGCGAGGATCACCGCACGGCGGGTCTCCAAAAGCGACGTTGGCGTGTGCCCGGATGCGCGGCGTGCGCCTGGATGCGTGTTGTGTATGCCTTTGGCGGCGCATCCATTCCGCCTGCCGCCCCTCCACCCGTCATGCTCGGGCGCCCCGGCGGGTGGCGGCACATCCAGCACCTTTATCCCCGCGGGCGGATTCGCCCCGGGGGTTTGCGCAAAAAGGGAGCAGGGCGGCCATCGGCCGTGTCTGCCGGCTTTGAAGAACAGGATGCGGCCTTAACCGCCCTGCCGCCGCCAAGGGCTGTTCCGGTCCCGCAACGGTCATCCCGACCCGCGCGGTTTGCGTCGGCGTCCGCGAGAGACGCCTTCGCGACCGGTCCTGGTCCAGCTGATGGGTGCCAGAACGCCGGTTGGCGGCCCCGCTTCGCCCAAAATCGCCCAGCTCGCGACTGAGCCCCATGAGATGCGGGTCGCCGATCACTCTAGGGACACCGCAGCATGCGGGGATAACGCCACCCCTAATCCCCGCGCCATGGTGAACGCGGTGCGTGCCTTTCCGGAAGACACGGAGTTTCTCAGATCAGGTCGCATCGCGACCCACTCTCCACTGCGTCGCCGCCCTCCACCTGTCATCCCGGAGGTCGCGCCCCCTCCACCTGTCATCCCGGAATTTCGCGAAGCGAAATATCCGGGACCCAGCTCACGAGCGAGCGCTTGCCATTTTGGTCTCTGGGTCCCGGCTCTCGCTGCGCTCGGCCGGGATGACACTGTGGGGGCGCGGCGGGGATGACAACGGGCCGCGGCGCGCGCCCCCAATCCCCGCGCCATGGTGAACGCGGTGCGCGGCGCTAGAACCCGTGCTCGATGCGCGAGTAGATCTGCTCGGCGAAGGAGAAGATCACCGCGCCGATGAAGGGCGCCGACAGCGACGTCACCAGCAGGATCGCCAGGATCTTCGGGATGAACGTCAGCGTGATTTCCTGCACCTGCGTCAGCGCCTGCAGGAGCGCGATGACGATGCCGACGGCCATGGCCGCGCCCACCGCCGGCCCCGACGCCACGATCACGGTCCAGATGGCGGACTGAACGATGTCGAGGGCGTCGGCCTGGTTCATGGCGCGGTCACCGGGTCGGGCACGTCAGGAAATGACGACGCCGGCTGCCAGCGGCACCTCGGTCCCGTTCTGCAGCACCGCGACGGCGCCGCTCGAGGCGATCTTCACCGACGCCACGATCCCCGACACGGTGCCGTCCGACGAGGTGATGGTGCGGCCGATGACGCCGTCGGCCTGCTGCAGCGCCGAGGCCGTCATCAAGGCGTCGAGCTTGCTGTTGGTCTGCGTCTGCTGCTCGACGGCCGAGAAGGAGGCGAGCTGCGACAGGTACTGTGTCGAGTCGATCGGCTTGGTCGGGTCCTGGTTCTTGAGCTGCGCCACCAGCAGCTTCAGGAAGGCGTTGTAGTCGGCCACGTTCGATCCCGACGTCGAGGACGTCGTGGTGCTGGTCTGCGACGATGTCGTGCTGGTCGATCCGACGATCACTGTGCCACCTCGTAGGTCTTCGCGTCAGCGCCGCCGGTCGCGGCCAGGATCGCGTCTTCGATGGGAAACAGGGACCGGATGAGTTTCAGCGCCTCATAGAGGCGGTCGCCCGCCACGAGGCTGCGCACGCCGCCGAGCCCTTCGAGGACCTGGCGGTTGTTGAACGTCGCCAGAAGCTGCGGCAGCGTGGCATCGAACATGCCCCGCGCCGCGGCCGCCGACCCGGGCTCGATCAGCATGGTCTGGATCATGTAGTAGAGCTGGCGCAGCGGCGTCGTCGTCTCGTCCGGCGACAGCACGTGGCTTTCCAGCAGGAACGCCACGTCGTTCAGGAACTCGAGCGAAACCTTCCGGTCCACGCACAGCACGGCGCCGTTGATATAGATCTTCTCGCCTGCGCGCAGATTGATCCGGAAGCCTTTTTTCACTTCAGGCCCTCGGCGATGAGCTGGGAGACCTCGATCAGATCCTTGAAGGAGGCCGTCTTCTCCATCCGGATGTTCTCGATCTCCCGCATGACCCACAGGCCGATGGAGATGAGATCGGCGCGCAGCTTCTGCGGCAGGTCGTTGTCCGGCTGCGCCAGGTCCTCGACGAAGACCGTCCACAATTGCCGCACGAACAGCAGCGCCTCCGCGGATTCGCGCGACCCCGTGCCGGTCGGCTCCGCCGCCCGCAGCAGGTCGATGGACCGCTCGATCGCGCGCCGCTCGCGATCGCGGTTCTGCTTTGGTGCGTCGTCGAGCACCTCGGCGTAGGAAACCTGATACATCGATCGTCCTTCCGTTCAAATCTGGCGCCGCGCGGGCGCCGTCCCCCTCAGAGATAGTTGAGCAGGCTCAGCCCCTGGATGCGCCCCGTCAGAGCGTAAGCCGTCTCGATCTGCGTCATCAGCCCGCTCACGCGCGTCGATGCCTCATAGGGATCGACCGCCTCGAGCGCGGTGATGTGCGTCTTCATGATGTCGAGCTGGGCCGCCATCTTGTCGTTGGCGTTCGACACCCGCTCCTGGACATTGCCGATGGTCGCCTGCACGTTGGACAGGCTCTGAATCGCCTCGCCGATGACCTTGGACGCCTTGTCGACGACGGCCTGATAGGTCTCTTTGCTCAGGTTCTGGACGCCGAGGTCGGCCACCATCGTGTAGGCGCTGGCGAGCTTGCGGAAGGCTTCCTCGTTGGCGTTGGTCGAGGTTTCGACGAGCTCGGTCGTCGAGATGCGGCTGCGCACGTTCTGGTCGGACGCCGCCGACCACGTGCCGCTCCAGGACGAGGCGTCGAACAGCGACGAGAAGGCGCCGTCGAGGAAAGTCTGCATGTCGCCGGCGGAGATCGACTGCGCGCCGGGATCGGACTGGGTGACGCCGAAGGCGGTGCTGAACGCGCTGGCCACCGCCGTGCGCGCCGCGCCCGCCGGGCTCTGGAAATAGTCGCCGACCGGCTTCACGTCGGCATTGATGCCGGAAAAGATGTAGGCGCCGTCGAACGTGGTGTTCAGCGCGTCCGTCATCGCCGTGAGGTTGCCCTGCGCCTGCGACTGGATGATGGTCGGGCCGTTGTCGTTTTCGCGCGCGCCGATGAGCTGGCTGAGGAAGCTCTGCGCACCGTCGACCATCTGCTTGATGGCCGCCTGCGTCATGTCGAGGCGTGTCCCGACCTCGGCGTTGGTGCCCTGGATGGCGGTCAGCCGCGACAGTTCCTGGCGCAGCGACACGGTCTGGCCGGTCTTGTAGCCGAGGCTCTGGCCGACGTCGGCGTAGCGGCCGGTGGTGACCTCCTTCTGCGCCTGCGCCAGCTTGGCCTGCGCCTTCATCAGCGAGAGGCGCGTCGCTTCGGACAGGGCGGAGGTGGAAATGAAGGTCGACTTCATGGCCTTATCCTGTCGCCGCCATCAGCGCGTCGAACATGCTGTCGATGGTCGAGATCAGCTTGGACGACGCCTGGTAGGATCGCTCGAGCTCGAGCATGTGCGTCATCTCCTCGTCGAGATTGACGCCGGTGATTTTCGACAGCGAGTCCGATGCGTTCTGCAGCACCGTGTCGCGATAATCGGCCTCCTCGCCGGCGGACTTGCGCAGCTCCTGCAGCCAGGCGACCGATGCCGAGGCGTAGTTGCCGAGCGTCGCGGAGCCGCCCGCCTGCGCGTTGGTGTCGAACGACTGCACGGCATTCATGTTGCCGATCAGCTGCTGCAGGCGGTCGGAAAAGGCCGCGCCGCCCGACGTGTTGTAGACGTAGGCCGTGTTGCCGGGATCGCCGATGGCGCCGTCGCGCAGCAGGTTGACGTCGCCGCCCTGGTCCGGATCGACGCTGGCGTTGATGCTGATGGAGCCGGCGAGCCCCGGCGACACGGTGCCAGACGCCGGCATCGCCGGCGCGCCCGAGTAGGTGAAGAGGCCGGGAATGGTCGGCAGCGTCGGCGTGGCGCTCTGGTCGCTCTCGGCGAAGGCGGTGACGAGCCCGCGCGCCACCTCGTCGAGCTGGCTCTGGTAGGTCACGGCGATCTTGTCGCGCACGGTGGCGAGGCCGACCAGCTTGCCCGACCCGATCGCCATGTTGGCGCCGCTGCCCGTCACCGGCACGCCGTCGACATAGACCGCGTTGCCCGTGGTGCCGGCCGTATAGCTGAACGTCTGGTCGAACGTCACGGCGCGCGCGCGCGTCTCGAACAGCGTCACGCCGCTGTCGGTGTAGAGCGCCACGTCGCCGTTGCTGCGCTGGACGGCCCGGACGCCGATCTCCTCGGCGATGCTCGACAGGACCTGGTCGCGCTGGTCCTGGTAGTCGGTGACGTCGGTGCCGGCGCGGGTGCCGTTGATGACCTGGTTGTTGAGCGTCTCGAACTGCGACAGCAGCGTGTTGATGCGCGCCACCGAGTCCGCCATGCCGGCGTCCGACTGGGCGCGCAGCTCCTGCACGGTGCTGGTGGCCGAGTTGAGACCGGTGGCCAGCGCCTTGGCGGCCGCCACGGCGCTGCGCGCGCGCACGTCGCTGTTGGGCGCTTCGGAGTACTGCTGCAGCGCGTCGTTGAGCTTCTGCACCAGCGCCGCCGGCGATGCGTCGAGCTCGGGATCGTTGATGGTGGTGTCGAGGGTGTTGAGCGCGTCGACGATGGCCTTCTGCCCGCTCGACACGGACGTCGCCGCGATCATGGCGCGGTAGAGGGCGTCGTTGGAGACGCGCGTGATCGAGGCGAGGCGCACGCCGCCGCCCGGCGCCGACACGACATTGGCGTTCTTGCGCGATGCGCCGGGCGTGTTGGCGTTGGCGATATTGCGCGAAACGACAGCCGTCTGGTCCGCCGAGACCGAAAGCCCGGACTGGGCAATGCTCATGCCGACAGACAAGCTCATCTGTCGGCCCTCCCGGCATTAGCGGCTGCGAATGCCATTCTTACCGTCTCAGGTTGATCAGGACTTCCATCAGGTCCGCACCCGTCTGGAAGACCTTGGAGTTGGCTGTGTAGCTGTGCTGCGCCTCGATCATGGTCGTCAGCTCGGAGGCGATATCGACGGTCGACTTCTCCAGCGCGCCGGAGACGATGGTGCCGAACCCGGAGTCGCCGGCAAAGCCGATCTGCACGTCGCCGGAGTTGAGGCTCGTCGCATAGACGTTGCCGGCGAGCGGCTGCAGGTTGTCGGGGCTCGTCACGCCGGCGAGCGGGATCTGGTAGGTGGCCGATCGCGACCCGTTCTCATAGACCGCGTAGAGGATGCCCTTCTCGTCGATCTCGATGCGGTCGACCGCGCTCGGCGCGTTGCCGTTCATGCTCGCGTCGCGCAGCGCATAGTCGGCGGCAAGCTGCGTCGATCCCGACATGTCGAGCGTCGCCGAGGCGCCGCCCGGGATGGCGACCGTCAGCGCGCCGCCGGACAGGAGCTGGCCGTTGGAGGGATCGAACGTCAGCGTCGACGTCGTCAGCGGGCCGGACGTGTAGGGGAAGCCGCCGCCGGACGCCGCCGCGGCGCGATCGAACACCGACACCTCCCAGGTGTTGGCGCTCGTCTTCGTCATGTAGACGTCGAGCGTGACCTCGTCGCCCAGGTTGCCGTAGGCCAGCAGCGAGGTCTTGGACGTGTACTGCGTGCCCGCGCCGTTGAGGCTCGGCAGGTTGCCGGCCGCCACCGCCGTCGCGTTCGAGGAGAGATTGACGAACAGGTTGCCGCTCGTCGATGCGTTCGCCTGCAGGCCGAGCGAGGCGATGTTGACGACCTCGAGCCCCGCGTAGCCGTTGGCCACCACCGGCGGGCTGCCCGTCGCCAGGCTGTAGCCCATGAGCTGGTAGCCCGCGGCATTGACGAGGTTGCCGTCGCCGTCGGGCACGAACGAGCCGGCGCGCGTCAGATAGGGCGTGCCGTTGGCGTTGGAGACGATGTAGAAGCCCTGTCCCTTGACCGCGAGATCGGTGGTCGAGGTCGTATATTCGAAGGCGCCCTGCTCGCTGATCGCGTAGCGCACCTGTGTCTGCACGCCGCCCGGCGTGTAGTCGGCGACGCCGGACGCCAGCACCATGGTCGAGAATTCCGTCGACGCCCGCTTGTAGCCGTTGGTGCTGGAGTTGGCGATGTTGTCGGAGACGGTGCCCAACCGGTTGGCCTGCGCGGCCATGCCGGAAACGCTCGTTCTCATCATGCCGGTGAGGCTCATGGCGCATCGTCCTGTGCAAGAGGCGTCGGAGCTTTCACTACACCACCTGTAACTTGCGCGGGGCTGGCGGCCGCCTTCCCAAAGCCATCAATCCGCCCGGGTTTCGACACGGCGCAGGCCTCCCCGGCCGGCGAACCGGCCGACGACCCCGCAATCCTGCCGGGCTCGCTCAGTCCTGCACGAGGCGGTAGCCGAGGTACCGCTGCGAATCGATCGGATCGTACCCGAGCCTGTGCCGCAGCCGCTTGCGCAGCTTGCTGATGTGGCTCTCGACCACGTTCTCGTCGATGTCCTCGTTGAAGAGGCCGTAGACCGAGTTGAAGATCTGCGTCTTGGTGACCCGGCAGCCGCGGTTGCTGACGAGATATTCGAGGATGCGGCGCTCGCGGCGCGGCAGCGGCAGCACGTCGCCGCGCACCTCGGGGTCGCGGCCGTCGGAGAACACGCGCAATTCGCCGATCTCGACGCTGTCGGTCTCGATCTTGGCGCGCGCCCGTATGGCCTTGATGCGGGCCAGGATCTCGCGCACGTGCACCGGCTTGCGCACGACGTCGTCGACGCCGGCGGCGAAGAGATCGAGCGTCTCCTCCAGCGACCGGTTGTCGTTCATGGCGATGACGGCGGCCTGCGAGCGGCCGCGGATGAGCTTGGGCACCAGCTGGCGGTCGTGGAAGTCCCCGAGCAGGAAGGCTTCGACCGCGGAGATGTCGCGGTCGGACACGGTCTTCACCCAGGTATCGAAATCCGTCGGGCAGATGCCCGTTGCCGACACGCCCTCGCGGTCGAACCACGAGGTGTATCCACCATTGACGGTTTCGCGCTCGTCGACGATGACGATCATGCGCTGGCGCCCCCGGCACAGCTCGATGTTCACTTCTGGTCTGCTGGCTCCGTCTGCTTCGTGGCAGCGTTCTTGCGGAGCGACACGGGACGCAACAGACCTGCCGGAAGCGGAACAGCGGTGGCGGCGGGCCGAATCACCAAGGCATCACAGCACTTACTTGAACAGCGCTTCGCGCGCGAACTCCAGAGCTATCCCGAATCGAATTCTGATCCATGTCAGAGTTCCGCGCCGTGCGGCCCTGGAACTGGCCGATCCGCCACACTCGTTGACACCCTCAAACGCCCGTGCGAGCCACGCTATGGCGCGGCCTGTCGCGATTCCCGCCATCGTCCCTGTGATCCGTCAGCACCAAGACGAAATGTGACCGCAGGAGGGCCGGCATGCTCCTCACCGAGCCGGAAAGCCGACTACGCTCGAGTTGGGATGCGGCCCAGCAGGGCCGCGCGCGCGCCGATGCGTCGGCGCCGCTGCCGGCTCTTTTCCGCCAGACCGGCTCCGTGCTGCGCCTCGATGCCGGACAGCTCCTGGCGGCCGACCCGGAGCATCCGAGCAGCTTTCTCGTGCGCCAGGGCACGCTCGGCATGGAGACCACGCTGGCGCGCCGGCATATCGCCCTCTTCTGGCACCCGGGAGACCTGATCGAGCCCGCCGACCTGCCGCCGCTGCCGAAAGCGGCCATCCGCGCCGTCGCGGCCGCGGAGCTCTGGCGCCTGCGCACGGGGCCGCTGCAGGCGCTGCTGGCCGACAGGCCCGACCTCATCCGGCACTACCGCCACGCGCATGCCGCGCAGCGCGATCGCCTGATGATCGCCACCACCATGCTCGCGGCACTGACCGGCGAGGAGCGGCTCGCCTCGTTCCTGGTCGAGATGGCCCTGCGCTACGGCCGCTTCGGCCATGACGGCATCGCCCTCGAGATGCCGGTGCCGCGCGCCGACATCGCCGATCACCTGGGCCTCAACGCCGATACCCTGAGCCGCATGATGACGGCCCTGCGCGAGTCGGGGCTCGTCCGCTCTCACGGCCGCCGCCGCCTCATGCTGCGCGACTGGGACGCCCTGTGCGCCCGCACCCCCCTCGCCGCCACCCTCATCGCCGCAACGGCCGCAGGTTGAGGCCGGCACCCCCGACCGGATGCCCCCGGCCTCCGGATGCGCTATCACAGGCCCATGCAGGCCATGCGTCTTGATCAGGCATTGGTGGAGCGCGGGCTGGTGGCGACCCGCTCGCGGGCGCGCGACCTCATCCGGCGCGGCGAGGTGACCGTGGACGGTGCCGTGGCGACGAAGCCCGCCGCCGCCGTCTCGCCCGGCAGCGCCATCGCGCTCAGCCCCGGCGCGGGCGACTACGTCTCGCGCGGCGCGCTCAAGCTGGCGGCGGCGCTCGATCGCTTCGCGCTGTCGCCGGCCGGCCGCATCTGCCTCGACGTCGGCGCGTCCACCGGCGGCTTCACCGAGACGCTGCTGCGGCGCGGCGCGGCGCGCGTGCATGCCGTCGATGTCGGCACCGGCCAGCTCGATGCCGCGCTCGCCGCCGACGCGCGCGTCGCGGTCCTGGAGCAGACCGACGTGCGCCGCCTCGACCGCAGCGTCATTCCCGATCCCGTCGCCGCGGTGGTGGCCGACGTCAGCTTCATGTCGCTGACGCTGGCGCTGCCGGCGGCCCTTGCCCTCACGGCACCCGGCGCGTGGCTGGTGGCGCTCGTGAAGCCGCAGTTCGAGGCCGGGCGCGCGGCCGTCGGCAAGGGCGGCATCGTGCGCGATGCGGCCGCGCACGCGGCGGCCGTCGAGAAGGTCCGCGCCTGGATCGCCGCGCAACCGGGCTGGCGCCCGCTCGGCGTCCTCCCCTCGCCCGTGACCGGCGGCTCGGGCAATGCCGAATTCCTCATCGCGGCGGTGCGCGATGACTGAGGCGCGCACGCTCGCCATCGACCGGCTCGGCGCGCAGGGCGACGGCATCGCCGACACCGCCGCGGGGCCGGTCTTCGTGCCGTTTGCGCTGCCCGGCGAGCGCTTCCGCATCGACCCCGGCGGCGACGCGCACATCGACGGCGCGCCCTCGCCCGACCGGCAGCCCGCGCCCTGCCGCCACTTCGGCACCTGCGGCGGCTGCGTCGCCCAGCACATGGCGCCCGCCCTCTATGCCGGCTGGAAGCGCGGCATCGTCGTCGAGGCCCTGCGCCAGCACGGCATCGCCGCCGAGGTCGCGCCGCTCGTCGCGCTCGGCCCCGGCACGCGCCGGCGCGCGGTACTGACCGCCAGCCGCACGCCGGACGGCGCGATCCTCGGCTATCACCAGCGCCGCAGCGATGCGCTGGTCGCGATAACCGAATGTCCGCTGCTGGTGCCCGCCATCGCGACGCGGCTGCCCGCGCTGTCCGCCGTCGCCGCCGCGCTCGGCGGCACGGACGAAGCCCGCCTCTCCGTGCTGGCGACCGATGCCGGCCTCGACGTCGCCATCGCGGCGGACCGGGTCGCGGCCGGGCCGGCGGCGGCGATGCGCCTTGCCAAGGCGGCGGCCGCCGCCGGCATCTCGCGCGTGACGCTCAACGGCCAGCCGATGGTCGAGACGGGGCGGCCGGTGCTCGACGTCTCCGGCGTCGCCGTGACGCCGCCGCCGGGCGGCTTCGTGCAGGCGGCACAGGCCTCGGAAGCGGCGATCGCCCGCCTCGTGACGGCGGCCGCAGGCAAGGCGCGGCGCGTGGCCGACCTCTTTGCCGGCGCCGGCACGCTGACGTTTCCGCTCGCCCGCACCGCGCGCGTCCTCGCCGTCGACAGCGACGCGCCCGCCATCGCCGCGCTGGCGGCGGCGGCGCGCCATGCGCGCGGCCTCAAGGCCATCGAGACGCGGATGCGCGACCTGTTCCGCGAGCCGCTGTCGCCGCGCGAGCTCGACGGGTTCGATGCCGCCGTCTTCGATCCCCCGCGCGCGGGCGCGAAAATGCAGGCCGAACGGCTGGCGCGCACGCAGATCCCCGTCGTGATCGCCGTTTCCTGCAACCCGGGTACGCTCGCGCGCGACTTGCGGGCATTGGCGGATGGCGGCTACCACATCGAGAGCGTGACGCCGGTGGACCAGTTCCTGTGGTCGGCGCACGTCGAGGTCGTCGCGGTGGCGCGGCGGCCGCAGAAGTCACGGCCGGCGGCTGCGGGACGGCAATAGGAGCAGGTCATGGCAGGTCGGATCAGCCGCACGACGATCACGGGTGCCGAGCCGCAGCTGTTCGTCGCCGACATCGCCGCGTCCTGCGCCTTCTTCAAGGACGCGCTCGGCTTCGCGGTGGTCTTCACCTACGGCACGCCGCCGTTCTATGCGCAGGTCGCGCGCGATGCGGCGCGCATCAACCTGCGCTGCCTCGCCCGGCCCGTCATGGACCCCGCCGTCCGCGACGCGGAGGAATTGCTGGCCGCCAGCCTGACCGTCGCCACCGCCGCCGATCTCGAAGCGCTGGCGCGCGAGTTCACGAAGTCCGGCGCGCCCTTCTTCCGCACGCCGCGGACGCAGCCGTGGGGCGCGCGCGATTTCATCATCCGCGATCCCGACGGCAACCTGTTGCTGTTCGCCGGCCCCGCACCCTGACCCCGCACCCGCCGCCCCCTTTTTGTCATCCCGGAATTTCGCGCTCCCCTCTTGTCATCTCGCAGGCCGCGCCCCCTTCCCGGAATTTCGCGAAGCGAAATATCCGGGACCCAGCTCACAAGCGCAGCGCGTGCCTCTGGTCCCTGGGTCCCCGCTCTCCGCTTCGCTTCGGCGGGGATGACAAGGATGGGGGCGCGCTCCGGCGGGGAATGACAGGATGAGGGTGTGAGCACGCTGTCAGCTGCGCTCCCCTCTTGTCATCTCGGAGGCCGCGCCCCCTTCTGTCATCCCGGAATTTCGCGAAGCGAAATATCCGGGACCCAGCTCACAAGCGC
>JBFWWW010000123.1:0-11891 GCA_050245975.1 Hyphomicrobiaceae bacterium
CGCGCCGACCACGGTCCACGCCAGCATCGTGCCGCCGAGCGTCGGGAGAGGCTCGCCCGTCGCGGCCAGCACCACGAGCAGGAAGAGGATGCCGAACGGCAGCCCGAACAGGAACCGCACGTGCGTTGCGCCGACGGTGCCGACGATGGCGGTCAGCTCGCGCTGCATCGCGTTGCGCAGCGTCTGCCCGCCGGCGGCGATGACCGTGAAGATCACCCACAGCCACGATGTCACGAGATGTCCCCCCTGGGCCGCCCGTTCTGCGAGGGGACCTAGCAGGTTTCGTCCGCCGAGGCGAGCCGGGACCGCAGCCTCAGCCGTCGAGCTGCCATTGGCCGCTGGGAAGGCGGCAGGCGATGCCCTCGACCGTGCGCGAGCGGCCGGCGCCGGCCAGCGTCATGATGAGATGGCGGCAGACGCGGCCGTCGGCGTCGAAGAAGGACTGGGTGGGCCGGAACAGCCCGCTCAGCTGTCCGCCCTCGCGATGCCAGACGTAGGTTGCGCCGTCGCCCACTTCCGACAGCGCGTAGCGCACGGCCTCCAGTGCGGCCAGCTCGTCGGTCTCGTCGAAGGCGGCGGGGCTTGCAGGGCTTGCAGGGCTGGGCGCCGCACGGGGGGCCTCGCCGGCGGTTGCCGGCAGGACGGCGCAGGGCATGCCGAGCGCCAGCAGCGCCACGCACGAAAGACGCAAGGGTCGCAACACACAACTCCGACGCAAACCACGACAGAACGAACAGGCCACGACAGAACGAACAGGGCAGCCAAGCGAAACTGCCGGTTAACACTGTGAGCCGGCGGCGTTAAATTGGTATGAACAGAAAACCACGGAGCCCCCGCGATCCGATGACCGACGAGAAGCGCACGTACTACACAGGACCGCAGGCGGACGACTTCGTCGGCGCGGACGATCCGTTCGCGCTGTTCCAGTCCTGGTTCGAGGACGCCAGGCAGCACGAGCTCAACGACCCCAACGCGATGGCGCTGGCGACCGTCGACGGTTCGGGGCTGCCCAACGTCCGCATCGTCCTGCTCAAGGGGCTCGACGAGGCGGGGGGCGCCGACCGCGGCTTCGTCTTCTATACGAACTTCGAAAGCGCGAAGGGCCGCGAGCTGCTCGGGCAGGGCAAGGCGGCGCTGTGCTTCCATTGGAAAAGCCTGCGGCGTCAGGTGCGCGTCCGCGGCACGGTGAGCCGTGTCGGCGACGCGGAGGCCGACGCCTATTTCGCATCGCGCCCGCGCGGCAGCCGGCTCGGCGCGTGGGCCTCCCAGCAGTCGCGGCCGCTGGAAAGCCGCTTCGCGCTCGAGAAGGCGGTGGCCGGCTACACCGCACGGTATCCCATCGGCGAGATCCCGCGACCGCCGCACTGGTCGGGGTTCCGCATCACGCCGCTGGAGATGGAGTTCTGGCACGACCGGCCGTTCCGGCTGCATGACCGCGTCGCCTTCCGCCGGTCCGGCGCCGGCGAGCCCTGGACGCGCGAGCGCCTCTATCCCTAGGCCGCCGCTCTCCGCAAAGTCGCGAAAGATTGTGCATGACCACCATCGATAACGCAGAGCGCAAGACCCTGATCCTCACCGGCGCCTCGCGCGGCATCGGGCACGCGACGGTGAAGCGCTTCTCGTCGGCGGGCTGGCGCGTCATCACCTGCTCGCGCCACCCGTTTCCCGAGAACTGCCCGTGGGAGATGGGGCCCGAGGACCACATCCAGGTCGACCTCGGCGACCCGGCCGACACGCTGCGCGCCATCGACCTGATGCGCGAGCGGCTGCGGGACCAGGGTTCGCGCCTCAACGCGCTCGTCAACAACGCCGGCATCAGCCCCAAGGACGAGGCGGGCGGGCGACTCGGCACCATCGAGACCCCGCTCGATGCGTGGAAGGCGGTGTTCCAGGTGAACCTGTTCGCGCCGCTCTTGCTGGCGCGCGGCCTGCTGCACGAGCTGGAGAGCGCGAAGGGCGCGGTCGTCAACGTGACGTCCATTGCCGGCGGCCGCGTGCATCCGTTCGCGGGCGCGGCCTATGCGACGTCGAAGGCCGCCTTGCAGGGGCTGACGCGCGAGATGGCGTCCGACTTCGGACCCAAGGGCATCCGCGTCAATGCCATCTCGCCGGGCGAGATCGATACCGCCATCCTGTCGCCGGGGACGGACAGGATCGTGCAGGAGAACATCCCCCTGCGCCGCCTCGGCGAGCCGGAGGAAGTGGCCAAGGCGATCTATTTCCTGTGCACCGAGCAGTCGAGCTACATCAGCGGCGCGGAGCTGCACATCAACGGCGGCCAGCACGTCTGAGCCGGCCACCGATCGAGAGCCTTTTCGGTTTTGCCCCGCCGTCGCGTCCCCCCTCCTGTCATCCCCGCCGGAGCATCCCCCTCCTGTCATCCCCGCCGAAGCGAAGCGGAGAGCGGGGACCCACGGCCAAATAGCACGCGCTCGCCTGTGACGCTGGGTCCCGGATGGCCGCTGCGCGGCCTCCGGGATGACAGGGGCGAGATGCGGTCCGGGCCGGAAGGCGCTAGCCCAGCAGCCCTTCGGCGCGCGCCCAGGCGTGCGTCCTGTCGAGGGCGCGGCCGAGGCTGTCGAACAGCGCGTTGACCTCCGCGCCCTGGATCACCAGCGGCGGGCATACGGCGATGCTGTCGCCGGCGATGGCGCGGCAGATCAGCCCCTCCTCCTCCGCGAAACGCACCGCGCGCGCACCGACGCCCGCCTTGGCATCGAACGAGACGCGCGCCTTCGGATCCTTGAAGAGCTCCACCGCGCCGATGAGCCCCACGCCGCGCGTCTCGCCCACCAGCGGATGACCGTCCAGCGCCTTGAGGCGCAGCTGGAACACGGGCGCCACCTGCTGCACGTGCTCGACGATGCGGATGCGCTCGTAGATCTCCAGCGTCTTCACCGCGACGGCGCAGGCGACCGGATGGCCCGAATAGGTGAAGCCGTGCGCGAACACGCCGAGCTTCTTGCTTTCCTCCACCAGCGCCTCGTAGACCGGCTCGGAGACGGTGACGGCGCCGAGCGGCATGTAGGCCGACGTGATGGCCTTCGCCATCGTGACGGACGACGGCTTGATGCCGAAGGTCTGCGAGCCCCAGTAGTTGCCGGTACGCCCGAAGCCGCAGATCACCTCGTCGGCGATGAAGGCGATGTCGTAGCGGGCGAGCACCGCCTGCACCGCCTCGAAGTAGCCCTTCGGCGGCACCAGCACGCCGCCCGCGCCCATCACGGGCTCGGCGATGAAGGCGGCGACGGTGTCGGGGTCCTCGCGCAGGATCAGGTCCTCGAGGTTGCGGGCGAGGCGGCGCACATAGTCGTCCTCGGTCTCGCCGGGCTCGGCGCCCTTGGCGAAATGCGGCTTGTCGGCATGCAGCACGCGCGCCATCGGCAGGTCGAAATCGGCGTGGAACGCCGGCAGGCCCGTCAGGCTCGCGGTGGCGATGGTGGTGCCGTGATAGGCGCCCTGGCGCGAGATGATCTTCTTCTTGCGCGGCCGCCCCAGCGCATTGTTGGTGTACCAGGCGAGCTTGATCTGCGTGTCGTTGGCCTCGCTGCCGGAGCTCGTGAAGAACACCTTGGAGGTGGGCGCGGGCGACAGCTCCTTGATCTTCTCGGCCAGCGCGATGGCCGGCTCGTGGCTGCGGCCGCCGAACAGATGCGTGAAGGAGAGCTTCGACATCTGCTCGCGCGCGACCTCGACGAGCTCCGCATTGCCGTAGCCGAGGCCCGTGCACCACAGGCCGGCGAGGCCTTCGATGTAGCGCTTGCCGGCCGAGTCGTACACATAGACGCCCTCGGCGCGCTCGATGACGAGCGGGCCGCCGACCCGGTGCGTGTAGAGGTTCGTGGCGGGATGCAGCAGGGTCTCGACGTCGCGCGCGCTGAAATTGGACAGGGGACGCATGGCCATCACCGGAGTTTGGTCGCATTCGGGGCGTAGGCCGTACTTTGCCGCCGATCGGGTGACAAAGCGAGCGTCATATGGCACGACGCTGGCAGGCCCGCTCCGGCGGGACCGCTGCAACCTCCGGACCGCATGACCGTCCAGTCCCAGCTCACACCCGCGCCCCTGGCGCACTGGTCGATCCGCCTCGGCGCATTCGCCGCCGCACTGGTGCTGGTGGCGGCCGGCCTGCACCGGCTGATGCAGTTCCCGACGCCGACGACGATCAACCTGTTCCGCGTCGGCTTCGCCTTTGCCGCGGTGGCCGCCCTTGTCGGCGCCATCGCCGTCATGCAGATCTGGAGCGGCGGACGCTCCGGCGCGTGGAGCGCCTGCGGCGGCATCGCGCTGTCGCTGGCCATGTTCTCGGTGCCGCTCGCCTACCTGCCGGCGGTGCTGTACCTGCCGGCCATCAACGACATCTCGACCGATATGGCCCAGCCGCCGACGTTCGTCGCGCTCGCCAAGGCGCGCGGCGGCACGCCGTCCTCGGTCCTCTATCCCGGCGAAAAGTTTGCCGCCAGGCAGCGGGCCGCCTATCCCGATGTCGCGCCGTTCGTCGTCGAGCGCTCGGTTGAGGAAACCTTCGAGCTCGTCGCCGAGACGGTGCAGCGCCTGAAGTGGAAGGTGGCGGCGGAGGAGCCGCCCGCCAGCAACCCGCCCAAGGCCGGCATCATCGAGGCCTCCGACCGCACGCTCATCCTCGGCTTCACCGACGACGTCATCCTGCGCGTGGCGGGCGACGCACAGCGCGCGCGCGTCGACATGCGCTCGGCCTCGCGCGTGGGCAAGCACGACCTGGGGCAGAACGCGCAGCGCATCCGCAAGTTCTACCGCGAGCTGCAGACGCGGATCGAGACGACGGTGCCCATGAGCCCGCTCGAGCGGCGCCGCGCGGTGGCGCGCCAGCAGTCCGGCGGCCCGATCCTCAAACGGCCGACAGCACGCCATCCCGCGTTGGTGGGTGCGCGGCGCAAGCAACAAGACCGCGCTCAACCAGATGCTCAACGTGGGCGAGCACCGAGAGAGAAGCAGCGTTGACGAGGCGCGGGTCGAGCCCCTTGTAGATCACGGGCACGATGTCGTTGACGGTCGCCTTGCCGTCGCGGATGCAGTCGAGGATCGCCTGCTCGCGCATGCGCCGGTGCACGAGGAAGGCCTTGGTGACGCGCAGCGGCTGCTCGATCTGCCCGCCGTGACCCGGCAGGTAGACCGTGTCGTCGGCCCGCTCCAGCAACTTCTCCAGCGAGCGGATGTAGTCGCCCATGCGCCCCTCGGGCGGCGCGACGACGCTGGTGTTCCAGCCCATCACGTGATCGCCGGAGAACAGGATGCCGGTGCCTTCGAGCGCGAGGCACAGGTGATCCGGCGCGTGGCCGGGGGTATGCAGCGCCGTCAGGGCGAAGCCGTCGCCCTCGATCCGCTGGCCGTCGGTCAAGGGGATGTCGGGCACGAAATCGGCGTCGAAATATTCGCTGCCCGAGGCGCTGCGCACCGGCGCGCCCGTCACCGCCGCGCGGCGGCCGAAGCCGACCGTGCTGGCGCCGGCGGTGGCGGCGAGAAGGCCGGCAAGCCCGTCCGTGTGGTCGCGGTGCGTATGCGTGATGACGATGTGGGAGAGCTTGCGCGGGCCGATGGCGGCCAGGATCGCCGACAGGTGCGCCGGGTCGGCCGGGCCGGGATCGATCAGCATCAGGCTGTCGCCGTCGCCGACGATATAGGTGTTGGTGCCCTTGTAGGTGAAGGGGCTCGGGTTGTTCGCCACGATGCGCCGCACGCCGGGATAGAGTTGGCGCGGTTCGCCGTAGACGAAATTCATTTCGGCTCGGAGCGGCAGGTCCTGCTGTGCCATCGGCAGCCTTTCAGGGGGCGCGGCGGCACGACTGGGCGTGGAACTCCTGCCGCAATCGCAAGCCGTGAATGAGTTGGTCGGAGCGGGGAGATTCGAACTCCCGACCCCTTGCTCCCGAAGCAAGTGCGCTACCAGGCTGCGCTACGCTCCGCCCGACCGTACTGTCATCGCTGCCGGGAAAAGCCCGCAGGCGAGACCGCCTTATAGCCGCGCCCCTCCCAACCCGCAAGCGCTCCCGCCGGGCGCATCGGAGCGGCATCCGGGCGGCACATGCAATCGGCCGGCGCATGCTGGCGCCGGCCGGTGCGGGAGCTGCAGGATCGGCGTCCTGCCGGGGAAAAGGACGCCCGGCGCGACGGCCGGGCCCTACAACCGCCCGCCTAGCCGAACAGGCGGGCGAAGAAGCCCTTCTTCATCGCCGGCGGAGGCGCGACGCTCGCCGCCGCCTCCGTCATGACGGTCGCCAGCGTCGTGTAGGCCGCGACCCACGCGTCCTTGATCTGCTGCGTGAACGCCGGCCCGAGCCCCTTGTCCAGCGTCCAGATCAGCGCCTCGCCCACCGGCTTGTAGTGCGCCGAGGTGACGCCGTAGGCGACGTGGCGCCGGCCCAGGTCCTGCACCGCGGGAACGATCTTCTCGACCTGATGCAGGTTGGTGACGGCGGTGGAGATCATCGACATCAGCTTGCCCTTCTGCGCCGTGAGGTCGCTCGGGAAGAGCGGGCGCACCTCGGGCGCGATCTCGAACAGCCGGCCGTAGAAGAGGTCGGCCGCCTGCATGGCGATGGGTTCGACGCTTTTGAAGCTGTCCTGCACGAGCTTGATCTGTTCCGGGGTCATGTTCGTCTCCAGCGCTGAAGAATCTATGGGTGAAACGGCCGATGCATCGCTAGTCGCCGACGGGGATGCGGATCACGACCCCGCCGAGCACGTCCTTGAGCTTGAAGTCCTTGCGCGGGCTGTCCTTGTGCGCGTTGTGGCAGCTGACGCAGGCGGGAGCGACGGCGGTATCGGCGTAGATGGCCGTGAAGTACTTCTGCTTGCCGAGCGTTTCCTCGGTGTAGAAGTTCTGCCCCGCGTTGGCGGCGACGAACTCCAGCCCCTTCTTCTCCGCGTCCGTGCGCGGCGCGTTCTGCTTGTTGATGGGCCACAGCGAGAGCAGCGAGTAGGAGAAGTTCTTGTTCTGCTCGGCCGCCATCTCGGCGCCGAAGCGGAACATCTGCGCCGGCAGCGGCAGCGCCTTGTTGTCCTCGAAGTGCTCGTCGGCGGTGATGACCTTGTCCTTCAGCGTGAGCCGGTTGACGACCAGCTTCGTGTAGACGGCGCGGTCCGACGACATGACCGAGTGCAGCATGTCGGCGACGTCCCTGGGTTCGAGCGCCTTGGCGCCTCCCAGCAGCAGCACCATCGCGCCGCTGGCGAGCGCCAGCATCCAGGGCTTGAGCGTTTGAACTGACGGCATGGCAGGTCTCCTTCGTGTGAACGTGCCTAGTGGGGAGTGCGCTGGTCCTCGAGCGCCCAGTCGATGCTCGGGATGTGCCTGGCGGGGCGGCCGGCGAAATTCCGCCGCACCAGGTCCGGGTCGGCGAGCGCGTCGAGCGTGAACGGCAGGCCGTGGCAGCTTGCGCAGACGGACCGCACCATCTTCTCGTTCGGCCGCAGGTTGGCGTTCTGGTTGTGGTTGACGATCATGCGGTCCATCCCGCTGTCGTCCTCGACCGTGAGGCGCGGCAGGTGGCAGGTGGCGCAGCTCACGCCCGTGCCCTTCTCAGCCGCGCCCGCCTGCTCGGCGAGCCACAGCTTGTGATGCGGCGAGCCGACGTAGGCCTTCGAGTGCTCGTCGGCGTGACAGCCGAGGCATGTCTCGACCTGGGTCGCGGCCGCCGTCTCGAAGCGGTGCGCGGCATGGCAGGTGGTGCACACCACGTCGCGGCCATGCGCGGCCGCCGCCATCGGCAATTGCGCCAGCTCCGGGCGCATCGGCGTCAGCGGCCGATCCTTGAACAAGCCCCGGAGGCCGGAGCGGCTGCTCATCAGTCCGTTCGCCAGGCGCATGCCGTGCATGCCCTGCGTGAAGGTCCTGGCCTCCTGCGCATGGCAGGTCGCGCAGACGGTGTGGTCGGGTCTGGCACTCCAGGCGCCGGCGGGCGCCGACTTTTGCGCCTGCTGCAGCGGACCATGACAGCCCGAGCAGTTGACGCCCGCCCTGGCGTGCGCGCTCGCCAGCCAGTCCTCGACGGCTGCCGTATCGGCGACCTTGTCGGCGGGGGCATCGGCCGCCGCGCGCGCGAGCGGCGGACGCGGATCGGCGGGCGCGTTGACGAACAGCCGCAGCTTCACGACCGCCTTGTCGTTCAGGTCCGGCTCCCGTCCGTGCTTGACGAGGAAGTCGGCGTAGAGCGCGCGGTTGTCGTGGTAGTTGTGGCAGCCGGCGCTGGCGCAGGTGTCGAACGCGAGCCCGGCGTGGCTCGGCCGCTCCTTGCCGATGTCCTGATGGCAGAGCGCGCAGTAGTCGGTGGGCAGCGTCACGCCCATCGCGTTGGTGATGTCCGGCTTGTGCTCGCGGTGGCAGGTCACGCACTGCGTCGCGTCGAGTTTTTCGAGGCGGTCGGCGTTGCGCGGGTCGGCGAATTTCTTCGCCGGATGCGAATCCTTCGCCTCCTTCAGCTCCTGCGCATGGCAGCCGACGCACGCCTCCTGCAGCACCGGGCCGCCGCCGAACGGCCTGGTGTGGCAGGCATCGCAGGCCAGCTCGATCTGGTGATGGCCATGCGTCGTCGCGCCGATCAGCAGGCGCGCCCTGAGGCCGCCGCCGTAGAGCATGCCGGCGAGCAGCATGGTCGCGCCGGCCGCCGTTGCCAGCGTCCAGACGAACCAGAGTGTCGATGTGCCGCCCATCCGCATGCCTCAGTAGAAGTAGACGGAGAGCACATGCGCGGTGAGCAGCAGCGGGAGCGGCCACAGCGCGAGGACGTGCAGCGAAAAGGCGAGCGCGCGCGTGCGTGCCGCCTGGCGGGGCGAGGCCGCCAGCCGGTGCTCGAGCGCGGTGGCGATGCCGGCCGCGGCGCCGGCGAACGCGGCAGCCAGGAGGCTCAGCGCCAGCCATCTGTTGAGGTTGCTGCCGAGGCGGAAGCCGGTGTGCGCGAACAGCGCCAGCAGCGTCGCCGCCCCGACCGCGACGTGCACGATGCGCCAGCCGGCGAAGTCGCCGAGCCGCAGTCCCGCGCGCTTCCTCAGCGACAGCAGTCCCGCGATCCCGCACAGCGCAAGCAGGCTGTAGCCGCTCGCCTGCTTCCACGTGCCGTCGATCCAGAGCAGGTCGACGAGCCCGCGCATGCCGATGTTGCGTGCCGTCGGCCAGACCGGGAGGAGCAATGTCAGGAGCGCCAGGAGCGCGCCCAGCGAGGAGACCGCCGCGATCGGCTTGAAAAGGCGCACCGGCTCGCGCGCGGGCGGCGCGCCCAGAAGCTCGCCGATGAGCGGGCCGCAGGAGCCGCAGACGGTCGAGGCGCCGGTGTCGCGCTTGACGTCGGCGATCGTGCAGCACCCGAGCGCGATGGCGTCGCCGATCTGGCCGCGGGTGACGCCCGTGCAGTTGCACACCGTCGCGGCGCCGGGCCAGTCGCGCACGGACGCCGGCTCGCCCTCCGGCCAGAGCTCGCCGGTCCACAGGAATCGCAGCCGCTGCCACGGCCACAGCCGCCGGTGTGCGCGCACCGCTTCCTGCAGCCGGTTGACGGCGGCCCAGTCGCCGATCGCCACCGCGCCCGCGAGGCGGCCGCGCCGCGTCACGATCTTGCGGTAGACCTTGCCGCCGTCGCGCTCGAAGCACGCGCCGACGAGCTCGGTGCTCTGCTCCGCCTGCTCCACGTCGCCGATGCTGAGCACGTCCGTGCCCACCACCTTGAGCTTCGTCGTCGGCACGGACCCCGCATAGGCGACGGCTTCGCCGGCGATATGCGCGGCCGCGGCCGCTGCCTGCTCGAAGCTCGGACCGACAAGCCCGCAGACGAAGCCGTCGTATTCGGCGCACTCGCCGACCGCATAGATGTCCGGATCGGCCGTCTGCAGCGTCGCGGAGACCTTGATGCCGCGCCCCACGGGCAGACCGATATCGCGCGCAAGCTCCATGTTGGCGCGCACGCCGGTGCACAGGATGACGGTGTCGCACGCGATCGTCTCGCCGCCCGACAGCGTCACGCCCTCGACGCGGTCCTGCCCCTCGATGCGGGCGACCGAGCGGCCGGCGCGCACCGTGATGCCCAGCGCCTCGATATCGCGGGCGAGCAGCGCGCCGGCGCGGGCATCGAGCTGGCGCGCGAGCAGATGCCGCTCATGCTCGACGACCCAGGTTTCCGCCCCGCGCTCGCTCATGCCGCGCGCGGCCTCGAGGCCGAGCAGCCCGCCGCCGATGACGACCGTGCGGCGGGAGCGGAACGAGCGCGCGACGAGCTTTTCCACGTCGTCGAAGTTGCGGAACGTGAAGACGCCGGACAGGTCCCTGCCCGGGATCGGCGGCACGTGCGCGCGCGAGCCGGTGCAGAAGACGAGCTTGCTGTAGCGCCACGCGCGCCCGAACTTGCCGACCACGATCCTCTCCGCGCGATCGACGTCGACGATGCTGTGGTCGGAGTAGACGTCGACACGCCCGGGCCCCGGGAACGTCAGCGGCTGCAGCACCTGCCCGAGCTGGACGTCGCCGCTCAGCAACGGCGTGAGCTTGACGCGGTTGTAGGGCGCCCAGCGCTCGGCGTTGAACACCGTCGCCGCGATCCCGCGCCGCGACAGCTCCTGCGCGATGCGCAGGCCCGAGGGCCCGCAGCCGATCACCACGACCGTTGCGGGCTCGTCCACCACCGCCGCGACGGACTGCGGCAGGTGCGCGGCGTCGGCCGGTGCCGGGCACCTGAGGTCGAGGCCGCCAGCTCCTCCTCGCATGTCGCCGTTCAAGACCCGAGCCCCCGCATATCCATCCGCCCGAAACGAAAAAGCGCCGCACCGGAACCGGCCCGCTCGCAAGCGGGGGCAGTTCGGTGGCAGCGCTGCCGTTGGGACCCGTCGTTGGATCCAGAGTCGATGCACAGGCGCCTGCGCGCTGTGCCTCCGCCTGGCATAACAAGAACCGTGCCAGCCCGGCGAAGTCGCATTTATCGCGGAATATCAGGCCTGTGATCCGGCGCTCGCCGTCACCCGCCGGCGCCGCGTTGCGCAACGTCTGCGCAGATTTCCGCAGCTCTGCCGCTTTCCCCGGCAGCGGCCGATGCGGCTCTCACCAGCACGAGGCACGGCCCGCGCACCGGCAGCGCCGCCAGCGCACCGCAGATGCCGTCGAGCGTTGCGTGCACGGCGCGTTCGTCGGGACGGGTGGCGTTGAAGACGGCCGAGACCGGCCGGCCGCCGTCCAGTCCCGCCGCGCGCAGGCGGCTCACCAGGTCCTCCAGCGTGCCGAGCGGCATGTAGATCGCCGTCGTCGCGCGCGGATCGAGCAGGGCGGCGAGGTCGAGGTCATCGGGCACCCGTCCGGTGCGGGCATGGCCCGTGACGAACTGCACGCGCCGCGCGCCGTCGCGGCTGGTCAGCGACTGCCTGAGGCTGGCGGCGGCACCCTGTGCTGCCGTGACGCCCGGGACGACGTCGACGGCCAGTCCCGCCGCCTCCAGCGCCGCGATCTCCTCGCCGGCGCGCCCGAAGATCATGGGATCGCCGGATTTGAGCCGCACCACGCGCCGGCCGGCCTTGGCGAGTGCGATCATCAGCGCGTTGATCTCGTCCTGCCTGCATGACGGCCGGCGGCCGCTTTTCCCCACCAGCATCCGTCTCGCCTCGCGGCGCGCGAAATCCAGGATCGCCGGCGCGACGAGGTCGTCGAACAGGATGACGTCGGCGGTGCGCAGCGCCCGCACGGCTTTCAGCGTCAGGAGCTCGGGGTCGCCGGGCCCGGCGCCCACCAGCGTCACATGGCCCGCCGGTGCACCATGCGCATCGCAACCGGCCGAAGCGGCGAGCAGCGCGGCGCGGTCGTCGTCCTGCGGCATGCGGTCCGGCGCGCCGAGTGCAAGATCGGCAAACCGCTCCCAGAAGCGGCGGCGCACCGCGAGGGG
>JBFWWW010000124.1:0-11740 GCA_050245975.1 Hyphomicrobiaceae bacterium
TTGCGAGCGCCGCGATGCCGAGATGGTTCGAGGCCACGATCTGCCCCGGCGCCGGTGTCGTCCCGGGCGGCACAAGCTCATCGCCGGTGGAGAGCACAGCCACGACGGGCCGGCGGCGCACGGAGAGCGTCCCATGCCCCATCGCGGCAGCGAGCGTGATGTCGCGCGCGTTGAGGCGCCGTCCGGCTGCCAGCAGCGTGTCTCCGGCGGCGAAATCGCAGCCGCGCCGCCGGATGTGGCCCGCGTCTGCATCGGCCGCGGTGACGATGATGGCGTTACCTTCGCGCCGCGCGTCCTCCTGGATGACGATCGCATCGGCGCCGTCCGGGACCGGCGCGCCGGTGAAGATGCGGAGCGCTTCACCCGCGCCGACGCTGCCGCTGAACGGGTGCCCGGCGGCCGCTTCACCGATGACGGCGAGGCTTCTCGGCTCGGCCGTCAGATCCGCGCCGCGCACCGCGTAGCCGTCCATGGCCGAGGCATCGAAGGGGGGCTGGGTCAGCCGGGCGCTGAGTGGCGCGGCCAGCACGCGGCCTGCCGCCCGGTCGAGGGGGATGGTCTCGGCGGGCAGGGGTTCGACACCGGCGAGGATATGCCGAAGCGCGTCGGCGACCGGGAGAAGGGCCACGGGGTCAGCCCCCCGCGGCAGGTTCGCTGCGGTAGGTGCCCGAGCGGCCGCCGGTCTTCTCGATGAGCCTGATGCCCTCGATCCGCATGCCTTTGTCGGCCGCCTTGAGCATGTCGTAGATCGTCAGGCAGGCGACCGAGACGGCCGTCAGAGCCTCCATCTCGACGCCGGTCTGGCCTGTGACCTTCACCTCCGCGACGACCCGCACGCCGGACGGCTCCTTGCTGGGCGAGAAGTCGACCGTCGCCTTGCTGATGGCCAGCGGGTGGCACAGGGGGATCAGCTCGTGCGTGCGCTTGGCGGCGAGGATGCCGGCGATCCTGGCGGTGGCGAGCACATCGCCCTTGGCGGCCTCGCCGGTCTCGATCAGGGCCAGCGTATCCGCGCGCATGGCGATGAAGCCTTCCGCGCGGGCCGTACGCGCGGTCGCGTCCTTGGCCGAGACGTCGACCATGCGCGCCTCGCCCTTGGTGTTGAGGTGCGACAGCCGGCGGCTCATCGGGCGGGCTCCAGAAGGCTGCGCGTGGCGGCGGCGACATCGTCCTGCCGCATCAGGCTTTCGCCGACGAGATAGGCCCGCACGCCCACCTTCGCCAGCCGGTCGAGGTCGGCGGGGGCCGCGATGCCGCTCTCGCCGATGACGATCCGGTTGTGCGGCACCCGCGGGGCCAGCCGTTCCGTGGTCTCGAGCGTCGTATCGAACGTCTTCAGGTCGCGGTTGTTGATGCCGATCAGCTTGCACTGCAGCTGTACCGCCCGGTCGAGTTCCTCCTTGTCGTGCACCTCGGCGATGGCGTCCATGCCCCAGGCCCTGGCGTAGGTGGCAAGCTCGCCGGCCAGCGTGTCGTCGACGGCTGCCATGATGATCAGGATGCAATCCGCGCCGAGCGCACGCGATTGCGCGACCTGATAGGTATCGACCATGAAATCCTTGCGCAGCACGGGGAGCTGCACGGCCTCGCGCGCCGCAGCCAGGAACTCCGGCGCGCCCTGGAACGACGGCTTGTCGGTCAGCACGGACAGGCATGTCGCGCCGCCGGCCGCATAGGCGCGCGCGAGCGAAGGCGGATCGAAATCGGACCGGATCAGCCCCTTGGAGGGCGACGCCTTCTTGATCTCCGCCACCAGCGCCCGGCCATTCTTGGCAATGGCTGCTTCGAGCGCGCCCGCGAACGGCCGCACGGGCGGGGCGGCGCGGGCCTGCGCTTCCACGTCGGCGAGAGGCTGCCGGGACTTGGCCGCGGCAACCTCCTCGCGCTTGTAGTCAATGATCTTTGTGAGAACGTCGGACATGGCCGCACACTACCGCCAGTTGAAGGTGAGTGCCTAGAGCGAACGGCACCCTCCCTTTCAACACGGTTTGCACGCCGGCTGTTCCGCCGGGATATCCGTCAGCCGCCGGACCGGGAGTTGAGCGAAACGAAGTGATAGCCCACGTCGACGTGGATATGCGACATGCCGCGATAGGTCATTGTCCCGCCCGAGCGGTGGTTGGCGATGAGCCAGCGGACGACCTCGCCCTTGCGTCCCGAAGGGGCATTGAAGTCGATGGCCTGACCTGACGCATGCTTGGACGGGCGGCCGCTTCCGGCGATCCGAGCGCCGGGGCGGCAGGTCGAGACGATCTGGACGCGTCCGAACCTGCCCTCGATGCGTCCGAGCAGCGCGCGAGCCTGGCTCGTCAGGCACGAGCGCGACGTGCCGGCGCCGGCGGACCGCACCGTGCGCGAGTGGTGGCGCGATGCCGTGCGGCGGCTGCTCCGCCTGCTGCCGTAGGTCTTGTGGCGATGCTTGGCGGCGCGGCGCTGATGGTGGTGGCCGGCTGCGTGGCGCTCTGCGCGCGCGCCGTCCGATCTGGCCGCGGCAGCCGGGCCGCATGTGGCAAACAGGGCGAGCCCGAGCATGGCGGCGAGGGCGGTGGCGGTTCGCAGGTTACGCATGGATCCTCCTGGTGCAGAGGTCGCCGCGAAGCACGATCCGCGCCGGACGGGGGTATCCCTGCCGATAGAACGAAGCGGAATGGCCTGGACGAGCCTTCGAGATCCCGGCCGATGCTGCGAAATGGTCTTCACACACAGGCGCAGGAGCCTGAGAATACTGGGCTCAGGCGATGGCGTGTCTCCGCAACTCGTGCGGCGCCTTTGAGGCCTGCCTTTTCCTTCAGGGCACAGATGCTTTTCTGCGGAAGCGATCAGCCGTCCGCATTCGGCAGTCGGATCGTCCCGGGACGGGCCGTCAGGCGCTGGCGGTGCGTGCCGGAGAGGTGGCGTTGCGGCTGGACAGCGCCAGGAAGATGAAGCTCCAGCCGGAGGCCAGCAGGTTGATGCCGGTGATCAGGCCGAGCGCCCATACGGCGGAGCCGGGGAGCTGGAAGGCGATCATGCCGCCCGCGGCGATGGCGATGAGGCCGCTGATCAGGATCCAGACCCAGCCCGTGTCGGGCCTCAGCCGCAGAGCCAGCAGGCATTCGAGATACCCCTCGGCGAGGAAAACCGCGGCGAGGAGGATCGTCAGCGTGATGATGCCGGTGAGCGGGAAGAACGCGAGCCAGCCGCCGGCGACGAGGAAGAGCAGCCCGACGAGAAGATTGAGGGCGAAACCGCGCCATTCCTTGGTGCCGAAGGCGTGGATCACGTTGACGGCGCCGGTAAGCAGGAAGATCCAGCCGAGAGCGATCTTGGTGGCGATCGTCGACAGGAACGGGAAGACGATGGCGGCGGTGCCGGCGAGCACAAACATGATGCCGAGCGCCAGGAACCACCCCCAATTGTGCCCAACGAAGTAGCGTATCCTGGCCACCTCGGCGTCGATTTCGGCCTGGCTGGTCTGCTGCGACATGGCAACCTCCGTTCGATCGCCTGACAAAATCTCTAGGCGGGCTCGTTCGTTATCGCGACAAGCTTCTCCAGGACACCGTGAGCGGCTCCGGACTCGATGGCATGCGCTGCAAGAGCTGCGCCATCAAGAAGATTTGCAGCCTTTCCTGCGACGATGAGCGCCGCTGCGGCGTTGAGAACCGCAATATCCCGCAGCGGGCATTTCTTGCCGTTCAACACCTCGCGGATCGCGGCGGCGTTGGCCTGAGCATCGCCGCCTTTCAAGTCCGACAGCTTGGCCGGCGGCAGGCCCGCGTCGGCGGGCGTCACCTCGAAGACCGTGACGTTGCCGTCCTTGACCTCGGCGACATCGGTGGCGCCGGTCGTCGTCAGCTCGTCGAGGCCGTCGTGGCCGTGGACCACCCAGACATGCTCCGCGCCCAGGTTACGCAGGACGTGCGCAATCGGTTCCACCCATTGCCAGGAGAACACGCCCACCACCTGTCGCGTGACGCCGGCCGGGTTCGAGATCGGACCCAGCAGGTTGAAGATGGTGCGGATGCCGAGCTCGCCGCGGATCGCGGCCCAGTGCTTCATCGCCGGGTGATGCAGCGGCGCCCACAAAAAGCCGACGCCCGCCTCCCGGATCGCCCGCTCGACCGTCTCTTTGGGGATGTCGAGCTTGACGCCGAGTGCGCCCAGCACATCGGACGCGCCCGAAATGGAGGAGACCGAGCGGTTGCCATGCTTGGCGATCTTGACGCCGGCGCCGGCTGCGACCAACGCCGAGCAGGTGGAGATATTGTAGGTGCCGTGGCTGTCGCCGCCGGTGCCGACGATGTCGACGGCGCCGGCCGGCGCCTCGACGCGGTTCATGCGCGCGCGCAGCATCTGTGCCGCGCCGGTGATCTCCTCGACCGTCTCCCCGCGCACCCGCAGGGCCATCAGAAAGGCCCCCATCTGCGCCTGCGTGGCGATGCCCTGGGTCATCAGGTCGAGCGCAGTGCGGATTTCGTCGGTCGACAGCGGCGCGCCCGACGATACCTTCTGGATGAGCTGCCTCAGCGTCTGCGCGGTCATTGCGGATGCTCCAACTGGCCCCGTGCGACCCGCTTCAGGCTGCCGCAACACGCGGTGCGGGCGTGTTGCGACGTTTCGGGCTCAGTCCGGCCATGTCCATGAAGTTGGCGAGCAGGGCGTGACCGTGCTCGGAGGCGATGCTTTCGGGGTGGAACTGCACGCCGTGGACCGGGTGCGTCTTGTGCTTCAGCCCCATGATGACGCCATCGTCGGTTTCGGCCGTGATCTCGAGGCTGTCCGGCAGCCCGCGGCGCTCGACGATGAGGGAGTGATAGCGCGTGACGTCGTAGGAGGCCGGCAGTCCCTTGAAGAGGCCGGTGCCGGTGTTGCGGATCGTGGACATTTTGCCGTGCATGAGCGTCGGCGCACGCACGATCGCTCCGCGATACGCCTGTCCGATGGCCTGGTGGCCGAGGCAGACGCCGAGGATCGGGATTGTCGGGCCGGCGGCCTTGATGAGGCCGAGGCAGATGCCGGCTTCGGTCGGCGTGCACGGCCCGGGCGACAGGACGATGCCGTTCGGCTTGAGCGACAGCACCTCGCCGACCGTGATGCGATCGTTGCGGAAGACGCGGCACGACGCGCCAAGCTCGCCCAGGTAATGGACGAGATTGTAGGTGAAGCTGTCGTAGTTATCGATCAGGACCAGCATAACGCTGGTTTAGGGGACCGGCAGCGCCAGCGTCAAGTCGCGGCCGGGCTCCTGGGCATCACGCGTCGGGCAGGCGCTTCGGCGTCATGAACGCGGCAAGCCGGCAACTGCGGGGCCCCAGGTCGTTCCAGGTGCTGCCGGCCGCCTCCAGGGCCACGAAACCGGCGGTCGGCAGCTTGGCCGCCAGTGCGCGCAGCTCTGCCGCATCCGCCTTGCCGACCAGCGTCAGGGCCAGCTCGTGCAGGCCCGGATTATGGCCAATCACCAAGGCGTGGCGCACCGGGCCCAGGGCCCGCACGCGGCGCAGCAGCAGAGGCGCTTCCGCATGGTAGAGCCCGTCCTCGAAGACGACGGAGGGGCGCGGCCGAAGGAAGGGCGCGATCAGGTCGAGGGTCTCGCGCGTTCGCCGGGCCGAGGAGCAGAGGATGAGATCGACTGCCGGTCCGGTCTCCTCCATCCATCGGCTCATCCATCGCCCGATGCGGGGCGCGGCGTTGCGTCCGCGCGCGGCCAGCGGCCGGTCGAAATCCGACAGTCCGGGATCGTCCCAGCCCGACTTTGCATGACGGAGAAGCGAGAGCGCCGGCATCGCGGCAGCGTAGTCGATCGCCTGGGCCTTTGCACCGGCGCCGTTCTAGTCGTTCGTCAGGTCCAGAACGAGAACGCCACCGCGCGGGCGCTGGCGATCGCGCCATTTGCGATGGCGCAGGGTCCGCAACACGTCGTTGCGGCCGGCGGCCCAGTGTTCCTCGACGGAGATGCGCGAGAACTCGTAGTCCTGCGCGTGGGTCTCATAGGCGGCGCGGCGATGAATGAGGTGCACGATCGTCACCGCGGCATCATCGGCCCAGCCCGAAACGGCGGCGACTTCCGGATCGTGCCGGAGGTCTTCGGGCAGCCTGTCGATCAGCTTGCGGATCGCGCGACGCATGGTCTGCGCTTCCTTGAACGCGTCCGTGCCGAGCCGCGTGCGGCTCGAGTAGCGGATCTCCTTCTCGCGTTGGGCGACGTCGAACAGGTTCTGCGGCATCGCTCCGCGTGCGCTGAACAGGTCGACCTGGAAGATCAGCATGTCGGAGCGCGCGCCCGAATAATCGAGGATGTACTGCAGCGGCGTGTTGGAGACGACGCCGCCGTCCCAGTAGGCTTCGCCCTCGATGAGAACCGGCGGCAGGCCGGGCGGCAGCGCGCCCGATGCCATCACGTGCTCGGGCCCGATGTCGCGTTCCTCCGTGTCGAAGTAGACGAAATTCCCGCTGCGGATATTGACGGCGCCGACGCTCAGGCGGATGGGCCCGGTCTTGAGGTAGTCGAAGTCGACAAGCTCGGCGAGCGTCGCCTTGAGCGGGTCGGAGTCGTAGACGCTGAGCGCACCGGGCGAGCCTGCCGGCAGAAGGCCGGCCGGCGGGACGCGCGGCTCGAAGAAGCCGGGGACGCCGACGGTCGAGACAAAGGCGGCGCTCAGGTAGTTGAACATCTCGCGCGTCTGCGTGCCGTCGATCAGCGGCGAGGCCTGGATGCGCGAGGAGACCTTCTCCCAGAAGGCGCGCAGGCGCGGGACCCGGTCTTCCTCGCGGTTGCCTGCGATGATTGCCGCATTGACGGCGCCGATGGAGATGCCCGCGATCCAGTCCGGGACGTGGCCGGCTTCCGCCAGCGCCTCGTAGGCGCCGGCCTGGTAGGCGCCGAGCGCGCCGCCGCCCTGCAGGACGAGGACGGTCTGTTCGTCGAGGGTGCGGTCTGCCGCCCCGGATTTGTTCTGGCTCATGGTCAACGCTGTGGCGGTTCGTCGGGGATGACGATGCGTCTCGTGGCTGTGATCCGCAATGGATGGCTCGAAACAGCGTCACCAGGCCGAAAAGGTTGCCGCACCGGGGTGCTACCTGTTGCCGCGCTTGGCGCGTTGGGCAAAGCGGACGGCCTCCTCGGCGGCCTTGAAGAGGGCCCGCGCCTTGAAGACGCACTCCATCTGCTCGGCCTCCGGCCGGCTGTCGGCGACGATGCCGGCGCCGGCCTGGACGTGGATCATGCCGTCCTTGACGAGCGCAGTGCGCAGGACGATGCAGGTATCCATCTGTCCGCTGGCGGAGAAATAACCGACGCAGCCGCCGTACGGCCCGCGCTTTTCCTTCTCCAGCTCGTCGATGATTTCCATCGCCCGAACCTTCGGAGCGCCGGAAAGCGTTCCGGCCGGGAAGCCGGCAAGCAGCGCGTCGATGAGATCGTTCGTTTCATCGAGCTGCCCGACGACCTGGCTGGAGATGTGCATGACGTGGCTGTAGCGCTCGATCGCGAAGCTGTCCGTCACTTTGACCGAGCCGATGCGCGCGACGCGCCCGACGTCGTTGCGGCCGAGATCGAGCAGCATCAGGTGCTCGGCCCGTTCCTTCGGGTCGGCGAGCAGCTCGCGCTCGAGCGCCTTGTCGGCGTCGGGCGTTTCCCCGCGCGGACGCGTGCCGGCCAGCGGCCTTATCGTGACGTCGCCGTCCCGCACGCGCACCAGGATTTCCGGCGACGAGCCGACGAGCGCAAAGCTCCCGAAATCGAGATGGAACAGGAACGGCGAGGGGTTGGTCCGGCGGAGCGCGCGATAGAGCGCGAACGGCGGCAGCGCGAAGGGCGTCGAGAAGCGTTGCGAGAGCACGACCTGGAAGACGTCGCCGGCGGCGATGTAGTCCTTGGCTCGCTGCACCATGTCGGCAAATTCGTCGGGCGTGGTGTTGGAGACGGCGTCCGGCAGCACAAACCCGTCGGTCGACATGCGCGCTGAATGCGGCAGCGGATCGTCCAGTGCGGCGACGACGCCGGCCAGGCGCGACACGGCAAGATCGTAAGCCGCTTCCGCGGTGACGCCAGCCTTGGGATGGACCGCCGCTACAACCGTCATCTCGTCGCGCACGGCGTCAAAGATGACCATCACGGTGGGGCGGATGAAAAGCGCGTCCGGCACGCCGAGCGCGTCGGGTCTCATGCCGGGCAGGTGCTCGATCAGGCGCACGGTATCGTAGCCGGCATAGCCGAACACGCCGGCGGCCATCGGTGGCAGCTCGGCGGGCAGGTCGATGCGCGAATCGTCCAGCAGGGCCCGCAGCGAGGTGAGCGCCGGGGCCGTGTCGGGCACAAAGCGCTCGGCGTTGGCCGCGGGGTCGCGATTGATCTCCGCCTTGTCGCCGAATGCCCGCCAGATGAGGTCGGGCGCCAGCGCGATCATCGAATAGCGGCCGCGGACGGCGCCGCCTTCGACCGATTCCAGCAGGCAGCTCATCGACGAGCCGTCGGCCAGCTTCAGATAGGCCGAGACGGGCGTCTCAAGATCGGCAACGAGGCGGGTCCAGACGACCTGCGGCCTGCCGCGCTCGTAGCGGGAGGCAAAGGCCGCACGGTCCGGCGCGACCGACAGGCCGTCGGGCAGTGAGGCACCCTTTGGTTGCGTCACTCTGTTGCCGGACCCTGCCACATCACCCTGCCACGTCACCTTGCCATGTCGGTCGGTTCTTGCCGATCAGCGCGCGGTTGCGGTGTCGCCGATAGCCTGGCGCACCGCCGCTTCGTTGACCGACAGCTTGTAGCGGTCCTGCAGACCCCCGACATACTCGGCCAGCACATCGCCGGAAACCTGCTGCACCAGATCGGATTGCATGCGGTCGGCCTGTTCCTTGGTGAGCTCGGGCGCCGCCACGATATCCGTCACGCGGACGATGGTGCGCGACTTGCCATCCGGCGTCACCGATGCCACCGCGCCGCCCTTGGGCAGGGCGAAGGCCTGCTGCACGGCGTTCTGGCCCAGACCGGTCGGCACCGTCATGCGCGTGATGGGCGACGCCGTCTTGTCCAGTTTCGAACCCGTCTCCTTCGCCAAAGCCTCCATGCTCTCGCCGGCCTTGATGCGATCGACCAGCTTCTGACCAAGCGCGGCGACGGCCTTGGTGCGCTCGTCGGCGAGGACGGCTTTTTCGACGTCGGCCTTGACGTCCTCGAATGACCGCTGCACCTGCGGGGTGGTGCCCAGCACATCGAGCCAGGCAAATCCGCCGTTCGACAGCTCGATGGCCTCGCCGCCTATCCCGCCGGCGGCCTGCGCGCCGATCTTTGCCGCGTCCTGGCCGTCGATCGCCGGCTTGCCGTCGGGGCCGTTGCCGTTGCGGTCGATGGCGGCGACTTCGCGGAAAACGCCTTTGACCTCGGCGGCGATGTCCTTGAGCGTCTTTCCGGCGTTTCGCTCGTCGTCGACCTTGTCGCGCAATTCCTGGATGTCGTGATTGGCCCGTTCGGTCGCGAGCTTATCCACCAGCTCCGCCTTCACGTCGTTGAACGTGCGCTCCTTGCCGGGCTGGATGTCCGTAACGCGAAGAATGACGGTGGAATAGCGGCCGGAGACCGGTTTCGACATCTCGCCCTTCTTCAGGGCAAAGGCGGCATCGGCGACGGCGTTGTCGATGAGGTCGGTCTTCGCGACAAGCCCCAGGTCGACGTCGCTGGCCTTAAAGCCGAGCTTCGCTGCAGCCTCGTCGAAATTCGCAGCCTTCGAGAGTTCTGCGTAGGCTTTGTCGGCAGCGGCCTTGTCTGCGAACGCAAGCTGCGTGACCTTGCGCTTCTCCGGCGTGTTGAACGATGCCTTGGAGTGCTCGTAGGCCGCCTGCACTTCCTCATCGCCGATGGCGACGGTCTTTTTGACCTCGTTCGGGGTGAGCGTCAGGAGCGCGATCTTGCGCATCTCGGGGATCACGAAGCGCGCCTTGTTCTGCTCGTAGAAGGCGCGCAGTTTGGCCTCGTCCGGCGTATCGACCTTGACCGCCGTGTCGGGATTGAGCGTGAAGAACTCGAGGCTGCGCGTCTCGCCGCGGAAGCGGTTCAGGATCTCCAGCGTCGAGCGCGGCGTGGTCACGTTGGCGAGCAGCGTCTGCGTGATCTGGTCGCGCATCTCCTCGCCGCGCCGCAAGGCCAGGAAGCGTCCCTCGCTCATGCCGATCTGGCGCAGGAAGCCGTCAAAGGCGGGTTTCGAGAATTTGCCGTCGGCGCCGGCGAAACTCGGCTCAGCGCGGATTTCGTCGGCGATGGCCTTGTCGGAGATGGACAAGCCGAGATCGTGCGCATGCTCGCCGATGGCGGCCGTGCCGACGAGACGCGACAGAACGCGCGTTTCCAGGCCGAACATGCGCGCCTGCTCCGGCGTCAACCGCCGACCGAGCTGGTTGGAGATGGCCTGCATCTCCTCCTGGTAGGCCTGCTGGAACTCTTCGGTGGAGATGGTTGTCGAGCCGATGCTGGCGAGCGAATCGTGCGTGGCCGCCCGGAACACCTCGGGGATCCCCCAGAGCGCGAAACTGATGCCGAGAATGCCAAGCAGGATCTTGGCCAGCCAACTGCCGGCTCCGCGTCGCATTGCGTCGAGCATCGTTCTCCGTCCCGGTCGTTGCAGAGCCGCGGCCGCTGGTCCGCTTCGGCCGACTCTCCAGATATTTCCGCGCTTTGCCGAGCGCGCGCGGCATATTATGAACCCTGTGGCGGACCGGCAAGGCGGGCTGCCAGGCCTGGGAAGCGGCGCGCGGGTTCCGCCAGCCGCCCCATCAATGGGCAAATGCGTGAGGTGTCAAGCATGGCGGTAGAGACCGGGCGCGCCCGCCCTCTCGTGGCCGGGAACTGGAAGATGAACGGCCTGCTCGCCGCGCTCGGCGAGGCGGAGAAGGCGGCCGCGACGCTGAAGGCGCGCGCAGCGGTGCCCGCCGACGTGATGGTTTGTCCCCCCGCGACGCTGATCCGCGACCTGGCGCGCGTTGCACGGGGCACGCCTCTGCTGGTTGGCGCACAGGATTGCCACGCCGCGCGGTCGGGCGCCCACACGGGCGATATCTCCGCGGAGATGCTGAAGGATGCAGGCGCGGTCGCCGTCATCGTCGGCCACTCGGAGCGGCGCGCCGATCACGGCGAAACCGATGCCGGCGTGAAGGCGAAGGCCGCAGCCGCGCACGCGGCCGGCCTCATTGCCATCATCTGCGTCGGCGAGACGGCCGACGAACGCAAGGCGGGGCGGACGCTCGACGTCGTCGGCCGCCAGCTTTCCGGTTCGCTGCCGGATGCGATTACGCCGGCGAACACGGTCGTTGCCTATGAGCCGGTCTGGGCGATCGGGACAGGCCTGACGCCGACAAGCGGCGATGTCGCGCAGGTGCATGCCGCGCTCCGTCAGCATCTGGTGGATCGCATCGGCGCGCCGGCTTCGGCCGTGAGACTTCTCTATGGCGGCTCGGTCAAGCCCGGGAACGCAGCCGAACTGATGGCGGTTGCCAACGTGGACGGCGCTCTTGTCGGCGGTGCCAGCCTGAAGGCCGACGATTTTCTCGGCATTCTCGACGCGGCATACCGGGGCTGATCTCATGCCTGAAAAAAGGCGTACTGCGGCGCGAGGTCTGCGCTCCATGCTGAAGGCTGTCCACGCGTGCGGGTTGCTCGTTGCGGCGCTCGTCCTTGCGCATCCCGCGCGGGCCGAGCAGCTCGATGCGGACGCCTGCGCGAAGCTCAAGACCCTGCAGTCCGACCTTGAAAAGGACGGCGTTCGCTCGAGCA
>JBFWWW010000125.1:0-11696 GCA_050245975.1 Hyphomicrobiaceae bacterium
CGGCATGGTGCAGGTGCTGGGGCGGCTGGCGCTGTCGCTCGGCATCTTCTCGGTGGCCGGCATCTCCGGCTTGCTCGCGCAAGCCTATTCCACCGCCACGGTCTACCTGATCGGGCTGGCCGTGCCGCTGGTCTCGGTGACCGGCGCGGCGCTGGTGCACCTAGAGACGAGCGAGCAGCGGCCCATCGACTGGACGATCCTCGGCGGCGGGCTGGTGTTCGGCGCGGTGGTCTCGCTGCTGGCGCTGTCGGGCCTGCCCTTCAGCCAGGAGATCGTGTTCGCGATTTCGATGACGGTCATCATCGCGATGCTGGTGCGCGTCACGCGCGAGGTGGACGAGGCGACGCGGCAGCGCATCTTCTTTGCGACCGTCATCATCTTCGCCTTCCGCGCCACGCCGACGGTGGGTGAGGGCTATCGCTGGTTCTCGATCGATGTGCTGGGCTTCGACGAGGCGTTCTATGGCGTGCTGCAGCAGGTCGGCGCGGCGCTGGCGCTGGCGGCGGCATGGTTCCTGTCCGACCTCATCACGCGCAAGCCGGTGGCCACGGTGCTGTTGTGGCTGACCGTGCTCGGCACGCTGCTGTCGCTGCCCGACCTGCTGCTGGTGTTCCAGCTGCACCATGTGACCGAGCGGCTGTTCGGCATCGGCGCACGCTCCATCGCGCTCATCGACACGGCCGCGCAATCGCCCTTCGCGCAGCTGGGCATGATCCCGCTGCTGACGCTGATCGCCATCTATGCGCCGGCGGGGCACCGGGCCATCTGGTTCGCGCTCATGGCCTCGCTGATGAACCTGGCGCTCGTCGCCGGCAGCCTGCAGACCAAGTACCTGAACATGATCTTCCCGGTCGCACGGGGGGAATACGGGAACCTCCCGGCCCTGCTGATCACGGCCCTGAGCCTCGCCTTCCTCATCCCAATGGCGGCCATTCTGCTGTTCGGGCGGCGCATACGTTGAGGGCCAGGCGGCGGCGCATCTGTCGCAGAGCCGCAACACCAGGCCGGCATCACAAACGGTTGTAGGCATCCTGAAACGCGCGCGCCTTGACGCAGCCCAACTCTGCTGGCTTTTGTGGAGGCGTCGATGTGGCGCATGTGGGGGCACATCTCTGATTGGCAGTCCTGCCGGCAGAGGCGCGGCGCATCGGCAGAAGGCCGTTCGGAAAGCAACGAAATCGCAGCACCAGTATGGAACCATGCTGGCCGGGGCGATGTTGTGTGGCGGGACGCCTGTGCACTGATGTTTGAGGCCAAGAAGAAGGGGGACCCGCGCGTGTCAACGCCATCCAACCTGCCGCCGCTGGACGTTTCAACAGCACCGGCCGCCATGGTTCCGCAACGCTCGTTCCTGTGGGCGCTGCGCCAGGCCGCCCTGGGCCTCCTCCTGCTGGCCATTTTCGCCGCCGCCGGCGCATGGCTGCTCGACGCCAGCATCGACCGCTCCGACGCCGCCCAGGCCGCCACGACCGACAGCATCGAATAACCTCCCGCACGCGACCATTTGCCAGCCGGACGCGGCCTTTGCGGTCCGCACGCGGATGGACTATCAGAGGGCGCGGCGACGGAGCCGCCGACGCCCGAGGTGTCCATGAAGCTCGTCATGCTGGCCCGCAACCCCAGCCTCTATTCGCACCGGCGGATCGTGGAGGCGGCGCGGGCGCGCGGGCACACCATCGACGTCATCAACACGCTGCACGTGCACATGAAGATCACCGCCAGCCAGCCCTCGCTCAGGCACGGCGGCAAGGTGCTGCCGATCTATGACGCGGTGATCCCGCGCATCGGCGCCTCGGTGACCCACTACGGCCTTGCCGTGCTGCGCCAGTTCGAAATGCAGGGTGTGTTCCCGCTTAACGAGAGCGTCGCCATCGGCCGCTCGCGCGACAAGCTGCGCGCGCTCCAGCTGCTGGCGCGGGCCGGCATCGACCTGCCCGTCACCGCCTTCGCGCATGGCCCGCGCACGGCCGACGACGTGATCCGCGAGGTGGGCGGCACACCGTGCGTCATCAAGCTGCTGGAAGGCACGCAAGGCATGGGCGTGATCCTGGCCGAGACGGCGGCCTCGGCAGCCTCGATCATCGAGGCCTTCAGCGCCGCCAACATGAATATCCTGGTGCAGGAGTTCATTCGCGAATCCGGCGGCAAGGACGTACGCGCGCTGGTGATCGGCGGCAAGGTGGTGGCGGCCATGCTGCGCACGGGCAAGATGGGCGATTTCCGCGCCAACCTGCACCGCGGCGGCAAGGCGGTGGCCGCCGAGCTGTCGGAGGCCGAGCGGTCCGTCGCCGAACGCGCCGCCTCCGTGCTGGGGCTCAACGCCTGCGGCGTCGATATGCTGCGCGCGACACGCGGGCCGGTGGTGATCGAGGTGAACTCCTCGCCCGGCATCGAGGGCATGGAGACGGCAACGGGCGTCGACATCGCCGGCGCGATGATCGATTTCCTGCAGACGAACGCGAGGGCGGGCGCCACCGCCACCAAGGGACAGGGCTAGGGGCCCGTTAGGCCTGGGACTTTAGGGTAAAAATCGGGCCGGCAGGCCAGGGAGAGCTACCATGACGCGCGACGTGCTGATCGCACCCTCCATCCTCTCCGCCGACTTCGCAAAGCTCGGCGAGGAGGTGCGCGCCATCGATGCGGCAGGCTGCGACTGGGTGCACGTCGACGTGATGGACGGGCACTTCGTGCCCAACATCACCATCGGGCCGCTGGTGGTGGCCGCCGTCCGGCCGCACACGAAAAAGCCGCTCGACGTGCATCTGATGATCGCGCCGGCGGACCCCTACATCGACGCGTTCGCGACGGCGGGCGCCGACATCATCACGGTGCACGCGGAAGCAGGCCCGCACCTCGACCGCTCGCTGCAGCTCATCCGCAGCCTCGGCAAGAAGGCCGGCGTGTCGCTGACACCGCAGACGCCGGAAAGCGCCATCGCCTACGTGCTCGACCGGCTCGACCTGATCCTCGTGATGACGGTCAATCCGGGCTTCGGCGGACAGGCCTTCATCCCGGCCATGACCGACAAAATCGCCCGCGTGCGGGCGATGATCGGCAAGCGGCCGATCCGGCTCGAGGTGGACGGCGGCGTGACGCCGGAAACAGCCGCCGTATGCGCGAAGGCCGGCGCCGACGTGCTGGTGGCGGGCTCCGCCGTCTTCAAGGGCGGCGCCTACAAGGAGAACATCGCCGCCATCCGCGCCGGCGCGGCGAAGGCCTGACCTATTTCTCCTCCGCCAGCAGATCGGCAGGCACATCCGGCAGGTCGAGCTCCGGCCCGTTGCCGGCCGTGCCGATGATACGGTCGATCTCGAACGTCAAGTCGCCCTGCACCTTCTGCACGGTGCGGATCAGCTTGGCGCGCTGGTCCCAGGTGCGGCGATGGGCTTTCTCCTCGGCCACGTCCAGGTCGACCATGCGCGCAGCCTGGGCCTCGATGGAGTCCATGAGCTGCTTGCAGCGCTCCGACGTGATGAAGGCGTAAAGCTCCTCGGTCTTGTGCCCGCGCTCCTCGTTGCCGACGCGGAGCTGGTGGTTCTGCAGGATCTGCCGGCGCAGGATCTCCGCCAGCGCCACGACGCGCGCCGGACTGGCGATGATGACACCCGCCATGTTGTGCAGCTGACTGTGCCCCTTCGGGAACTTGTTGCTCGACAGGACGGCATGGTCGGCCTGCTCGGCGATCTTGTCGGCGGCGAGCTTGTTGGCGAACTCGTTCTGCCAGGCGTTGCGGTTCTTGGCGTCGTAGATGATCTTGCCGCACACCTTGCCGTTGTGGATCACCTCGTGGATGACGTCGGCACCGTTGGCGCCCTTGGCGACACGGCGGATGCGGTCACCCTCGAAGGTCTCGCGCAGCGCCTCGAAGAGGTCGATCTCCGCCCCCTCGCCCAGCTCGTTGGCGGTCTTGCGCTCGAGCTGGCGCTGCATGTCGAGGATCTGCGCCTGGAATTTCTGCGTCTGCTCGAAACTGCGGGCCTGTTCGGCCTGCACGGCAGCCGTCGCCTCCCGCTGGACACGCTCGAGGGCCTCCTGCAGGCGCGCCTCACCGCCCTCCTTCAGCTCGGCAAGCTGCCGCTCGAGGGCGAGCGCGCTCTGCCGGGTGCGCGCCAGCTCGTCGGCGGCCACCGCGCGCGCGGCCTGCGCGGCATCCTCGCGGATCGCCGCCTCGCGGGCGGCGGCTTCGCGGGCAAAGGCCTCCCTGGCCTGCGCCGCCTCGCGCCGCACCTGCTCGATCTCGGCGCGGGCTCTGGCCTCGGTCTCGACCTTCTGCTGCGCGGCCTGACGCTTGAACTGCGCCAGCATGGCCTCGTGCTGCTCGCGCTCCCTGGCGGCGATGCGGTTGGAGATTTCCGCGAACTTGTCGCGCGGGATCGCCTGGTCGCACCACGGACAGTTCTCGTCCGCCTCGTGCGCCCATGCCCCGTGACCGATCTGCGGCTGGACATTCGCCATGGCCACCGTCCTCCACTTCCATGTTCTCGCGACTCAGTCGGAAAGACTGTTCTATTTTTGTTCTCATGGCAAGGGGGCCCGCCGGCAAGCGTGTGGATAAGGCGGAATCTGCAAAGAAAAACGCGCCCCGCGGGCGGCCGGACCGTGATCCGGAGGCCGTGGGGCGCGTCTGATTATGCTCTGGTTCAGCCTAAGGTCAGGCCGGTCAGTCGTCGACCTCTTCGACGAGACCTTTCAGCGTCTCGACGATGTCGGCCTCGCCGGCTTCCTTGGACTCCACGAACCACTCGCACAGCACAGTATCGCCCTGCTTGAACACCGCCTTGAACGGAAGCTCGGCGTCACCGCTGGGGACGACATCACCCGTAACGAATGCCATTTCAACCCTCCATTGCCTGCCGCAAAGCAGGCCTCAGAGGTGAGTGAACCGCAGGCTTCAGTCAAGCGGATCGGGCCACATATGAAGCGCCTTTTCGCAGGCGTCCCCAGGCTTCCTCCCCGGTTCCCCGGGGGCTCCGCCCAAGCTCCCCCAATTCTCCCCAGCTCCCCATGGATTGCGCGGGCGAACCATGCGAAGACGCCGGAAACGGGAACAGCAGGCAATGACACCGGATACCGAAACCGTCGTGATCGGCGCAGGCGCCGTGGGGCTGGCGGTGGCGCGCGCGCTGGCGCTCAAGGGCCAGGAGGTGCTGGTCCTCGAGCAGCACGACCTGATCGGCTCGGAAATCAGCTCGCGCAACAGCGAGGTGATCCACGCCGGGCTCTACTACACGCCGGGTTCGCTGCGCGCGCGCCTGTGCGTCGCGGGCAAGCAGCTGATGTATGCGTTCTGCGCGGAGAACGGCGTGGCGCACCAGCCCATCACCAAGCTGCTGGTGGCAACCAGCGAAAGCCAGCTCCCGAAGCTGAAGGCGATCCAGGAAACGGCGGCGAAGAACGGCGTCACGGACCTGGAGCCGCTGTCGGGGGCGCAGGCCAGGGCGCTAGAGCCGGAGCTGTCGTGCGTGGCGGCTTTGCTGTCGCCCTCCACGGGCACGGTCGACACGCACGGCTACATGCTGGCGCTGGAGGGCAACATCGAAGCGGCCGGCGGACAGGTCGTGCTGCAGACGCCGGTGACACGCATCGAGCCGGCGGCGGGCCTCTTCCGCCTGACGCTCGGCGCACCCTCGGACGGCGCCATCACGTGCCGCAGGCTCGTCATCTCGGCAGGGCTGCACGCGACGAAGCTGGCGCGCACGATCGTTTTTCCGTCGGGCTACGTGCCGCCGCAGACCTACTACGCGAAGGGGCAATACTACGCGCTGAGCGGGCGCTCGCCCTTTAAGCGGCACATTTACCCGATGCCGGACGGTGCCTGGCTCGGCCTGCACGTGACGGTGGACCTATCGGGCCGCACGAAGTTCGGGCCGGACATCGAATGGATTCCGGAGATCGACTACACGTTCGAGCCGGGCAAGCTCGCCCAGTTCCTCGACGCGATCCGCACCTACTACCCGGGGCTGGACGCGAGCCGGCTGCACGCCGACTACACGGGTATCCGGCCGAAGCTCTACAGGGAGGGCGAGCCGGCGCCCGACTTCGCGCTGCACGGGGCCGGGACGCACGGGCTCGAAAACCTCGTCGCCCTCTACGGCATCGAGAGCCCGGGGCTCACGTCCTCGCTCGCCATCGGCGAAGCGGTGGCGCGTATGCTGGCCGGCTAGAGCCGGGAACGCCGGCGAACTTCGGAACCGGGACGCTAGCGGCGGTCGCCGGCAGCCAGCCGACGCTCGATCATCTGCGAGTAGCGCGACATCCCGAAGCAGAAGATCCAGAACACGAAACCGGCGAACACGTAGCCCGTCATCGCGGTCGACGGCGAGAACCACTTGGCGTCGGAGTTGTTGAGCTGGACGATGCCGAGCAGGTCGAACAGGCCGATGATGAGGACGAGGCTGGTGTCCTTGAAGAGGCTGATGAAGGAGTTGACGATACCGGGGATGACCAGCTTCAGCGCCTGCGGCAGGACTATGAGCCCCATCTTCTGCGGGTAGGACAGGCCGAGCGCATCGGCCGCCTCGAACTGGCCGCGCGGGATCGCCTGCAGGCCGCCGCGGATGACCTCGGCGATGTAGGCGGCGGCAAACAGCGCCACGCCGATCAGAGCGCGCAGCAGCTTGTCGAAGGTGACACCGGGCGGCAGGAACAGGGGCAGCATCACGGAGGCCATGAACAGCACGGTGATGAGCGGGACGCCGCGCACGAACTCGATGAAGCCGACGGACACCCAGCGCACGATCGGCATCTTCGAGCGCCGCCCGAGCGCCAGCAGGATGCCGATCGGGAAAGAGCCGGCGATGCCGACGCTGGCAACCACCAGCGTGACGAGAAGGCCGCCCCACAGCTCGGTGCCGACGTGCGGCAGGCCGAACATGCCGCCCACCAGAAGCACGAAGGCGATGACCGGGAAGACGAAGAGGACGTAGAGCGAGAGCCACAGCTTGCCGGGCGCGCGCGGGATCATCAGCGGCACGAGGCCGGCCAGCGCGAGCACATAGGTCAGGTCGACGCGCCAGCGCTCCTCCTCGGGATAGCGGCCGTACATGAACTGCGAAAACTTGGCGCTGATGAACGGCCAGCAGGCGCCGGAGCCCTCGCGCGTGCAGGCGGCGCCGTCGGCACCGCTGAAGGTGGCATGCATCACCGCCCAGTCGAAGACGCCCATCGCCACGCGGGCGGCGATGTAGATGCTCACGACCGTGAGGATCGTGTTGGTCCACGAGGAGAAGAGGTTGGCGCGCACCCAGGCGATGGGACCCGTCGTCAATTTCGGCGGGCGGCGCGGACCGGAAGCAACGTCACTGACAGTGGTCATGGCTCACCTCACCGCTCGATCAGCGCCATGCGCGTGTTGAACCAGTTCATGAAGCCCGACGTGATCAGCGAGATCGTCAGGTAGACCAGCATGGTGACGAGAATGACCTCGACCGCCTGCCCGGTCTGGTTGAGCACCGTTCCCGACCAGATGGACACGAGGTCGGGATAGCCGATGGCCACCGCGAGCGAGGAGTTCTTCGTCAGGTTGAGATACTGGCTCGTCAGCGGCGGGATGATGATGCGCATCGCCTGCGGAATGACGACGAGGCGCAGCGTCTGGCCGTTGGAGAGGCCGAGCGCATTGGCCGCTTCCTTCTGGCCCTTGGCGACACCGGCGATGCCCGAGCGGACGATCTCGGCGATGAAGCTCGCCGTGTAGAAGGTGAGGCCCAGCAGCAGGGCCATGAACTCGGGCAGGACGGTGATGCCGCCCTGGAAGTTGAAGCCCTTGAGCTCGGGGTAGTCGAAGGCCAGCGGCGCACCCGCGGCGAGATAGACGCCGAGCGGCATCAGAACGATGAGCGCCAACGATGTCCACAGCACGGGGAACTGCGCGCCGGTCTGCATCTGGCGCTGCCGCGCCCAGAAATAGACCGCGGCCGACAGGACGACGCCGACGAGAAGGGCGATCCACACCGCGCCGAAGCCCGGCAGCGGGATCGGCGCGGGGAGCTGCAGGCCGCGCACGTTGAGGAAGACGCCGCCGGGCAGCGACATGCTCTGGCGCGGCGCGGGCAGGCTCTTGAGGACGGCGAAGTACCAGAAGAAGAGCTGCAGCAGCAGCGGGATGTTGCGCACGATCTCGACGTAGACCGCCGCCAGCTTCGCGATCAGCCAGTTGGAGGACAGGCGCGCGATGCCGATGAGGAAGCCGAGGATCGTGGCGAAGAAAATGCCGAGGCCAGCGACCAGGAGCGTGTTGATGAGGCCGACCAGGAAGGCGCGGCCATAGCTCATAGAGTTGTCGTAGGCGATCAGGTGCTGGGAGATATCGAAACCGGATGTGCGGTCGATGAAGCCGAAGCCGGAGGCGATGTTCTGCCGCCTCAGGTTGGCCGCCGTGTTCGAGATGAGCATGTAGAACAGCGCGACGACAAGGACCACGAGCACGACCTGGTAGATGACCTGCCGCACTTCGGGGCGATAGAGGAAGCTCGCCTTGGCTGCGGTGCGCTGCGCCGCCCTGCCCTCGGTGATCACGGCCATGTCTGGTTCTCCTCGCGGCAAAGAGGCGCCGGCCTCCACGCAGGGAGGCCGGCGCCGATTGCAGGCGTCAGCGGATGGGCGGCGCGTACTGGATGCCGCCCTTGTTCCAGAGGTTGTTGAGACCGCGCGCGATCTTCAGGCGCGAGCCGGAGCCGACGTTGCGCTCGAAGACCTCGCCGTAGTTGCCGACGGCCTTGATGATCTTCACGACCCAGTCGTTGTCGAGGCTGATGCCCTTGCCGAGGTCGCCGTCCTTGCCGAGCATGCGCTTGATGTCGGGGTTGGTCGACGTGAGCATCTGATCGACGTTGCCCTGCGTGATGCCGGCTTCCTCGGCATTGATGAGGGCGAAGTGCACCCACTTCACCACCGTCAGCCACTGGTCATCACCCTGGCGCACGGACGGGCCGAGCGGCTCCTTGGAGATGATCTCCGGCAGCACGACGTGATCCTCGGGCTTGGGCTGCTGCACGCGGATCGAGTAGAGGCCGGACTGGTCGGTCGTGTAGACGTCGCAGCGGCCGGAGAGATAGGCCTGCACCGTCTCGTCGAGCTTCTCGAACACGACCGGCTTGTAGGTCATGTTGTTGGCCTTGAAGTAGTCGGCGAGGTTGAGCTCGGTTGTGGTGCCCGTCTGCACGCAGACCGTGGCGCCGTTGAGCTCCTTGGCCGACTTCACGCCGAGCGAGGCCTTCACCATGAAACCCTGGCCGTCGTAGTAGTTCACGCCGGCGAAAATCAGGCCCAGCGAGCTATCGCGCGCGATGGTCCACGTCGTGTTGCGGATGAGCACGTCGACCTCGCCCGACTGCAGCGCGGTGAAGCGCTCCTTGGCGGTGGTCGGCACGTACTTGACCTTGTTGGCATCGCCGAGAACCGCGGCCGCGATGGCCTTGCAGTAGTCGACGTCGATGCCCGTCCAGTTGCCCTTGTCATCGGGAGCGCTGAAGCCGGCAAGACCGGCGTTGACGCCGCAGTTGAGGCTGCCGCGCTGTTTCACCTGGTCCAGCGTTTTGGTCTGGGCCTGCGCCGCTCCGGCTAGTCCGACGACCGCGGCGGCCGCGACGGTCAGCAGTCTGACAGTAGTCTTCATTTTATACGCTCTCCTTGTGAACGCTTTTGGACGGGCTTTGACAGTTGGCAGAAATACGGGTCGCAAAAACAAAACCGCCGCGGACGAGGCCTGCAGCGGTCAATGATTGAGAATCTGTGACAGGAACAGTCGGGTGCGCTCGGATTTGGGATTGGCGAAGAATTCGGCCGGGGTCCCTTGCTCCACGATCTCGCCGCGGTCCATGAAAATGACGCGGTCGGCGACGGAGCGGGCGAAGCCCATCTCGTGCGTCACGCACAGCATGGTCATGCCGCCGCCCGCCAGCTCGATCATGGTGTCGAGCACCTCCTTCACCATCTCGGGATCGAGGGCGGAGGTCGGCTCGTCGAACAGCATGATGCGCGGGTTCATGCACAGAGCGCGGGCGATGGCGACGCGCTGCTGCTGGCCGCCGGAGAGCTGACCGGGATACTTGTTGGCCTGCTCGGGGATCTTCACGCGCGTCAGGTACTGCATGGCGACGCGCTCGGCTTCCGCGCGCGGCATCTTCTTCACCCACACGGGCGCCAGGCAGAGATTGTCGAGGATGGTGAGGTGGGGAAACAGATTAAAGCTCTGGAACACCATGCCGACTTCGGAGCGGATCTTGTCGATCTGGCGCACGTCGTTGGTGAGCTCGGTGCCGTCGACGATGATCTGGCCCTGCTGGTGCTCCTCGAGCCGGTTGATGCAGCGGATGAGAGTCGACTTGCCGGAGCCGGACGGCCCGCAGATGACGATCTTCTCGCCGGGAGCGACGGACAGGTTCACGTCGCGCAGGACGTGAAATTCGCCGTACCACTTGTTGACGCCGATAAGATGCACCGCCGGAACGTCGCTCGCCGCGGCGGCCTTTGTTTGGGCCATGCTTTCCCCTCCCAGGGCTCGTGACGGTCTGATGCCGCAATTCAGATCACGGTGCGGCACCAGACTTATCGTGTCAATAAGTATGACGGACACCCAGGGCTGGCGCAATTGGTTGTTATGCAATGCAAAAGGGCAATGGTGGCGAGAAACCGGGCAGTCCGGTGCGGTGGCGCGCAGTATACCAGGGCGCCGTCCGCTGCCTCAGGCGCGGGCATCCTCAAGGATCATGCGCGCGCCCTTCTCGGCGATCATCAACGTGGGTGAATTGGTATTGCCGGACGTGATGGTCGGCATGATGGACGCATCGACGACGCGCAGGCCCTGGAGGCCGTGCACCTTGAGGCGCGGGTCGACGACCGCGGCGGCGTCGACGCCCATCTTGGCCGTGCCGACAGGATGGAAAATGGTGGTGGCGATGTCGCCCGCCGAACGGGCGAGCGATTCGTCATCCTTGATCGCCGGGCCAGGACGGAATTCCTCGGGCCTGTAGCGCTGCAAAGCAGGCATCGAGACGACGCGCCGCGTGAGGCGGATCGCCTCGGCGGCGACGTGGCGGTCCTCGTCGGTGGAAAGATAGTTCGGCCGGATCTCCGGATGGACGGCGTGGTCGGGCGAGGTGATGCGCACGTGGCCGCGGCTCGTAGGGCGCAGATTGCAGACGCTGGCGGTGAAGGCCGGGAACGGGTCGAGCGCGTCGCCGAATTTGGGCAGCGACAGCGGCTGCACGTGGAACTGCAGGTTGGGGGTCTCGCGCGAGGGGTCGGACTTGACGAAGGCGCCGAGCTGGGACGGCGACATCGTCATGGGCCCGCGCTTGAGCGCGGCATAGGCGAGCGCGAAGCCGGCGCGCTGCGCCCAGCTCTGGAAGCGCTCGTTCATGGTACGCACGCCGTGCACCTTGAAGGCACAGCGCACCTGCAGATGGTCCTGCAGGTTCTCGCCGACACCGGGCAGGTCGTGCACGACGGCAATGCCGAGCTGCTGCAGCAGCGCGCCGGGGCCGACCCCGGAAAGCTGCAGGATCTGCGGCGAGCCGATGGAGCCCGACGCCAGGATCACCTCGCGCGACGCATGCGCGACGGCGCGCCCCTCGGGCTGGCGCAGGCGCACACCCGTGGCGCGGCGCCCGTCGAACATCAGCGCCTCGCAGACGGATTCGGTGGCGACGACGAGATTGCGGCGGTGCTCCACCGGGCGCAGAAAGCCCTTCGAC
>JBFWWW010000126.1:0-11668 GCA_050245975.1 Hyphomicrobiaceae bacterium
AAAGGCAAACCCGACCGCCATGTTCCTGTCGGCGGCGATGATGCTCCACTGGCTGGGCGATCGGCGCGGCGTTCCCGCGGCGCGCGAGGCGGGCGCGATGATCGAGACGGCAGTCGCCGGCGCCTTTCGCAACGGACGACTGAGACCCGTGGAGATGGGTGGCCAGCACGGCACGTCGGAGATCACGGCCGCCGTTCTCGCCGCCATGGCGCAATGACGCGATAAGGTGTCGCGCGTCAGGTCCTGGGCTCGGCGGCCTTGCCGTAGAAAAACTCCGGCCCGCTGCCGACGATGCGCGGATCGGGCTTGCCGACGGCCTTCTTGTCCTTGCCGTCGTAGTCGAGCGCCGCCAGCACCGTGCGGATCGATTCCAGGCGCGTCCTGCGCTTGTCGTTGGCGCGGATGACGGTCCAGGGCGAGGCCGCCGTGTGCGTGAAGCGGAAGATGTCCTCCTTCGCCTTCGTGTACTCGTCCCACTTGGGGATGGCGGCGAGATCGATCTCGGTGATCTTCCAGCGCCGCAGCGGATCGTGCCGGCGCCGGTGGAAGCGCTTCCACTGCATCTCGCGGCCGATGTCGAGGTAGAACTTGAAGAGATGGATGCCGTCGCGCGACAGCAGGCCCTCGAACTGCGGCGCCTCGCGCAGGAAGTCGGCGAGCTGGTCGGGCGTGCAGAACCCCATGACGCGCTCGACGCCGGCGCGGTTGTACCAGGAGCGGTCGAAGAGGACGATGTCGCCCGCGGTCGGCATGTGGACGGCGTATCTTTGGAAGTACCACTGCCCCGTCTCGACGTCGGTCGGCTTGGTGAGCGCGACGACGCGCGCATGGCGGGGGTTGAGGTGCTCCATGAAGCGCTGGATGGCCGAGCCTTTGCCCGCCGCATCGCGGCCCTCGAACAGGACGACCAGCCGCTCGCCGCGCTTCTGGAAGGAGGCCTGCAGCTTGAGCAGCTCGATCTGCAAGGCTTCGAGCTCCTCCTCGTAGTCCTTGTCGTTCATCTTCTTGTCGTAGGGAAAGCCGCCGCTCGTCAGGGCGGCCTCGGAGATGCCCTTGGGCAGCACGGGATCGTCGAGGTCGAAGGCGATCCTGGGCGCTTTCGCGGACTTTTTGGGCTTGTCTGGCGTCTTGTCGGTCATCTTATCCGTCATGGGAATCCGGCTGCTTGCGGGGACAGGCCAGTGTCCACACCGTCGCGCCGCGTGGCAATGCCCTGATGCCGGGGATGGTTTCGCGCTGTGATAGAGTTCCCGATGAGACCGTTTGCCGGGAGTGGGCCGGGGTAAAGCCGTGAGCCAGGACGAGATCACAGAGAAATTGCGGGCGGCGGGGCAGCAGTTCGTTGCCGACATGGCGCCGCTCGGCGTCCGCCTGCGCATCCGCGCCACCATGCTCGCCGCGGTTGCCGTGATTCTTGCCGCGCTTGCGGTCTGGGCCGGGCTGTCGATGCGCGCGGCGATGTTCGCCTTCCTGGCCGTGCTGGCCTGGGTGCTGGCCTGGCCCATGGACGAGCAGCAGGCGGACGCACAGCCGTCGGCCGAGGACTTCGCGGATGGCGGCGCCCCGTCGACATGGCGCGCGCTGGTGAGTGCCATGCCCGGACCGGTCATCGTGCTCGATCCGGCGGGGACCATCCTCAATGCCAATGCCCGGGCCGTGGAGCTGTTCGACACGCTGCGGGTCGGCGGTCACGCGGTCACGATGAGCCGGGATCCGGAATTCCTGAGCGCGATCGAGGCCGCGCTGACGTCGCGGACGCCGCGATCGTTCGAGCTGCACCGGCGCATACCCGTCGAGCAGCGCCTGCTGGTCGCGCTGGGGCCTGTCGCGCGCCAGCCGGCAATCGGCAAGCCGGCCCTGCTGATCTCCGTCAGCGATCTGACCGAGCAGGACAGCCTCGCACGCATGCGCGCCGATTTTGTCGCCAACGCCAGCCATGAGCTGCGCACGCCGCTGGCCTCGCTCAAGGGCTATGTCGAGACGCTACAGGGGAGCGCGAAGGACGATCCGGCCGCGCGCGCGCGCTTCCTTGCCATCATGAGCGAGCAGGCCGAGCGCATGGCGCGGCTCGTCGACGACCTGCTGTCGCTCAGCCGCGTCGAAATGCGCGAGTTCCTGGCGCCGGCCGGCGAGGTCGAGCTGGGCCGCGTGCTGGCGGAGGTGGTGCAGAGCGTCGAGCCGCTGGCGAAGGAGGCCGGCATCACGCTGTCCGTGTCCTGCGAGCCTGCCGAGATCATGGTGCGCGGCGAGCGCGACGAGATGGTCCAGGTGTTCCAGAACCTGGTGCAGAACGCGGTGAAATACGGGCGCACCGGCGGGCGGGTGGACGTGCGCATGGCGCGCGAGGCCGGCGGCGACGGCGGGCCGGAGCGAGTGCGCGTCGCCGTCACGGACGACGGTCCCGGCATTGCGCCCTATCACCTGCCGCGCCTGACGGAGCGCTTCTATCGCGTCAGCGCCGCGGACAGCCGGGCCAAGGGCGGCACCGGGCTCGGCCTCGCGATCGTGAAGCACATCCTCAACCGTCATCGCGGCGAGTTGCGGATCGAGTCCACGCTGGGCCGCGGCTCGACCTTCACGGTGGTGCTCCCGGGTTTGAAAAAATCATCTGAATCAAATAGTTGAACTGTCATCACGCTGATAGGATAGGTCGTCTAGAAGGTCGCCAGGGCCGCAAGGCCCATAGGTTTGGCCGGATGGCAGGGGCCGCCGGCAAATGTCTCCAGAAAGGAGAGCGATCTTGAAGCCGTATCAGATGATCACCGCCGCAGGTCTCCTCGCAGGCGCGGTTGCCGCGGTGGCAACACTGTCCGCGCAGGCCGCCGACATCTCCGGCGCCGGCGCGACCTTCCCCTACCCGGTCTATGCCAAGTGGGCCGACGCCTACAAAAAGGAAACCGGGGTCGGTCTCAACTACCAGTCCATCGGCTCGGGCGGCGGCATCAAGCAGATCAAGGCCAAGACCGTGACGTTCGGCGCCAGCGACGCGCCGCTGAGCGGCAAGGACCTCGAGGCCGGCGGTCTCGTGCAGTTCCCGATGGTGATGGGCGGCATCGTGCCGGTCGTGAACATCGACGGCGTGAAGCCGGGCGATCTCGTCCTCGATGGCCCGACGCTGAGCAAGATCTTCCTGGGCGAAATCGCGAGCTGGGACGATGCCGCGATCAAGAAGCTCAATCCCGACGCCAAGCTGCCCAAGCAGGCGATCGCGATCGTGCATCGCTCCGACGGGTCCGGCACGACCTTCAACTTCACGCATTATCTGTCCGACGTCAGCCCCGACTGGAAGTCCAAGGTCGGAACCGCGACGGCGGTGCAGTGGCCGGCCGGCATCGGCGCCAAGGGCAACGAGGGCGTCGCCAACAACGTCGCGCAGACCAAGGGTGCGGTCGGCTACGTCGAGTATGCCTACGCGCTGCAGAACAAGCTGACCTATACCCGCATGATCAACAAGGCGGGCAAGGTCGTGTCGCCCACCGCGCAGTCGTTCCAGGCCGCGGCGGCCAATGCGGACTGGAAGTCGCAGCCGGGCTACGGCGTCATCCTCGCCAACCAGCCGGGCGATGCCTCCTGGCCGATGACGGCGGCGACGTGGATCCTCATCCACAAGAAGCCGCAGGACCCGGCCGCTGCGGCGGACGCCCTGAAGTTCTTCAGCTGGGCCTACGCCAAGGGCGCCAAGTCGGCCGAGGAGCTGGACTACGTGCCGATGCCGGCGAGCGTCGCCGGCGACATCCAGAAGACGTGGGCCGCCGAGATCAAGGACGAGGCCGGCAAGCCGCTCTTCGTCGTCACCAACTGAACCCGGGACATGCGGGAAAAGGCGCTTGCAGGCGCCTTTTCCTGTGGCCAGGCAACAAGTCACCTTGTGTTGCGGCGCTCCCGCCGCTTGAGTGGCCCGCGCGCGGCGCGGGTCGCGCGCAACGGGAGCCGCCGGAATGTCAGTCTGCAGGAGCAGATCGTGGTCGATATCGCCCTGTCGGAGGCGAAGGTGAGCGCCGCGGAACGCCCATCCCGCGGCGTGATCCTGGGCCGGTTGCGGGCCACGGATCGGGTCTTTCATGCGCTGACCGCGGGCGCTGCCCTCGGCGTCCTCGTCCTGCTTGCCGGTGTGATCGTCGCGCTCGCGATCGGGTCCGTTCCGGCGTTCCGCGCCTTCGGGTTCTCGTTCCTGACCTCCGAGGTCTGGAACCCGGTCACGGAGGTGTTCGGAGGGCTGGCGCCGATCTACGGCACGCTCGTCACCGCCATCATCGCCATGCTCATCGCGGTGCCGGTGGGCCTGCTGATCGCGCTCTTCCTGACCGAACTCTGTCCGCAGGCGCTGCGCCGCCCCATCGGCATCGCCATCGAATTGCTGGCGGGCATCCCGAGCATCATCTACGGCATCTGGGGCCTGTTCGTGTTCGCGCCGTTCCTGCAGCAAACGCTGCAGCCGGCGCTGATCGCCACGTTCAGCGATATCCCGATCCTCTCGCGCCTGTTCGGCGGGCCGGCGTACGGCATCGGGCTCCTGACGGCGGGGCTGATCCTCGCCATCATGGTGCTGCCGCTCGTGACCTCCATCTCGCGCGACGTCTTCGAGGCGGTGCCGCCGGTCCTCAAGGAGGCGGGCTACGGCATGGGCTGTACGACGTGGGAGGTGTTCCGCCGCATCGTGCTGCCGCACACGCGCACCGGCGTCATCGGCGGCGTCATGCTGGGGCTCGGGCGCGCGCTCGGCGAGACGATGGCCGTCACGTTCGTCATCGGCAATGCGCACCGCATCTCGCCGTCGATCCTGGCGCCCGGAACGACCATTTCCGCCTCCATCGCCAATGAATTCACGGAAGCCGTCGGCGACCTCTATACGTCCTCGCTGATCGCCCTCGGCCTGATCCTGTTCGGCATCACCTTCATCGTCCTTGCAATTGCGCGCTACATGCTGGCGCGGATCGAACGGCGGCTCGGATGACGACAACGGACGCATCGACCCTGTCGGCTCCCACATCGGCGCTCTATGCGCGCCGCCGGCGCCGCAATGGCGTGATGGTGGTTCTGGCCTATGCAGCGACGCTGCTCGGCCTCGGCTGGCTCGTCCTGATCCTCGGCGAACTGCTGCTGCAGGGCCTCGGCGGCCTGTCGCTCAAGGTCTTCACGACCATGACGCCGCCGCCGGGCCAGGACGGCGGGCTGCTCAATCCCATCGCCGGCAGCCTCGTGATGACGGCGATCGCGGTCCTGATCGGAACGCCCGTCGGCATCCTGGCCGGCACCTACATGGCCGAGTATGGCCGCTATGGGCGCCTGGCCGGCGTGGTGCGCTTCATCAACGACATCCTGCTCAGCGCGCCGTCGATCGTCGTCGGCCTCTTCGTCTACGAGATCATGGTCGCGCCGATGGGACACTTCTCGGGGCTCGCCGGCTCCGTCGCGCTGGCGATCATCGTCATCCCGGTCGTCGTGCGCACGACGGAGGACATGCTGCTGCTGGTGCCCAACTCGCTGCGCGAGGCCGCGGCCGCGCTCGGGCTGCCGCGCGCCTATATCGTCGGCCGGATCGCCTACCGCGCGGCGCGGGCGGGCATCATCACCGGCATTCTCCTGGCGGTCGCCCGCATCAGCGGCGAGACGGCGCCCCTGCTGTTCACGGCGCTGAACAACCAGTTCTGGAGCACCAACTTCAACGCGCCGATGGCGAGCCTGCCGGCCGTGATCTTCCAGTTTGCGCTCTCGCCCTATGCCGACTGGCAGAAGCTGGCCTGGACGGGAGCCCTTATCATCACGGTGGCGGTTCTCGCCCTGAGCATCGTGGCGCGAATGCTGTCAGCAACAAGGAAACCGCAATGAGCCTCGCAACCCTTTCGGTTCCGCTCGCCGATGTCCCGGCGTCCGCGGCAGGCCTTGCCGAGAAGGTCTCGATCCGCAATCTCGAGTTCTTCTACGGCGACTCGCGTGCGCTGAAGGGCATCAACCTGCCCCTCTTCCGCACCCAGGTCACGGCCTTCATCGGCCCGTCGGGCTGCGGCAAGTCCACGCTGCTCAGGGTGCTGAACCGGATGTATGACCTCTACCCCGGCCAGCGCGCCACCGGCGAGGTGCTGCTCGACGGGGCCAACATTCTCGATCCCGGCCAGGACGTGAATTTGCTGCGCTCGCGCATCGGCATGGTCTTCCAGAAGCCGACGCCGTTCCCCATGTCGATCTACGAGAACATCGCCTTCGGGCTCAGGCTCTACGAGCACCTGCCGCGGGCGGAATTGGACGCCCGGGTGGAATCGGCTTTGCGCAAGGCGGCACTTTGGGATGAAGTGAAGGACAAGCTTGCCGCCAACGGGCTCAGCCTGTCCGGCGGCCAGCAGCAGCGGCTGTGCATCGCGCGTACCGTGGCTGTGAAACCGGAGGTCATCCTGCTCGACGAGCCGTGCTCGGCGCTCGATCCGATATCGACGGCCAAGATCGAGGAGCTGATCGACGAGCTGAAGGAGGACTACACGATCGTGATCGTCACGCACAACATGCAGCAGGCGGCGCGCGTGTCCGACTTCACGGCCTTCATGTATCTCGGCGACCTGATCGAGTTCGACAACACGTCCAACATCTTCACGTCGCCGAAGCAGCAGCGTACGCAGGATTACATCACAGGGCGCTACGGCTGAGCGCGGACGCCGCGCAGCCTGCCGCCCCGGAGATCGAGAGCCGACCATGAACCAGCATACCGTCAAAGCCTACGAGGAAGAGCTGAGCCAGCTCGACCGCAAGGTCGCGCAGATGGGCGGCCTCGCGGAGAAGCTGCTCGGGCAGGCGTTCGATGCCCTCGAGCGGCACGACCCCAACCTCGCGGAAGGCGCGATCTCGAGCGACCGCTCCATCGACCAGATCGAGCGCGAGCTGCAGGAGCAGACGATCAACATGATCGCCCGCCGCCAGCCGATGGCGAACGACCTGCGCCACATCATGACGGTGCTGAAGATCGCCGGCGACCTGGAGCGCATCGGCGACCTGGCTAAGAACATCGCCAAGCGCGCGCTCGCCATCTCGGGCGAGAACCATCCCAAGCCGCTGATGACGGGCTTCGAGCACATGACGCAGCTGGCGCTGCGCCAGCTCAAGGACGTGCTCGACGCCTACGCGGAGCGCAACGCCGAGAAGGCGCTGGCGGTCTGGCGCCACGACGAGCAGATCGACTCCATGTACAATTCGCTGTTCCGCGAGATGCTGACGTACATGATGGAGGACCCGCGCAACATCGGCCTGTGCACGCATCTCCTGTTCGGCGCCAAGAACATCGAGCGCATCGGCGACCACACGACCAACATCGCCGAGAACGTCTACTATCTCGTGCACGGAACGCCGCTGTCGAGCGCGCGCCCGAAGGGCGACGACACCAGCTCGACGCTGATCCTGAAGACGTGACGGACGGATTTCGCACACGGTCGCGCCAGCCATGTCGGCCAAGATCCTGATTGTCGAGGACGAGCCGGCGCTTGCCGAGCTGCTGCGCTACAATCTGCAGGCGGCGGGCTATGCGACGGCGGTCGCGGGCACGGGCGAGGAGGCCGACATCCTTCTTGCCGAGGACGCCTACGACCTGGTCCTGCTCGACTGGATGCTTCCGGGCGTGTCGGGCGTCGAGCTGTGCCGGCGTTGGCGGCAGCGCGACGGGACGCGGGAGCTCCCCGTGATGATGCTGACGGCGCGCGGCGAGGAGGGCGACCGCGTGCGCGGCCTTGCCACCGGCGCTGACGATTACGTCGTCAAGCCGTTCTCCGTTCCCGAGCTGATGGCGCGCGTCAAGGCTCTGCTGCGGCGCGCATCGCCCAATCGCGTCGCCGACGTGCTGAAGCTCGGCGAGATCACGCTCGACCGCGCGCAGCATCGCGTGCTGCGCGGCGCGCGCGACGTGCGCATCGGGCCGACGGAATACCGGCTGCTGCTGTTCTTCATGGAAAATGCCGGCCGCGTGCTGTCGCGCCAGCAGCTGCTCGACGGCGTCTGGGGCCGCGATGCGTTCGTCGACGAGCGCACGGTGGATGTCCACATCGGCCGGCTGCGCAAGGCCCTCATCCGCGGCAGCGAGAGCGATCCGATCCGGACGGTGCGCGGCGCCGGCTACCTGTTCGGCAACCAGGCGTCCTAGCTCCCGGCGAAAATGCAAAGGCCGGACGCGCCCCCACGCGTCCGGCCTTGCCCCCCGCTTCCCGGCGCCATGGGCAGCCGGGCCGCTATTCGCTTCAGGCCTGTGCGGCCACCTTCGGCTTGGCCGCGATGTCCGGCTGCGCCGGGCGATCGTCGGCAGCGCATGACGGGGCCGGCAGCGTCGGCTCGACCGGAATGAACACCTCGCGGTCGCGCCGGCGCGGCTGCGGCGGCTGGTAGGCGCGGCGCGCATGAAATTCGCAGTAGGGCAGGCCGTTGACCTTGCTCTTGCCGCAGAAATGGAAATCCGCCTCCTGCGGGTCGCCGATGGGCCACCGGCAGCAGGATTCCGTGAGCGTCTGGATGTACTTGCGCTCCGCCGGCGGGATGACCAGCTCCTCGACCGGAGCGACGTAGGGCTCCATGTCGCCCTGGTAGAGCTGGCGCAGCGCCGTGTTGCCGACATTGGCAAAGCGCGGCTTCATGAGCTTGCGGGCCGCCTGGGCGCGCGGCCGCGGGCGGTGGGATTTCATGCGCGACGTGGTCGCCCGGCCCGACAGGCCCAGGCGATGCACCTTGCCGATGACGGCATTGCGGGTCACGGCGCCGAGGCGGCCGGCGATCTGGCTTGCACTCAGTCCGTCGGCCCAGAGCTTCTTCAGAAGCTCAACGCGCTCGTCGGTCCAGGCCATGTGAATTCTCCTCTTTACTTCGCGACCCTGCGCGCACGCAGAGTCCTCAGCCGGAGATCACCTGGACATGTCGAGGCGCGCACACGCGGTGCTGCTGCCGACGCTCAGATGAACCGGCGACTAACGCGAACTGGAACTGACGCGGGACTGGAACTACTTGACGCGTACTTCAGTCTTGGCGGCGCTACATCTGCGCCTGTACGCGACGTGACCGGGCGAAAACTTCGCATCGACCCGCGATACACATGCGGGGGCCGGTCTTGACGGGCCTGACACTACAACGCCGGGACTCCGCACCTCAAGCCGGCCCGACTACAGATTGGGGTATTGACATGTAGACGTGGCCGATTCGACACATATTCAGGGATAGTATGTGCAATTCGGGCACAACTCGGCGCGGCTCGATTTCCTCGCCGCGAGGGCCTTGCCTGGCACCGCCAAAGCACAGCCGGGAGCTGCGCCAACCCGCGAAAACGTTGACACTTTGGGGGGCCAGCGGCATAAACGACGCATGATGACCTCTCTCACCAAAACAATCCGACGCCGCGGCATGCGGGCCCCGGCGCGGCTGCGATGACGGATTAAATCCGGATCGCATGGGACCGCCGCGCTTCAGCGCGGCTATTTTTTTTGCAATCTCAATGGGATGGGTCAAAATGGCCAACACCTCAGCCGGTGCCAGCACGGTATCGAAGTCCACGTCCAATTCCCCCGACACCGCCAAGAGTGCGGCGTCCGGCCCGTCGGCCGCCGTCATGCCGACCTACGCGCGGCAGAACATCGTGTTCGACCGCGGTGAAGGGTCCTGGCTGATCGCCACCAACGGCGACCGGTATCTGGATTTTGCCAGCGGCGTCGCGGTCAATGCGCTCGGCCACGCCAATCCGAGGCTCATCGCCGCCCTCACGGAGCAGGCGGGCAAGGTCTGGCACACGTCCAACCTCTATCGCGTCGCCGGCCAGGAGCGGCTCGCCGAACGGCTGGCGGCGGCGACGTTCGCGGACAAGGTGTTCTTCTGCAATTCGGGTGCGGAGGCCTGCGAGGGCGCCATCAAGCTGACGCGGCGCTACCAGTTCGCCAACGGCCATCCCGAGCGCTGGCGCATCATCACGTTCAAGGGCTCCTTCCACGGCCGCACCCTGGCCACCATCGCCGCCGCCGGCAACGAGAAGTACCTCGAAGGCTTCGGCGAGCGCACGCCGGGCTTCGACGTGATCGAGTTCGGCGATCTCGATCTCGTGGAAAAGACCATCGGTCCCGAGACGGCCGGCATCATGATCGAGCCGGTGCAGGGCGAGGGCGGCGCGCGGGCGGCGTCCGCCGATTTCCTGCGCGGCCTGCGCGCGCTGTGCGACACGCACGGCCTGCTGCTGGTCCTCGACGAGGTCCAGTGCGGCGTCGGCCGCACGGGCAAGCTGTTCGCCTACATGTGGGCCGGCATCGAGCCGGACGTGATGGCCATCGCCAAGGGCATCGGCGGCGGCTTCCCGGTCGGGGCTTTCCTCGCCACGGACGAGGCGGCCAAGGGCATGGTCGCGGGCACGCACGGCTCCACCTTCGGCGGCAATCCGCTGGCCATGGCGGTCGGCAACGCGGTCCTCGACGCGGTGCTCGAGCCGGGCTTTCTCGAGCGCGTGCAGCAGGCGTCGCTGCGTCTCAAGCAGGGCCTCGCCAGGCTCAAGGACGAGTTTCCCGATATCGTCGAAGAGGTGCGCGGCGGCGGGCTGCTGACCGGCATCAAGGTGAAACCGCCGTTCGGCGAGGTCGTGGCCGCCTGCATGGCCGAGAAGCTGCTGACGGTCGGCGCCGGCGACAATGTCGTGCGCCTGCTGCCGCCGCTCAACGTCACGGACGAGGAGATCGGCGAGAGCCTGCAGCGGCTGTCGAACGCGTTCAAGCGCATCGCGCAGGCCAAGAGGTAAGGCGTCATGCAGAAACGCGTCGCCGCGGCACCGCGGCACTTCCTCGACATCGACCAGTTCGACGCCGCCACGCTGCGCCGGATCGTCGACATGGGCCACGCCATGAAGAAGGCGGGCAAGCGCGTGCCCGCGAACCTGACGCCGAAAGGCATCGCCGAGGCGGTGCTGGTCATGATCTTCGAGAAGCCGTCGACGCGGACGCGCGTGTCGTTCGACGTCGCCATGCGCCAGCTCGGCGGCCAGGTGATCGCGCTCAACCACACCGATACGCAGCTCGGGCGCGGCGAGCCGATCTCCGACACGGCGAAGGTACTGTCGCGCTACGCCGACGCGCTGATGGTGCGGGCCCAGAAGCACGAGACGCTCGACGAGCTCGCCCGCCATGCCAGCATCCCGGTGATCAACGGGCTGACGGACAAGAGCCATCCCTGCCAGATCATCGCGGACATCATGACGTTCGAGGAAAGCCGCGGCGGCATCGCCGGGCGCACGGTGGCGTGGGCCGGCGACGGCAACAACGTCGCCGTGTCCTGGATCCATGCCGCGGTGCGCCTCGGCTTCAAGCTCAGGCTCGCCTGTCCGCCCCAGCTCAACCCGTCGCTGTCGATCATCGAGTGGGCCAAGCGCGAGGGCGGCGACGTGCGCCTGACGGACGATCCCGACGAGGCGGTGAAGGGCGCGGACTGCGTCGTCACCGACACGTGGGTCTCGATGGGGCAGACGGACGCGCACCGCCGCAAGCAGCTGCTCGGGCCCTACGCGGTCGATACGCAGCTGATGAAGCGCGCGGCAAAGGGCGCCATCTTCATGCACTGCCTGCCGGCGTACCGTGGCCACGAGGTCGCCGAGGCCGTGATCGACGGGCCGCAGTCCGTGGTCTGGGACGAGGCGGAGAACCGCCTGCACGCGCAGAAGGCGATCCTGGCCTGGTGTCTC
>JBFWWW010000127.1:0-11609 GCA_050245975.1 Hyphomicrobiaceae bacterium
CACCCGAACCAGAGGACCATCGGGAAAGAAGGGATAATCTGCCGAGACACGGCCGTTGTAGGCCCGCGCCAGCAGGGCCCCGATGCGCTCCCGCACGCTCGAATTGTAGCGTTCGCGCGGTGCGTAGACGAGCAGCGATACGAAGCGTTCGAAGCGGTCCATGCGCGCAAAAACGCGCACGCGCGGTCTCAGATCAAGGGCAAGAATGCCTTCAACCCATTCGCCCAGCTGGCGCACGCCGATCTGAAACAGCTCGTCGCGCGGGAAGGTCTCGAGGATGTTGACGATAGCCTTGCCGTCGTGGCTCTCAGGCGGATGTCCCGAGTTGGCGAGAACCGTCTCGACCTTGTGCCGCAGAAACGGAATCTGTCGCGGCGACTGGGTGTAGGCCTGCGAGGTGAAAAGGCCGACGATCCTGATCTCGCCCGCCGGCGTTTTCCGGTCCGCGCCGTAGGTCTTGATGCCGATGTAGTCCATGTGCACGCGGCGGTGCACGCGGCTGACGACGTTGGCTTTCGTGATGATGAGCGGCGAAGGCCCGAAGAAGAAGCGGCGGATTTCAGGGGTCATCGAGACAAACTCGGTCCGCCGCCGCAGGACCTGGATATCCGGATTGCGCAGCAAGCCCAGCCCGGACCCTTCGACGGTGGTCAGATCGCCCGTATCCGGAGAACCCGACAGCTCGAGATCGCGCACACCGAGAAACGTAAAGTGTCCGTCCACCAGCCACTTGAGGAAGGCGATGGTCTCGCTGACCAGTTCGGCGGGCGCTTCGGGCGGCTCGCGCTCGAAGCGCTGGATGGCGGCGCCGACGCGCGACGCCATCGCGCTCCAGTCCGATACGGCAATCCGGACGTCATCGAGCAACGCGGAGAGTGCCGATTCCAGCTCCCGGCCTGCGCCCTCCGGCAGGCCACGCACACGCAGCAGGATGAAACTCTCCCGTCGCCCGTCGCCCGCCCCCGTGTCGCCGGGCGACAGAATGGCTTCGAGCCGTCCCGCAGGCGAGCGACGCGTCCTGAGCAGGGGGTGCAACAGGGTTTCGACGGTCAAGCCGCGGGCCTGCATCTCTCCCATGATGGAATCGACCAGAAACGGCATGTCGTCGTTGAGAATTTCGATCGTCGCGTCGCTACTGCCGGCCCTGACGCGGATTTTGTGCCGCTCCTTCGGCTTGTCGGCGATAAATGCCAGCGCATCGCGCACATCGGCCGCCATGCGTTCCGGATTTGGCCGCTCTCCAGGCGCCGCGCCGCCGGCGTAAAGCGCCTCTGCAAGACGCGCCGCGTCCGACCTGCGGCCGAGAAGCTCCTGGATTTTGCCGAACAGATCAGAAGCCGCCGACCCTGCGCTCAGTGCCATGGGGATTGTCCTGGATCGTTTCCTTTGCGAAAGTTTGGACCTGCCATCTACAATTGACAATCACATGATGCCGGCCGGTGCATTTCCTTGCACAATGAGCGGCATCTTCGAGCTATGGAGGTTGGCATGGCGAAAGTGGAAAAAACCGGCAAGACGGAAAAGCCCACGGCCCTCGATATGGGTCCTGACGCCAAGCTCGAGCCGGGCTTGCAGGCCTATTTCGACAAGTGTCTCGAAAAGCTGGGTTTCGTGCCCAACGTCCTGCGCGCTTACGCCTTCGACAACGCCAAGCTCAAGTCCTTCATCGACATGGTGGATGACCTGATGCTGGCCGACAGCGGGCTGTCGAAGCTGGAGCGCGAAATGATCGCCGTGGCGGTCAGCGCCGTGAACCACTGCCACTATTGCCTGACGGCGCACGGCGCGGCCGTGCGCCAGCGCGGCAAGGATCCGGAGCTCGGCGAGCTGATGGCGCAGAACTATCGCGCGGCCGACCTGCCGAAACGGCAGAAGGCCATGCTGGATTTCGCCGTCAAGCTGACGGAGCACCCCGACAAGATGGAGGAGACGGACCGCGAGGCCTTGCGCAAAGCCGGCTTCAACGACCGCGACATCTGGGATATCGCAGCCGTGGCCTCGTTCTACAACATGTCGAACCGCATGGCCGCAGCCACGGAGATGCGGCCCAATCGCGAATACCACTACCTCGCCCGCGAACGCAGCAAGGACTGAGGCTGCGGCTCAATCGCCGGACAGGATGATGAGATGATTGGGCAGCTCGTTGGGATCGCGCGATCCCGGCGGGAAATGGTTGGCGAGGTGGCCGCCGATGGCACCAATGGCGGCGACAAAGCCGTCCGCGCCATGCCCCTTGGCAATCTGCTCCGTCAGCCCATCGACAATGCCCTGCCATTCCGCATGGGGAACGCGGGCGTGAATGCCGGCATCGGCCAGTACCTCCGCATAGCGCTCCGCCATGGAGACGAAGATCATCACCCCCGTGCGGCCGGCTGTCGTGTGCAGGTTCTGGGCCAGGAACTGCTCCACCGCGCGCCTGTGCGCACGCAGCTGACGCACCTGGCGCGGAACCAGCGCCAATCGCAGAGGCCGCCAGGACAGAAGCGCGACGAGCACCGCGAAAACGACGAGCTGAAGGCCGTAAATCCATTGTATGGGCCACCAGGTCAGATAGATCAGCGGCAGCGGGACAACGAGGGCTGCGAGTGCCGCCCACAACACCGCGGCGTGGAGATAGCTGCTGCTCTCGGCTGCAACGACCGCGACGATCTCGCCCGACGTGCGCTGCTCGGCCGCCGTTATGGCATCTGCGATGCGCTGCTGGTCCTCAGCGGAAAACAAGCTCATCGCCCTGCCCTTTCGCATCCAGCACCCTTGGCGCGCCCCATGCCCTGTGTCCTACCAGCTTCCCGAAGCCCCGCCGCCGCCGAAATCTCCGCCGCCGCCGGACCAGCCGCCACCACCGCCGCCGCCTCCATCCCAGCCTCCCGAGCCGCCCCATCCGCCCGGAATGAAGATCGGCGCGTTGTCGCCGCGACGGCGGCGGGCGTTGGCCGGCAGATTGCGCGCCTGCTGCGCGCTCCGCCAGGCCGTGAAGGCGAATACCCCGATGAAAAGAAGAATGAAGAAGATCGCTGCCGGATCGATTTCGTTCGACCGTTTCGTGCCGCCCCTGGCGCGCTCCTTTACGGCCTCGGCGTCGCCAAGGAGCACATCGCGGATGTCATGCACACCGGCTTTGATGCCGCCGCCGAAGTCGCCGCGCCGGAACGCGGGCAGGATCGTGTTCTCGATGATCAGCTTGGACATCAGGTCGGTCAGCAGCGGCTCGAGGCGACGTCCGACCTCGATCCGAACCTTGCGCTCCTTCGGCGCAACGATGAGAAGAACGCCGTTGTCCTTGCCCTTCTGTCCGATCCCCCATGCCCGGCCGAGCTGGTAGCCGAAGTCCTCGATCGGGTATCCCTGGAGAGACGGCGCGGTGTAGACGACGACCTGATCGGTCGATTTTTCCTCCAGCGCCGCCAGCTCCTCGTTCAGAAGCTGCTCGTCATCAGCGGTGAGAAGGCCGGCATCGTCCATGACCCGGCCCGTCAGGACAGGAAACGTCGGCGCGGCGGCGACCGCGGCCAGGAAGAGGCAAAGCAGGACACCCGCCAGGGCGGTGCCCGCCGCACCTCTTGCTGACGCAAGGCTCCAACCTGCACCACGGCCAGACATCCGGCGGCCCTCCGCCCCTGCCATGGGCTACTTCTTCGTGTTGAATTCGACTTTCGGCGTCTGCATCTCGGTCGCGGGGATGTCGAACGTCGCCATCTCCTTGGACGACGGATACATGAGCGACCGCCACCAGCGGCCCGGGATGGTCGTGATTTCCGTGTTGTAGACACGCACGGCCTCGATGTAGTCGCGCCGCGCGATGGCGATCCGGTTCTCCGTGCCCTCGAGCTGCTGCTGCAGGGCGAGGAAGTTCTGCCCCGACTTGATGTCCGGATAGCGTTCGACGACGGCCAGGAGCTGGCGCAGCGCGCCGCCCAACGTCGCCTGCGCATCCTGGAATTTCTTCATCGCCTCGGGATTGGTGATGATGTCGGCCGGCACCTGGACCTGCACGGCCTTGGCGCGGGCTTCGGTCACCTGCGTCAGCACCGATTTTTCCTGATCGGCAAAGCCCTGCACGGAGGCGACCAGATTCGGGATCAGATCGGCCCGGCGCTTGTACTGGCTCAGGACCTCCGACCATTTCGCCTTGGCACTCTGCTCATAGGTCGGGATGTTGTTGATGCCGCAGCCGGCGAGCGACAGGGCAACGAAGATCATCGTGGCGCATGCCATCAGGCGTTTCAGCATGTCAGGCTCCATTGTATCCGGCTCGGGAGCTGCGCTCTTGCTTTGCCAGTCCCCCGCCCTGCGGGAGACCCTGCTCTAGTGGGTCTTGAGCATGGCTGCAAGGGCGACCGCTCCCGGCCCAACGGTACATGGCGCGCCACCCCGCAGTCTGCCATATTTGTGCGACAGACCGATGGCTGGCGCTCCGCCCACTCGGGCGTGCAGGACGGGACCGGAGGATTTTCGCGCATCCATGCGCAATACGATTGCAGTGATGAATACGAAGGGCGGCGTCGGAAAATCGACGCTGGTGCTGGCGGTTGCCGAGACGCTCGCCGCCGAGCGGCACATGAATGTGCTCGTCATCGATTCCGATGCGCAGGCGAGCATCAGCTCCATGCTCATGACGCCGGCCAGCCTGCACAAGCTGCAGTCCGACGGCCTGACCATCGTCGACCTGCTCGTCGCCTCGGTGTTGCGGGGCGAAACCGTGGACTGGACCCGCTTCGTCGTGGGCGGCGTTTCCGACGTCGACGACGCGCGCACGCTCTATCTCATTCCCAGCGACATGCAGCTCACGCTGTTCGAGCGCGAGGTTTCCAAGGAATCGCGGCACGGGCGCCTGCGCACCGCGATTGCCGAGCTGCTGGTTCAGGCGCGGACCGTGTTCGATGTCGTCCTGATCGATTGCCCGCCGGGCCTGTCGGTGCTGACCGAATCCTGGCTGCGCGAGGCAGACTTCCATATTTCGCCGACCAAGGCCGACTACGTCTCGACCTGCGGGCTGGAGGTGTTCCGCCGCTTCAAGGCCCTCAATCCGGAGATGGGTTTTGCGAGCAACCTCGGCGTCGTCATCAACATGAAGGACGTCACGTCGAACATCGACGAGGAATATCATCGCTGGCTGAAGGAGAACGCGGACAACCGGTGCTTCGAGAACACGATCCCGCGCTCGAGCGTGCTGCAATATGCCGCGCACTTCCGGGGCATCGAACGGTCCTACAAGGCCAAGTATCCCGGCGAGATCGGCCAGTCGGTGAAGGCGCTGACAAACGAGCTGCTCGAGCGGCTCGATGCGGCCAACGGCGGTATCCGAACAAGCCCGCAACCGCCGATGCCGCGGCCGTTGTCGGTCTAGATCAGGCAACGGCAACGCGCGCCCGCGACAAACAATCGTCCGAACCTGCGGATTGCCCTAGACGAGCCGGCGGGCCGCAGCCTCGTGCTCGCGTTTCACGGTGACGAGGTCGGCGGCGACCATCTCCGCGATCATCTCCGCGAACGACGTGCGGTGGCTCCACTTGAGCTTGGTGTGAGCCTTGGTCGGATCACCCAGCAGCAGATCCACCTCGGTCGGGCGAAAATAGCGGGGATCGATGCGCACCAGAACAGCGCCGGTCCGCGCATCCCTGCCGATCTCGTCGACGCCGCTGCCCTCCCAGGCGACGCGACGATCGACATGGCCGAACGCCAGCTCGATGAGGTGGCGAACCGAATACTTGGTGCCGGTCGCGAGAACATAGTCGTCCGGCTTCTCCTGCTGCAGCATGAGCCACATGCCCTCGACATAGTCGCGCGCGTGCCCCCAATCGCGTTCCGCGTCGAGATTGCCGATGTGCAGCGTGTCGAGCAGGCCGTGCTGGATCGATGCCACGGCACGCGTCACCTTGCGCGTGACGAACGTCTCGCCGCGCAGCGGGCTCTCGTGATTGAACAGGATGCCGTTCGAGGCGTGGAAACCGTAGGCTTCGCGGTAGTTCACAGTGATCCAGTAGGCATAGAGCTTGGCGACGCCATAGGGCGAGCGCGGATAGAAGGGCGTCGTCTCCTTCTGCGGGATTTCCTGCACGAGACCGTAAAGCTCCGACGTCGAAGCCTGGTAGAACCGCGTGCTTGTGCCGAGATCGAGGATGCGCATGGCTTCGAGCAGCCGCAGCGTGCCGAGCGCGTCGGCATTGGCCGTGTATTCCGGCGTCTCGAAAGAGACGCGCACGTGGCTCTGCGCCGCGAGATTGTAGATCTCGGTCGGGCGGATCTGCTGCAGCAGGCGGATGAGGTTCGTGGCGTCCGTCAGGTCGCCGTAGTGGAGATGGAAACGCGAGCCCTCCGCATGCGGGTCGGTGACGAGATGGTCGATGCGCGCGGTGTTGAACGACGACGAGCGCCGCTTGATCCCATGCACGACGTAGCCCTTGGCCAGCAGAAGCTCGGCCAGATAGGCTCCATCCTGGCCGGTCACTCCGGTCACGAGCGCAATCTTCTCACTGGACATGGCCGACCATCCTCACGACATCCCCCGGCGGCTGTGCCTGCACTGGACAAACCGCCATGCTATCCCTAACAAGCTGCGGCGCGCCGGTCATGCGGAACCGGCGTCGAACCCCACAGGCCGGCAAGGAGCGTCGCCATGAAGGCACTTTCGAAGCTCATCGGCAAACGCGACAAGTTCGCCCATCTCTACACGGCCGGCGACCACTCGACCCGTTCCGACGACTTCGACTGGACGACCTATAACGAGTCCTATGCCAAGCAGCTCGCCAAAATGGAGCGTGACCACACGCTCAAGCTGGCGCCGGGCGACGCCATCCTGGCGCACAATGCCCTCGTTCTCAGGGCCGGCCTGAAGCCGCTCCACGAAAATCACGCCGCACTTTATACCGCCATTGCGACCCTGGCGCCCAAAACGGCCATCGAGATCGGCTGCGGCGGCGGCGATCACCTGCACAATCTCGGCCTCCTGACGCCGGCGATCGACATCCGCGGCTTCGACCGCTCCGACGGTCAGCTCAGCTATCTTCGCCAGCGTTCCCCGCACCTCGCCGACAAGGTCGGCGTGCTCGACATCACCATGCCGCCGTCGCGCAACCTGCCGACGGCCGATCTCGTCTATACGCAGGCCGTGCTCATGCACATCCAGGCCGGCAACGGCCACCTCGTCGCGCTGGCCAACATGACGCGCATCGCCCGCGATACAATGGTGCTGATGGAGAACTGGCGGCGTCACCCGTTCCAGGACGACATCCGGCGCCTGCATGATCTCGGCTGCCTCGCCTGGGACGAGGTGCATTTCCACGTCTGGCGCCTGGCCGGACGGCCGAAGGCGATGGTCGTCAGCCGGACCGCCCTTCCGCTCGAGCCGCTCGGCGCCTACGCCGATCTGGTCGGCGCGATGCCCGCCTGAACGCAAGACGGCGGCCCCGGAGGCCGCCGTCTGCAGTATCCTATCGCGTGCGTATCAGCCGAGCTGGCTGACGAACTTCTGCGTCATGTAGACCTGCAGGCCCTCGATGCCGCCCTCGTGGCCGTAGCCCGAGTCCTTGACGCCGCCGAACGGCGTCTCGGGAAGCGCAAGCCCGAAGTGGTTGATGGTCACCATGCCGCTGTCGAGCGCATCCGCCACCTTGGTCGCCGTCTTGGCGTTGGTGGTGAAGGCATAGCTCGCAAGGCCGTAGGGCAGGCTGTTGGCGCGGCTCAGCACGTCGTTGGTGTCCTTGAACCGCAGCATCACGGCGACGGGACCGAAGGGCTCCTCCTTCATGATGCGCGCGTTCTCGGGCACATCCGTGAGCACCGTCGGCTCGAAGAAATTGCCCTGGTTGCCGATGCGCTTGCCGCCGGCCGGGGCCTTGGCGCCCTTCTCCTGCGCATCGTTGATGAAGGCCTCGATGGCGTTCACGCGGCGCGGGTTGGCGAGCGGACCCATCTTCGACTCCGGATCGAGGCCATCGCCGACCTTCAGCTTCTTCGCCACATCCGTGAACTTCGACACGAACTTGTCGTAGACCTTGTCGTGCAGGAAGAAGCGCGTCGGCGACACGCAGACCTGGCCGGCGTTGCGGTACTTCATCGCCGCCATCATCGTGGCGACCCGCTCCGGATCGACGTCGTCGAACACGAGCACCGGCGAATGGCCGCCGAGCTCCATCGTCGAGCGCTTCATGTGCTGCGCCGCGAGCATGGCCAGATGCTTGCCCACCGGAACCGAGCCCGTGAACGAGATCTTGCGGATGATCGGCGACGGAATGAGATACTCGGAAATCTCGGCCGGTACGCCGTAGACGAGGTTGATCACGCCCGCCGGCACGCCGGCGTCATGGAAGGCGCGCACGAGCCCGATGGGCGAGCCGGGCGTTTCTTCGGGACACTTGATGATGATCGAGCACCCGGCGGCCAGCGAGGCGGCCAGCTTGCGGACGGCCTGCGTGACGGGGAAGTTCCAGGGCGAGAAGCCGGCCACCGGGCCGACCGGCTCCATGATCACCATGTTGCGCACGCCGTCGGCGCGGGCGGGGATGATGCGGCCGTAAGCGCGGCGGCCTTCCTCGGCGTACCACTCGATGACATCGGCCGCGGACATGACCTCCATGGTCGCCTCGGCGAGGATCTTGCCCTGCTCCTGGGTCAGGACCTTCGCGATGTCGCCAGCGCGTGCGCGGACAAGCTCGGCTGCCTTGCGCAGGATCTTGCCGCGCTCGAAGGCAGAAACCTTCTTCCAGGTATCGAAGCCCTTCTGGGCGGCGGCCAGTGCCTTGTCGAGATCGGCCTTGGAGGCGTGGCCGAGCGTGGCAAGCGGCGTGTTCTTTGCGGGGTTCATAACCTCCTGAGACTTGCCGCTCGTGGGCTGTACCCAGGCACCGTCGATATAATGATTGAGGGTCGCTTCATACATGACTTGATCATCCATACATGACTGCGGAAAGGGGGCGCCTCTTTAAAGGGCCTCAGGGGTACCGGGCGCAAGGTCTTTTATCGATTAGGGGACCCGCAGGCGCGTCCGAGACAGCCGGCCGGCCGAACTGCGAACGGCCAAAGATATATTGATTGTTGACCCAAATCGTCTATGTCACAGGCCATCGGCGGCCACGCCGGCCGCCGTTCACGGAGCTTGAAGGAGCCATGGGCTACAACGTCGCCGTCGTCGGCGCCACGGGAAATGTGGGCCGGGAAATGCTGTCGATCCTCGAAGAGCGGGCATTCCCCGCCGACGAGGTTCATGCCATCGCATCGCGCCGGTCCGTCGGCGTGGACGTCTCGTTCGGCGACAAGACGCTCAAATGCAAGGATCTCGAGAGGTTCGACTTCTCGAAGGTCGATTTCTGTCTCATGTCGGCCGGCGGGTCGGTCTCCAAGGAATGGAGCCCGCGCATCGCCGCCAAGGGCTGCGTCGTGATCGACAACTCGTCGGCCTGGCGCTACGACCAGGACGTGCCGCTCGTCGTTCCGGAAGTGAACGCCGACGCCGTGGCCGGCTACACCAAGAAGAACATCATCGCCAACCCGAACTGCTCGACGGCGCAGCTTGTCGTCGCGCTGAAGCCGCTGCACGATCACGCCACCATCAAGCGCGTCGTCGTCGCCACCTACCAGTCCGTCTCGGGCGCCGGCAAGGATGCCATGGACGAGCTCTGGTCGCAGACCAAAGGCAAGTACGTTCCGGGCCAGGAGGTCGAGCCGAAGAAGTTCTCCAAGGAGATCGCCTTCAACTGCATTCCTCACATCGACGTCTTCATGGAGGACGGCTACACGAAAGAGGAATGGAAGATGGTCGCCGAGACCAAGAAAATCCTCGACCCCAGGATCAAGCTGACGGCGACATGCGTGCGCGTGCCGGTGTTCGTCAGCCACTGCGAAGCCGTCAACATCGAGTTCGAGAAGCCGATATCGGCGGACGAGGCCCGTGCCATCCTGCGCGAGGCGCCGGGCTGTCTCGTCGTCGACAAGCGCGAACCCGGCGGCTACGTCACGCCGCAGGAAGCAGCGGGCGAGGACGCCACCTACATCAGCCGCATCCGCGAAGACGCAACCGTGGAGAACGGGCTGTCGATGTGGGTCGTCTCCGACAACCTGCGCAAGGGTGCGGCGCTCAATGCCGTTCAGATCGCGGAAACGCTCATCAACCGCAAGCTGCTGCGCAAGGCCGCCTGATCGAGGACGATCGGCGATCCCGGCCGGCGAGACGGCGGTCCGAGATTGAAGCGAACAAGGGGCAGGTGGCTCGGCCGCCTGCCCTTTCTCTTTGGCCGACAGCCGGTTAGCGGCGGTGGCCGGCGAGCGACTGATTGATCTGGCTGAGCTGCGCAACGATCGAGCGCAGGTCGTTCAGGAACTGCTCGCGCTGGCGTGCGGACAGCGCATCCAGAATGCGCTCGTCCACCCGTTTTGCCATCGGCTCGGCCGTTCGCAGCATGCGGCGGCCTTCCTCCGTCAGCCGGATGGCATAGGCGCGCGCATCCTCGCGCGTGCGGCGCCGCTGCAGCAGCCCCTTCTTCAACATCCGCCGGACGATATCAGCCAGTGTGGATCGGTCGATCCCGGTCCGTTCGACCAGGCCGGTCTGACTCAGGCCTTCGTTGTGAGCCACCGTCATCAGCACCGCGAGCTGCCGCGGCGTCAGATCACCATTGCCCATCTCGGCGTTGAAGATGTCTCCGGCAACCTGCCCTGCTCGATGTAGGAGATGGACGGGAGAACGATCAAGACGATCCAAGGCTGATTCGCGTTTCATCACTTTCCGTTTCTTTGGCCGTTTCTTTGGCGGCACCGGCCGAATGGAATTTCGCACCGATCGCGCCGCGATCTGATGGTCTGCCACATCGTGTGATTGATGCGGGGTAGATGAAACGATTTAGCCGGCGAGGTCCAGTCAAAATTCCTGCGACCACGCCGCAAAAGTCATATGCGAGAATCTGTCGCGGACAGATCAGTGCCGCGCGTCGGGGCCGATGCCAGGCTTGGTTTCGATCCGTGCGTCGGATCCGGCCGCTGGCTGCGCCTCCGGCGCGAGTTCCGTCGGTTCCTCGTAGCGCCGGATCAATCCGACCTGCGCCATCGCGAACACCATCGTCAGCGGCAGAATGCCGAATACCTTAAAATTTACCCACGAACTTTCGGACAAATTGCGCCAAACCACTTCGTTCACGACGGCCAGCACAAGGAAGAATACCATCCAGCGGAAGGTCAGCTTGTGCCAACCTTCGTCGGTCAGGCGAAGCGCCTCGCCGAACATCATCTTGAGGAACGGCCGGCGCAGGATCAGGCCGGCGGCCAGCACGCCGCCGAACAACAGATTGATCATCGTCGGCTTCATCTTGATGAAGCGCGGATCGTTGAGCCAGAACGTCAGCCCGCCGAAAATCACGACAAGCACCGCAGTCACGACCGGCATCGGCGAGATGCGACCCAGCACCAGCCACGACGCGATCAGCGACAGCATGGTGGCCACCATGAGGGTGCCGGTGGCCCAGTAGATTCCGAACTTTGCATAAGCGAGGAAAAACACCAGCAGCGGGCCGAGCTCGATGAGCAGTTTCGCCCCCGTGGAGGGCGGCGCCGCGGACGTCGTGTCCTTCACGTCCTCTGTCATGAACCTGGCCTTTGCGGATGCAATGCTCGAGCGGGAA
>JBFWWW010000128.1:0-11521 GCA_050245975.1 Hyphomicrobiaceae bacterium
TGGCCCGAAAACCAAAACCCGGCTCCCCCGACCTTGTCGGTGATGATGAAGCCGTGCGGCAGGCGGTTGGATTGGAAACCCCTGCCGAGCCCGCCGTTGATGGCAAAGACCCTGCGGCCAAGGCATTGGGACGGCGCGGCGGCTAGGCGCGCGCGAAAAAAATGACCGCAGAGCGCCGCACCGAGATCGCCAAGGGTGCGGCGATGGCGCGGTGGAAGAAGGACGGCTAGGGACCGGCCCTGCTTGCGTGAGCCGAAAGCGTGTCTCAGGAGGCCCGCGGAGAACGCAGGCAAGCCCTTGAAACCATTGGCCGGGCGGCGAGCTTCGAACTTGCGGCCTCTTGGGTGCTGTCTCACTTCGAGCTTCGATAGTCCCTGATCAGGGCTTCCATCGCGTCCCGCAGTTCGCCATGGGTCGCCGGCTTGGCCACGAACGGTGCGTCCTTGCAGGGTCCGCTGGTCGGCTTGAGCCCGCTGTAGAGCAGGAACGGAACGTCGCGTTCCGCCAGCCGTGTGCACAGGCTCGATCCGTCGCCGTCCGGCAACGCGTTGTCCAGCATCGCGGCCGACAGACCGTCGTACTCGATCAGCGTCCTGGCATGCTTCAGGGTGTTCGTCGTCGTCAGATGAACGCCGGTGCCGTCGAAGGCCAGCGCGATATCCAGAACGATCATGGGCTCATCCTCGACGACGAGGATGCTCGCGCCCATCAGATGGGGATGCGGCATGTGAGGTCCTTGGCGCGGCAAAGCGCAAGTGACCCGAGGCAGAACAGCCCTGCGGGCGGCTGCGATGTCCCAAGCGCCGGTCAATCCTCGACGCGCAACAAGCGTGATGTCCGGCTGGGAGAGGCCGGGCGCGCGTGGCTAGGACGGGCCCGGTGCTGCAGGTGGACTATACCACTCTTTGGCTGATCCTCCTAACGCAACGTTGCTGCTGGCGCCGGTGGCCGACAAACTCGGCATCGACCTCTACGCAGCGCCTGGCGCGCTGAAACGCCGCCGCCGCGCCGGGTCGAGCCCTCCATGCGACGCACGCGGAACAGCGGCGATTGATGGCTGCTCGCAAGCGGCGAGCGCGGCGTCGAGCAGCGGCGAAACAGAACGGCAGAAGACAAGAGCCGGAATGGAGCCTCTGCGCGCGAGGCATTCCGACGTCCTCCAATCCATTGAAACCAATGGTCGGGGCGGCGGGATTCGAACTCGCGACCCCTTGCTCCCAAAGCAAGTGCTCTACCAGGCTGAGCTACGCCCCGATGACCGATGGTGGGCCTGTGTAGGACCGCCTGCCCGCGAGCGTCAAGCGCAGGCCGTCAATGTGCCTTGGCCGGCGACTTCGCAAACAAGGGATAGCGGACGCGGTCGCCGGCCTTGAGGCCGAGCCGCTCGGCCGCTCCCCCTGCCAGCTCCAGCACCGCACTGACCTGGCCGTTCGACCGGATGGTCGTGTCGGAAAGGATTTCCGTGCGCGCCTCGATGCGGTGGACGATCCCGTCCGCGCGAATGAAGACCATGTCGAGCGGGATGAACGTGTTGCGCATCCACATCGCCACCTCCTGCGGTGGCGCGTAAGGAAACAGCATGCCGTTGCCGTCCCCCAGCGAGGTGCGGAACATGAGGCCCAGCGCCTTCTCCTGGTCCGTTTCGGCCACTTCGATGTTGATGACGTGCTCACCGGTGGTCGTGACAAGGGTGAGCTGGTCGCGCCGCATGGCGGCGTTTGCGTGCCACACGGAGCCTCCAAGGACAACGAGGGTGACAACGACGAACAGGGCCGCCCGGAGGGCAGCCCTGAGATGAAGGTTTTCGCAAAAGCGCGCCAGGAGACGCGGCAGGCGATCAGTGCGCCGACGGCAGTCCCGTCGGGGCGCCGTCAGGCCTGAGCTCGGCCGCCATGCAGCCCTTGGAGCCGTTGCCCCAACGGACCTGAACGATCTGTCCGGGCCGCAGCTCGGTGAAGCCGAACCGGCGCAGCGTCTCCATGTGAACGAAGACATCCGGGGTCCCCTCGCCGCGTGTCAGGAAGCCAAAGCCGCGGACGCGATTGAACCACTTCACCATCGCCCGCTCCCAGTCGCTTTCCGACTGTACCACGACATGCGTGCGTTGCGGCAACTGCGAGGGATGGATGGCCGTGCTTTCATCCATGCTGAGGATCTGGAACGCCTGCAGGCCTTTCGGTCGCTTCAGAACCTGGCAATGAACACGGGCGCCCTCGAAGGCCGTCTGATAGCCGCCTGCCCGCAGACAGGTGACATGCAGGAGAACATCCGGCAGCCCATTGTCAGGCACGATGAAGCCGTAGCCTTTGGATGCATCCCACCATTTGATTGAACCGGCGATCTCGAAGACCTCGAGCCCCGTGGTCGGCTCGATGCTGCCTGTGCGTGTTCCCGCCAACCCGCTTTCAGGAAGCTCGGAAGGAAACTTATTGTCCCCCATCAGCAATACCCCGCTTTACTAGCGCTTACGTTGAACGAAGCGACAGTTTGCAACCGCCGCCATGTCGTCACGTCTCTTGCGCCTATCAAGCCCTCGCAGGCGCAAAACGCGTTAACGACGGTCAAGCATTGGCACGCGCGGCAAACCCGACCAAGACAAAAATCACGCCGTCTACCGCCCGCCGCGCCTTGATTTTTCGCGAATCACAAGAACTCGCGATAGCTAAAGCGCTGATACCTCTATCCCTTCCTTGCGCACCAATCTGCACGTGCGGGCCGCGAATACTTGTGGACTTTGTCAGGCATGTGGAATTTGTTGAAATTCGTCTCTCGCAAACGACGTCGCTGTTGATTCTACTGATTCGTCGTGCCTAGCCCGACTGCCGCAGCGCAGCACCCCGCGCCTTGGCTTCGTCGTCGGGCAGCGCTAGGTGTTGACGTGAGTTTCGGCGATCCCCGCGACCGCAAGGGACCCAGTTAGGAGAAATCATGCGCTACCTGCACACCATGGTCCGCGTCACCGATCTGGACGCGAGCCTCGACTTCTATTGCAACAAATTCGGCCTCAAGGAGGTGCGGCGTATCGAGAACAAGGCCGGACGCTTCACGCTCGTCTTCCTGGCTGCCGGCGAGGACGAAAAAACCGGCGTGAGCGAGCGCGCCCCGCTTCTCGAGCTCACGTACAACTGGGATCCCGAAACCTATGGCGGCGGCCGCAATTTCGGGCACCTCGCTTATGAGGTCGACAACATCTACGACACGTGCACGAAACTGATGCAGGCCGGCGTCACCATCAACCGGCCGCCGAGGGACGGACGCATGGCGTTCATCCGTTCACCCGACAACATCTCGATCGAGCTGCTGCAGAAGGGCGAATCGCTGGCCAAACAGGAGCCGTGGGCCTCGATGCCCAATACCGGCGTCTGGTGAACCGGAAGCGCCCGCAGGGTAAAGATTTGGTTGCCGCCCGTCCCGGCCGTGCCTGACGGGCTTTTTCTGCCGCCACGGGCCTGTTTTTCCTTCGGCCGACCGGTTGGTTAGCCGGAAATTAGGCTGTTCCCAGCATTCTCCACCGGTTGTCGTGCGTCCGGATGTTCCGGGCGTTCCCGCGTGCCCGGGGTGTCGTGGTGGTGCAGGCGTTGTTGTCACAAGCAAGGGTGTGGGGTGCGTTCGGCGCCGCGGCGGGCGCATGGGCGGGCCGTATCCGCATCGCCGCCCGCTTCGGAACCAGCTCTGTCGCGATGCGACTGCGGGTTCTCGCCGTCGTCCTGCTGACCGCCGTCAGCGTCCTGGTTGCCGCCGCCATTTTTTTCGCGCATCAGACGGAACGGGCGACGCACGGCCTTCTCGAAGGCAGCGTATCGGCCCGCGCACGCGCCGCCGAAATCCAGATCCTGATCGAGCGGCATCGCCGGCTCGTCGAGAGCGCCCCGCTCGCGGCCCCCTTCGAGGCCGAGGCGGTCGCCGGTCACCTGTCGTTCGTCGAGCGCGCCATCGAGCTTCTCCTCCAGGACGCCGCCAACAGCGTTCCGATCGACACCGATCTACCGCTGCAGACGCTGTTCCAGGCCGGACATCAGGTGCTGCAGGCCGTCAATGCCGGGCGCAGCGGCGCCGTCCGCGACGCCACGGAGCGCTATGTCGAGCAGGCCTCCGCTCTCGACCACGCCATGAACAGGCATCGCCAACATCGCCAGGAGCTGGCGACGGCCGGCATGCAGCGCCTTGAATCGATCGCCCGGCAGCTTGTCGTGTGGGTTGTGTTGTTTGGATCGCTGGCCGTGCTCGTCATTGGCGGCGTGGCCGTCATTGTGCGCCGCAGCGTCTTCCGGCGCCTGTCGGCAATCCTGGATTCCATGACGCGCCTTGCGCGCAACGATACGTCCATCGCCGTTCCCTCGCTCGAGGATCCCGACGAGATCGGCGCCATGGCGCGCGCCGTCGCGGTGTTCAAGGCCAACTCCATCGAGCTTCAGGCCAAGACCACGCAGATCGAGGGGATCGCCCTGCAGCTCGATGCCGCGGTCAACAACATGCCGCTCGGCCTCAGCATGTACGACGCCTCGCACCGCCTGCTGGTCTGCAACAAGCGTTATGCCGAGATGTACAGCCTGCCGCCGCATCTGACCCGCGCAGGCGCGTCTTATGCGGACGTCCTCGCCTATCGCATGGCGCAGGGCGGCAAGCTCAACAACTTCCCCATGCTCGATGTCCTCGATCCCTCGCGCATGCCGAGCCCGCCGCCGTTCTCGACCATCGAAATGTCGGACAGCCGCGTGCTGACCATTTCCCGCCAGCCGATCAAGGGCGGCGGCTGGGTCGCCGTCCACGAGGACGTGACGCTGCGGCGCCAGCAGGAGGCCCAGATCTTTCACCTGGCCCGCCACGACCAGCTCACCAATCTCGCCAACCGCGTGCTTTTCCTCGAGCAGATGCAGGCGGCACTCGCCGGCCTCGCGCGCGGAGAGGGCTTTGCGCTGCTCTGTCTCGATCTCGATAACTTCAAGACCGTCAACGACACGCTCGGCCATCCGACCGGCGATCAGCTCTTGCGGCTGGTGGCGGAACGCCTGCTCGAATGCGTGCGTCCCACCGACGTCGTGGCGCGTCTCGGCGGTGACGAATTCGCCATCATCCAGGCGGGCGGCGGCGGCAGGGAAGCCGCCGAGGCCCTGGCCCAGCGCATCGTCACCTCGCTGTGTCGCCCCTACATGGTCGACGACCAGCAACTTCTCATCGGCGTCAGCATCGGCGCGACGCGGGCACCGACGGACGGCAGCGATGCATCCGAGCTGCTCAAGAATGCCGACCTCGCGCTCTACCGCTCCAAGAGCGAAGGACGCGGCACGTTCACGATCTACCAGCCCGAGATGAACGAGCGCATCCGGCTTCGCCGGTCCCTTGAGCTCGACCTGCGCAAGGCTCTTGCCGACGGACAGTTCGAGCTGCACTACCAGCCGATCGTCTGCCTCAAGACCCAGGCCATTACCGCGTTCGAGGCGCTGCTGCGCTGGAACCATCCCCAGCGCGGCATGGTGCCGCCCGGCGACTTCATCCCGCTCGCCGAGGAGCTCGGTCTCATCTGCGATATCGGCGAATGGACGCTGCGCACCGCCTGCAGCACGGCCGCGCGCTGGCCGCAATCGATCAAGGTCGCGGTCAACCTGTCGCCGCTGCAGTTCGCGCGCCAGAACCTGAGCGAATTCATGTTCCACGCGCTGGCGACTTCGGGCCTGTCGCCGGACCGCCTCGAGATCGAGATCACGGAATCGGTCCTCCTGCAGGACAGTCCGCAGACCACGGCGCTGCTCTATCAGCTGCGCAAGCTCGGCATCCGCATCTCCATGGATGACTTCGGGACCGGCTATTCCTCGCTCAGCTATCTGCGCAGCTTCCCCTTCGACACCATCAAGATCGACCGCGCGTTCATCACCGACATCGCGACCAGCGCGGAATCGCGCGCCATCGTCGAGGCGATCGTCAACCTGTCGACCAGCCTCGGGACATCGACCGTCGCCGAAGGCATCGAAACGGAAGCGCAGCTCGACGGTGTGCGGGCAGTCGGGTGCACGCAGGCGCAGGGTTTCCTCTACAGCCGGCCGGTGCCGGCCGGCCAGGTGGAAGGCCTGCTGGCCAAAGGGGCCCGCGCGCGCGACGCCGCCTGAGCCTCGGGCCGCGGACATCCGCGGCGGCCTCATGGAACTTTTCACGCCCTGGAACGCTTTCCATGTCCGTGAGGGCTGGCTATGCTGCGATTTACGGCGTAGTTGCAGCGGCTTATCGGCAAAATCCCCCAACAACCGCAGGACCCTGCGAGCGCATGCAAATCGCTGAGATAACTGCTTGGCGCGGCCGCATTCGCCCCCTCAACGACTACCTGGTCCTGTTCGTGCTGGGGCTGATCGTGCCGCTGCTCGCATTTTCGGGCTTCGTGCTGCTGCGCTACTCGCAAGGCGAGCGCATACGTGCCGACAGCGCCGCGCTCGAGAATGCGCAGAGCATCGCCAACAACATCGACCGCGAGATCGACGGCTGGATCGCGGTGCTGCAGACGCTGGCGCTGTCCTCGCAGCTCGCCGAAGGCGATCTCAGGCAATTCTACAATCAGGCCAAGGTGGCGAGCGAGATCATCGGCTTGCCGATCGTGCTGCGCGACACCAAAGGCGCGCAGCTGCTCAACACCCGTGTCGAATGGGGCACGCCCCTGCCGCAGAGCTCCAACGTCGGTCTCCATGACCAGGTGCTCGCCACCAGGACACCCTACGTGTCGGACCTGGTGATGGGCGCCATGGTGAGACGGCCGGTGGCGGCCCTTCTCGTCCCGGTCGTGATCGCGGACAATATCCCCTACGTGCTCGTGCTCTCGGTCGAGCCCAATCGCGTGCTGCAGGTCCTCCTGGACCAGGATCTTCCCTCGCACTGGACCAGCGCCGTGACCGACCGGCAGGGCATCATCCTGGCCCGTTCGCGCGACCAGGCGGACTACATCGGCCGCTCCAACACGCTGGCCGTCGAAAGCCTCGGGTTGCAGGGCGTGCGCCGGACATATGATTTCTCCGGCAACGCGATCGTGCGCGGCTATCGCCGCGCCAAGCACGGATGGCTGATTTCCGTTTTTGCCCGCACCGCCGTCATCGATGCGCCGCTCAAGCGCTCCTGGCTCTATTTCATCGCCGCCGGCATCGGCGCGCTCGGCATCTCCCTGCCGCTTGCGGTTTTCTTCGGGCGCCGCATCAGCGCTCCGATCCAGTCCGTCGCCGGCGCCGCCGCCGCTCTCGGCCGCGGCGAGGACGTGCCTGTCATCCGGTCGCAGATCCGCGAGATGGACGACGTCGGCAAGGCCATCGCCCGTGCGGGAGCGGCTCTGCGCGAGCGCACCAAGGCCGTGGCGGAAAGCGAGGAGCGCTTCCGCGCCGTCTTCGAGCAGGCCGCCGTCGGCTTCGAGCAGATCGACCTGCACGGCAGGCGCGTGGCGGTCAACGACCGGCTTTGCCAGATGCTGGGCTACACGCGCGAGGAATGCCTTGCCCTCACGCCCGAAGGGATGACGCATCCGGAAGATCTGGCGTCCGAGCAGGTGCTGATCGAGCGCATGATGAAGGACGAAGTCCCGAACTATGTCGTCGAGAAGCGGCTGAAGCACAAGAACGGCGAGGACATCTGGGTCCGCGTGACGTCGTCCTTGATCCGCACGCCGTCTGCGGAGGACTATTACCGCATCTCCGTCGTCGAGGACGTGACGCAGCGCCGCCAGGCCCGCCTGGCGGCCGCCCGGCTCGCCGCCGTCGTGCAGTCCTCCAGCGACGCCATGCTGAGCGTTTCGATCCCCGGCGACATCATCGAAACCTGGAATCCCGCAGCCGAGCGCCTGTTCGGCTACCGGGAGGACGAGGTGGTCGGCAAATCCAAGGCCATGCTGATCCCGCCGGAATTCCAGCACGAGATCCCGGGCTGGATCGCGCGCCTCGCCGCGGGCGAGTCGACGCGTGTCGAATCCATTCGCGTGCACAAGGACGGCACGCGGCTGCAGGTCGCCGTCAGCGCCGCTCCGATCCGCGTCGCCGGCAGCGACAGCATCACCGCTGCCAGCGTCACGGTGGAAGACATCAGTGAGCGCAAGCAGTGGGAGCGGCAATTGCTCCTGCTCAATCGCGAGTTCGCGCACCGTCTCAAGAACTCGCTTGCCGTCATTCAGTCGATCGCCAACCAGACCGTGCGCGCGACGCCGCAGCCGGAGGAATTCCGTGTTGCGTTCCAGGGCCGCCTGCAGGCGCTCGCCGCCGCCAACGACCTGCTGCTAGAGTCGAGCTGGAGCGGCGCCGACCTAGGGGATTTCCTTCTCAGCCAGCTCAAGCCGCTGCTTTCCGATAGCGGTCACCAGCTGCGCATGTCGGGCGATGCCGTGGTGATGCCGTCGGGGCTGTCCGTCCCGCTCGGCCTCGCCATCCACGAGCTCGGCACCAACGCTCTCAAGTATGGCGCGCTCTCGCGACCCGAAGGCTACGTCGACCTCTCATGGACCGTGAAGCAGAGCGACGACGACCCCCGTCTTGTGCTCGTCTGGCGCGAGGTTGGGGGCGCACCGACCTCGCCGCCCACGCGCAGGGGCTTCGGCAGCACCCTGATCGATCGCGGCATCCCGAACGCCCGCGTGACGCGCGAGTTCGGACCCTCGGGCCTCGTGTGCACCATCGACGCGCCGCTGCACACGGAGCCGCCGCGACCGGCCTGAGCCTCGTCTTCCACGAACCTGGACCGAAACCCGCACGAACCCGGCCCGGAACCCTGTACGGAACCGCCGCGTTGTCCAGCGGCGGGATCGAAGGGGCGGCATGACGAAGGATCAGGCAATCGTTTTCGCCATCATCGCCGGGATGATGGCGCTGTTCGTCTGGGGCAGGCTTCGCTACGACCTTGTGGCCTGCATCGCGCTGCTCGCGGCCGTGGCGACCGGCGTGGTCCCCGCCGACAAGGCGTTCTCGGGCTTTTCCGATGACATCGTCATCATCGTCGCGACCGCGCTCGTCCTCAGCGCCGCCGTCGCGCGATCGGGCCTTGTCTCCTCGGCCGTTCGCGCGCTCACCCCCGCGCTCGGCACGACGCGCAGCCAGGTGCTCGTCCTCGTCTCGGCCGTGACCGCGCTGTCGGCGTTCATCAAGAACATCGGCGCGCTGGCCATCATGATCCCGATCGTCTTCCGTCTGTCGCGCAGCACCGGCACGGCGCCGTCGCAGATTCTCATGCCGCTGTCGTTCGGCTCGCTGCTCGGCGGGCTGATGACGCTTGTCGGCACGTCGCCCAACATCATCGTCTCGCGCGTGCGGACAGAACTGAGCGGCGAGCCCTTCCGCATGTTCGATTTCCTCCCGGTCGGGGCGGCGATCGCGGTGGTCGGCGTCGTCTTCCTGGCCTATGGCTACCGCCTCCTGCCCGCCGGACGTCGCGGCTCGGCCTCGATCGAGACGGCTTTCAACATCGAAGGCTACACGACCGAAGCGACGGTGACGCCCGATTCCCCGGTTGTCGACGGCCCGGTCGGCGCGCTCGCGGAATTCCTCGGCAAGGACGTGACGCTGCAGGCTCTCGTGCGCGCCGAGAAGCGGCACACCGCGCCCTCGCCCGATCTCGAGCTGAAAGCCGGCGATACCCTCGTCCTCAAGGGGGAGCCCGACGCGCTGGAGCAGGTGGTGTCGCGCGCCAAGCTCAAACTGGTGCGGGAGGACACCAAGCCCGACAAGGACGACGCCACCGACGAGATCGGCGTCATGGAGGCCGTCGTGATGACGGATTCGCCCATCATCGGCAGCACGCCGGTCCAGATCGGCCTCTACGAACGCTTCGCGACCAACCTGCTCGCCATCAGCCGGCGCGGCGCGCAGCAGACCCAGCGCCTCAAGAACACGCGATTCCGCGCCGGCGACGCCGTGGTTCTGCAGGGCAACCTGAAGCTCCTCCCCCAGGTCATGGCCGACCTCGGCTTCCTCCCGCTCGCGGAGCGCGACATCCCCCTCGGACGCCGGCGCAGCGGCATCGCCTCGCTCGTCGTGCTGGCCGCCGCCATCCTCACGCTTGCCCTGCAGATCTTTCCCGTGGCGCTGGTTTTTTTCGCCGCCGCCGTCCTGCTGCTCCTCATCAACGCCGTCAGCCTCAACGAGGCCTACGACGCCATCGAGTGGCCGATCCTCGTGATGCTCGCGGCCCTGATCCCCGTCAGCGACGCCGTCCGCACCAGCGGGGGAACCGACCTCATCGCAGGTTGGCTGTCGACGGGATTCGAGATGCTGCCGTCGTTTGCCACGCTGGGGCTTGTCGTCGCCGTGGCGATGGCGGTGACGCCGTTCCTGAACAACGCCGCGACGGTCCTCGTCATGGCGCCCATCGCGGCCACGCTGGCGACAAAGCTCGGCTACAATCCGGACCCGTTCCTGATGGCCGTGGCCATCGGCGCCGCCTGCGACTTCCTCACGCCCATCGGCCACCAGTGCAACACCCTGGTGATGGGCCCCGGCGGCTACCGCTTCGGCGACTATTCCCGGCTCGGGCTGCCGTTGTCGCTGCTGGTTCTGGTCACCGCCTCCGCCGTCATACCCCTGGTTTGGCCCATGGTCGCCCGGTAGGAACCTCTCCGTTAATACCGTTCCATATCAATGATTTAGATTTCATCCCGGGTCGGTTTAACCATGACTTGCATAACCAAGAATTGATGCGCGGAGCCGCCGGAACCAGGTCTCTCCGCCCGTTATGGAACCCTTTCCGGGCAACCACGTTGTACGAGGGAGGAAGGAGCAAGTTCTGCTCCAGCAACCATGAGAGAGGGCGGGTCGTTATGGCGGCAGGAAGTGGGAACGGTAGCAAGGAACCTGGGCCGGGCACCGGACTGTCCGGCGGACTCGCGAAACCGGCTGCCGAGGCTGGAGCCGAAACATACAGGAGCGCCGGAGAGGCGAGAGATCTCGTGAATGCCGCAGACCATTATACCGACAAGAAAGCCGATATGCGGCTGTCTCGGAAACTTCAGGAGCATTTGGGCCGTCAGTTGCGCGCCTCTTACGGAGAGCTCGTGACCGCACCGGTGCCGGACAGATTTGTCCGCCTGCTCCAGGAACTCGAGTCGAAAGAGGACGAGAAAAAGTCGTGACCCCAAGCTTGCGACAGGCTCTCATCGCCGCCGTCCCGAACCTGCGGGCTTTCGCCATCTCCCTGTGCGGGGATGCGGATCGAGCGGACGATCTCGTGCAGGAGACACTGGTCAAGGCCTGGCAGGGTCAATCGACCTTCATCGAGGGCACCAACCTCAAGGCCTGGCTGTTCACCATCCTGCGCAACACGTATTTCTCGGAGTGCCGCAAGCGGCGGCGCGAGGTCAAGGACCCCGACGGCGAAATGGCGTCGCGCCTTGCCGTTCATCCCGAGCAGCACGGACACATGGATATGGCCGACTTCCGGCACGCCATGTCTCAGCTCTCGGACGATCAGCGGGAAGCCCTGATCCTCATCGGCGCGGAGGGGTTCAGCTACGAGGAGGTGTCGCGCATTTGCGGCTGCGCCGTCGGCACCGTCAAAAGCCGCGTCAACCGCGCGC
>JBFWWW010000129.1:0-11458 GCA_050245975.1 Hyphomicrobiaceae bacterium
AAACATAAATCAGCCAAGCCGAAAGTCCGAGCAGCGCGCGCATCGCCTCAGCCTCCCGCCGCGTGCAGGCTCTGACGCATCTTGAAAATGCGCGTCGCGATCGCCGTCAGCGCCACGATCAGAACCAGTGTCAGGATCGACGCGGCGAAGCCCGGCCCTTCGTGATAGAAGATCATGATCTCCTGATGCACGTATCCGCCGAGCGTGAGCTGGCGTGGGCCGCCGATCATGATCGGCGTAACGAAGCTGCCCATGTTGAGAACGAACGTCAGCATGCCGGCGGCAAACACGCCCGGCAGCGTGAGCGGCAGGATGACGGACGTGAACACCTTGTAGGCGGTCGCGCCGAGGCTGGAGGACGCCCGCAGCAGGGCCGGATTGATGTTGTCGAACGATGCCAGGATGCTGAGAACGGCATAGGGCAGATGCACGTGGATGAGTGCGATCACCACGCCGGTCACCGTATAGAGAAGCCGCGAATTGCTCACCCCGAGCGCATCAAGCGCATGAGCGATCGCTCCGGATGAACCGAACAGCAGCATCCAGCCGAATGTCCGGACGACGACGCTGATCAGCAGTGGCGAGATCACGATGAGGGTCAGGACGGCTCGCATGCGCGGCGTGCTGACCCACATGTGGAAGGCGACCACATAGGCCAGCACGACCGAAATGGCCGAGGCTAGAAGGCTGAGCCAGACCGTGCGCGTCAGAATGATATGAAACAGCGGGTCTTGGAGAACGGTCGCGTAGTTCTCGTATAGCGTCGCTCCCGCGGTAAAGCTGAGCCACACCACATAGGCCAGAGCCATTGCGAAGACCGTAACGTTGAGCCCTGCGAGCGGCGTGTTCAAGAGGAGAGCGTCGCGCAGCTTCATGCCGCCGCCTCCGCCGCCAGCACGAGCGCCTCGCCCGACGGCCAGCCGAGCTCGACGCGATCGCCGGCGTTCAGGCGGACGGGCAGCGGCGAGTCTATATTGATACGCCTGCCGCTTCCCTGGACCTCGACGATGTAACGGACTTTTGCGCCGAGAAACTGCACGACGGCGACTTCGCCCGCGAGCATCGCCGCCCCTCTGCCGTTGCCGACCGGCGTCGCTTCGATACTGTCCGGCCGCAGCACAAGGAGCACGCGCGCACCGGACACAAGTTTGGATTTGGGCGCTGCACCTTGCACCACGACGCCATCAGCCAGACGCACGGATGCCATGCCGCCCGCCATGTCGACGAGCGTGCCCTCGAGCAGGTTGTTCTCGCCAACGAACCCCGCGACGAAGGCATTGGCCGGATTGCGGTAGATGCGCTCCGGCGTGTCGATCTGCTGCAGCGCTCCCTGGTCCATCACCGCAACGATGTCGCCGATCGCCAGCGCCTCTTCCTGATCGTGCGTGACCATGACCGCGGTGATGCCGTGCCGCAGCTGGATGGCGCGGATGTCGTCGCGAATCTGGCGTCGAAGCTTGGTATCGAGCGCGCTCAACGGCTCGTCGAGAAGAAGCAGGCGCGGCGCCAGCACAAGCGCGCGGGCAAGCGCAACACGCTGCTGCTCGCCGCCGGAGAGTTGGGCCGGATAAGATGCCTCGCGGCCCGACAGTCCGATCATCTCCAGCATGCGTGTGAGCTTGGACTTCTGCTCGGCAGCCGGCACTTTGCGCAGGCTAAGGCCATAGAGGATGTTCTCCTCCATGGTGAGGTGCGGAAAGAGCGTGTTCGCCTGGAACACCATGCCGAAATTGCGCCGGTGGGTGGGCACCGCCGTCAGATCCTGACCTTCGACGAGCACCCGGCCACTGTCCGGCGCGGTGAACCCCGCGATGATGTTGAGCGTGGTCGACTTCCCCGAGCCCGACGGCCCCAGCAGCACAAGCAGCTTGCCGCGCGGCACGGCCAGGTTGAGATCGCGCGCCCCCCAGCGCTGACCGAAGCGCTTGTTGATGCCGATCAGCTCGAGCCCCGGAGACGCCGACCCGGGAACGACACCGGCAGCTCCGGCAGCGGACTGACCCGCCGGATCATGGGAAGACATGGCGATGACCTGGCGTCCTGGAAAGTCGCGGAAACGAGCCGTAGCCGACACGGTCTACTGTCCGATCTGCAGCCGGCGCTCCCAGCCCTTGTACTCCTTCTGGATGAACTTCCAATCCATCGGTACGGCGTGAACGGTTTGACCCAGTCGATCCTTCACCTTCGCCGAACCCTTCTGCAGGAGCGCGGCCGACTTCTGGTTGACGGGGAAGCGCGACACCGTTTCAGCTTCGAGCGCCTGGATTTCGGGGCTGATGTGCCAGTTCACCCAGTTGTAGGCGGCGGTCTGGTTCGGGCAGTTCTTGATGATGGCCCAGTGCGAGGCGACGGGGAAACTGCCTTCCTTCGGGTGGATGAACTTCAAGGGCGCGCCGGCATCGATGGCCTGCCAGACGTACGAACTGGAGAACGCGGCGATCCAGGCGTCGGTCTGCGTCAGGAGCTGGGTCATGGCCGCGGGGCTGCTGCCCCAGAGAATGTCGGGACCGGCTTTGACGACACGGTCCATCACCGCCGCCGCGCCCCGCTGGTCGGCTCCTTTTTCCATGACGGCGGCGAGGCCTGCGACCGTCACCTGGCCGTAGCTGTCCGCCGGTGATTCAAGGGCGACCTTGCCCTTGTACTCGGGCTTGAAAAGATCGGACCAGGAGGTGGGCGGGGTGAAGCCCTTGTCGGCAAAAATCTTCTCGTTGTACGTGATGCCGATGTAGTCGACGCTCTTGGGAACGGCGAAATTCTCCGGATCGACGAGCGACTGGTCGATGTCCTTCAGGTTCGGGATCTTGGCGTAGTCGAGCTTCTCGTAAAGGCCGAGCCGCTCGCCCTCCGTCTGGATCGTCGGGATCGTCCAAAGGACACAGGTCTTGGGGCTCGCACCTTCAGCCCTGACCTTCGCCAGCGCGGGACCTGACGTATCGACGGTGAACGTCACCTTCGTGCCGAACTGCTTCTCGAACATCGGCCCGAGCTTCTGGATGTAGAAATCGCCGAGCTGACCGCCGCGAATGGCGACGATCAACTCATCGGCAAGCGCCGGCCATGACGCGAAGACCGCGGCAGCGGCAAGGACCGCTGCCGGCACGCGCGCGGATTTTCCAGACAGTCTCACGGAAGCGTCTCCTCGTTTTTTCGTTGGTGGATGGTGCTGCAGCTCTCAGGCCGGACCGAGCGAATGGAAGCGATGGCCTTCGGCGAAGCCCGGCGTCACGAAGGACTTGTCGGACACCAGCTCGAGCCGCACGCCAGAAACCTTGGCGATCGCGATCGTGAAATGCGAGACGTGATGCGGCGAGAGCACCGTGCAGCCTTCCACCAGGTGGCCGCAGACGGTTTTCGTCCCATCGTGCGCGCCCACTGTGATGGTGAGATGGACGTGCAGATAGGGGCTGTTGGCGAGGTCCTTGGCAAAGATGCCGCCGCTGTTGCTCTGCCGGAAGCGACCGATGATCCCGTGGCCGCTGCATTCGAAGGGTCCCTCGAAATCCACAACGACGGGATGTCCGTCCTTGGAGAGCTCGGTGGACAGAAGCTGCAGCTTCGCGCGTTCCAGAGCGCCCGTGATCGACATGATCACGCCGGCCTGGATGTCGTTCTCGTCGCAGATGCGCTTGATCTCATGGTAGAGATCCGCGCTCGGCTTCAGACGACTGAAGACGATGGACTCGACCTTGCCGACGACATCGTCGGCTTCGATCGGCTGTGCGGCGGTCTTTTCCTGCATGGCGTGCCTCTCAGGTCCGGGTCGGTTTGCCGGGGTGGGACTTCAGGACGTCGTCCACCCCCGTGATGATCTGCGCGCACGCCTCGCCGAAAATGCGCAAGTCGGCGGTGCAGGCGAGGAACGTGTGCCCCAGGTCGAGCAGGGCCTTCGCCGAGCCGACATTCGGGTAAAAGAACGGCTGGCCGACAGCGACGCCATGTGCGCGCGCGACCTTGGTCACATGCGCCACCGCCTCCTTGACGCGCGGTGCGTCGTGGCGGAATTCGCCCATGTCCATCGCCATGTCGGTGGTGCCGAGATAGACGGCATCGACGCCGGGCACCGAGACGATCTCCTCGATGTTGTCGATAGCCTTGCGATCCTCGAGCAGGAGGACGACCGTGACCTCGTCGTTGGCCGTGCGCCAGTAGTCCTCGTCGCGCGGGCGCGTCGCGTAATACTTCACGGACCGGACATGCGGGCACGTGCCGCGCAGGCCGACCGGCGGATAGCGCGTCGCGCTCACCGCGAGCTGGGCGGAGGCCTTGTCGTTGACGTGCGGCACGATGATCCCGGCCGCGCCGGAATCAAGCACCTTCATGATCATGACAGGATCGTTCTTCGGCACGCGCACCAGCGGCACGACGCCCGACGTCTCGGCAGCGCGCAACAAGTTCTCGAGCGCGAACGTGTCGTAGGGACCGATCGGCGCATGCTCGCAATCGACCAGCACCCAGTCGAAGCCTGAATGGCCGATGATCTCGACGATGGCCGGGCTCGCCGAATAGCTGTGGGTGCCGAGACAGACCTTGCCGCTCCTGAGTTTTTCGCGGAATTGCTTGCGGTTCATGCGCGCGCCTTTGCTTTTGTGGCCCGTGTCTCCGCTTCCTCGCGCCAGCGCAGAAGACGGCCGATGCCTTCTCTCATCTTCACTTTCGGCGTCCAGCCGATGGTCCGCTCCGCCAGCGCGTGATCGATGACGAAGGCACCGCCGGAAGTCAGGCGCACCTTGCCGGCTGCCGGCTTGACATGCTCAGGTTCGACCGTGCTTCCCGACAGCTCCGTCACGAGCTTCACCAGCTCCAGCGTGGTGATCGGCTCCGGACCCGAGACATTGACCGCGACATTGCAGGCATCCGATTCAAAGGCCTGCGCGTTGGCGTTGGCGAGATCGCCGACATAGATGAAGTGCTTCGTCTCCGAGCCGTCACCGATGACCTGCGGACGTTCGCCGCGCCGGACCTTGTCGTGCGTCTCGATGATGTAAAGAGCATTGGCCGCGCGGTAGTGCTGGCGCTCGCCGTAGACCGTCGAGTAACGCAACACCACGTACGGGAGGCCGTGCTCGCGGTATGCGACGCGGCAAAGCTGTTCGCCGATGATCTTGGATGCCCCGTACATGATCGCGCCTTCCGGCGCGCCGGCACTGTGAAACGGCGTGTCCTCCCTCAGATACCCGATGACGCCCGGCCCGTAGCCGTAGACCGCGTTGGACGATGCAAAGACCAGCTTGTCGGCACCGCACACGGCCGCGGCCTCGATCACGTTCTGCGCGCCGCGAATGTTGACGTCGAGACCCGTCCACGGATCGCTGTGCATCGAGATCGACATCATCGCCGCCAGATGCAGCACGCCATTGACGCCCTTCATGGCGTCGAGGAGTTGCGGCAGGCGCATGATGTCCGCGGTAACGAGACGGATGCGCCTGTCGCTCATCAGATGCTCGACGGCATCCTTCGAGCCGAGCGAGAAATTGTCGAGCAGGATGACCTCGCCCGCGCCGCGTTGCAGCAGGACCTCGGCCGTTGCCGAACCGACAAGGCTTGCTCCACCGACAATGAGGAAGCGATTGCCGGCAACAGGAAGGGCGCTGGATTTTTTTTCGGTTGTCATCTTGAGATCGAGAACGGTTGCGCGTGCAGTCCGAAATACATGCTCTTCACCTGGCCATAGAGACGAAGCCCGTCGACCCCCTTCTCCCGCCCGATGCCGCTGTCCTTGAAGCCGCCGAACGGCGAGGAGATGCTCGACTGCTTGTAGGTGTTGATCCAGACCGAGCCCGCCTCCAGCGCACGGCCGACGCGCCAGGCGCGCTTGAAGTCTTCTGTCCAGATGCCGCACGCAAGGCCATAGGGCGTGCTGTTGGCCTTCTCGATCAGGTCCGCCTCGTCGCTGAACGGCAGGGCGACGAGCACCGGCCCGAAAATCTCCTCCTGGCAGAGCCGTGCATCGGCGGCGAGCCCGTCGATGACGGTCGGGCTGTAGTAGGCGCCGCGTGCCAGATCGCCATCCGTCGGCACGTCGCCGCCGGCCAGAACGCGGCCGCCCTGCTTGAGGCCATCGCCGACGTGCCGGGCCACCTTGTCGCGATGGCGGAACGAAGCGAGTGGTCCAACTTCGACGTCGGGAGCATCGGGCGCCGCGACTCGGACCGCCCGGGCCCGCTTGGCAAGCGCTTCGACGACACGCTCGTAGGCACTCTGCTCCACGAACAAGCGCGACCCCGCCACGCAGCTCTGGCCGGAGGAGCCGAAAATGCCCGACGCCACGGCGGCGACGGCATGCTCCATGTTGGCATCGGCGAAGACAACGTGCGGCGATTTCCCGCCAAGCTCCAAAGCCACGGGGATCAGCCGCTCGCCGGCAATCCGTCCGATCGCGCGTCCGGTCTCGGTCCCGCCGGTGAAGGAAACCATGCGCACGCCGGGATGCGCGACGAGTGCGGCTCCAATTGTTTCGCCCGTCCCCTGCACCACCTGCAACTGTCCCTCCGGCAGGCCCGCCTCGGCGCAAATCTTCAGTAGCTCCGGCGCCAGCAGCGGTGTCTCCTCAGACGGCTTGAGGATCACCGCATTGCCGGCCGCGAGCGCAGGCGCAACCTTCTGCGCCTCGGTCATGATGGGCGAGTTCCAGGGTGTGATGGCTGCAACGACGCCGTAAGGCTCGAGCACGGTGAGCGACACGTAGTCGCCCCGCGGCGGCGTCACCTCGGTCTCATGCGTCTCGACGACGCCCGCGTAGTAGCGGAAGGCACCGGCGGCGGCATCGATCATCGCCCGGCACTCGGCAAGGGGCTTGCCGTTGTCGAGCATCTGCAGGCGCGCCAAACGCTCCTTGTCGGCCAGCAGGCGCCGCGCCACCTCGTGCAGAACGGCGGCCTTGCGGTCGGGCCGCATCTGCGACCATCCGGAGCGCCGGAAGGCAGTCCAAGCCCGCTCGACGATCCCGTCGATCTCCCGGGGACGCAGCACCGACACCGAGCCAACGGCCTCGCCATTCGCCGGATTGATGCTGATCAATCGATCGTCGGCCCTGGAAGCCTGTTTTCCCGCCATGCGCGGCACCCTTTCGGTTTGCGGTGCCGACGTTTATGCCAATTGCCTCTTTTTGGCGCCAGAACGCAGATGCTGATAACATTATCGATAATGAAGGACCGCAGAGCAAAATCGCAGGCTGGAAGCCTCACCGCTTCCTTCGCCTTGCCGGGCGAGGATCGGCCTCTGTCGAAGGCCGTTGCCGCCGTCATCGCGGCGATGGAGGCCGACATCATCGCCGGGCGCATCCTTCCCGGGAACCGGCTGATCGAAGACCACCTGATGGCCGACTACGCCGCCAAGCGGCACGTCGTGCGCGCCGCGCTGGAAGAGCTTGAACGCCTCGGCGTCGTTCTGAAACGGCGTCACGTCGGCGCGGAACTCAAGCGCTACGAGCACGACGAGATCGTCAACCTCTACGGCATGCGCGAAATCCTGCACCGCGCCGCCATCCGCGGTATCAAGGCCAGATCGGCCGATGACATCGCGGGCGTCGAGCGCTGGTTGCGCATCCACGCCGAGGCGGCCGCTTCCGGCGACCTCGTCGAGGTGCACCGCACGAACATGATGTTCCACAATGCGCTGTTCGAGCTGTGCCGCAATCCATTCCTGACCTTCGCGATCCGGCATCACGACTGGCTGAGCTTTCCCATCCGGGCCTACGGCGTCTCGGATGTCGCCGCCCTGCAGCGCGCATGCCGCGAGCACAAGAAAATGCTCGAATGCCTGCGCAAGGGCGATCTCGAAACACTCGAAGAGCTGGCGGTGGCGCACATGGCACCGGCGCGGCAGATCTACGAGCGCAAATTCGTGCGGCAATAGGCCGACCTAGCTTGCCATGTCGTGCAGCCACAGCGTTTCGCATTGCGAGGCGACGCGTGCCGCGGGAAGGGTATGATCGATGCTCAGGCGCCGCATGATGTCGCGCTTGCCTTCGCCGGTGACCAGGAACACCATCGTCCGGCAGGATGCGAGCACCGGCCGCGTCAGCGACACGCGCGGCACATGAGGCGGGACGCGCGGCGGCGCGACGGCCACGGCCCAGCGGTCTTCGACGTCGATTGCGGACCCCCCGGGAAACAGCGATGCCGTATGCCCGTCGGCGCCGACACCGAGGAACACGAGATCGAACAGCGGTCGCCTCTCATCAAGCCGCGTGCCGCCGTAGAACTGCTGCAGCTCCTCGGCATAAAGCCGCGCAGCCGTCTCGGCGCTGCCGCTGCCGGTCGGAACGGGATGCAGATGATCCGCCGGCGCCCGGCTTTTCAGGAAGGCCTCGCAAACCTCGCGGAAGTTGTTCCGCGGATCGGTCGCGGGGACGACACGCTCGTCGCCCATGAACCAGTGCACGCGATCCCACGGGATCGCCGCGGCGTAGGTGTCGGTCGCGAGCAGGTCATAGAGCGGCCGCGGCGTGCCGCCGCCGGAGAGGCAGACGGCAATCCGACCGGGGTTCGCACTCATTGCAGCGAGCAGCCGACCTGCAGCTGCCGCTGCGACGGCAGCAGGATCAGCGAGACGGATCATCCTGCAGTGCTGCATGCGCGCCGGCTCCTGCCGTTTCACGCCTGTTTCGAGGGCGAGCCACCGCCGCGCGCCTGTTCCTTGTGCCCACCGAAGCCGGCCCGCATGGCGGACAGGATCTTCTCGGCAAACGTGTGCTGCTGGCGCGAGCGAAAGCGCGCGAACAGTGCTGCGGTGAGGACCTCGGCCGGGACCGCCTCGTCGATCGCGGCGTTGACGGTCCAGCGGCCCTCGCCGGAATCCTCGACAAATCCCGAATAGCCGTCGAGTTGGCCATCCTGCGCCAGGGCCGATGCAGTGAGGTCGAGGAGCCAGGAGGGGATGACACTCCCGCGCCGCCATACCTCGGCGATATCGGCCAGATCGAGCGAGAAGCGATGCTCCTGCGGCAGCGCCTCGCTCGATGCGCCGCGAAGAATGTCGAAACCCTCCGCGTAGGCCTGCATCAGCCCGTATTCGATGCCGTTGTGCACCATCTTGACGAAGTGTCCCGCGCCGACGGGCCCCGCGTGGATATAACCTTTCTCGGCGCGCGGATCGCGCCCGTCGCGGTGTGGCGTCCTCGGAATGTCCCCGCGGCCCGGCGCGAGCGCGTCGAGCATCGGATCGATGCGCTCGACGATGGCCCGGTCGCCGCCGACCATCAGGCAGTAGCCGCGCTCGAGCCCCCATACGCCCCCGGAGGTGCCGATGTCGACGTAGTGGATTCCGCGACCGGCCGCGCGCAACGCCTTCGCGCGGCGAACGTCGTCCTGCCAGAAGGTGTTGCCGCCATCAATGATGACGTCATCGCGGGCAAGGCAGCGGCCCAGCTCCGTGACCGCGTCTTCGGTCGCCGATCCGGAAGGAAGCATGATCCAGACCGTGCGCGGCGCCTCAAGCCTGGCGACGAGGTCGGATATGCCCGAGGCGGCGGTCGCGCCCTCTGCTGCCAGTGCTGCGACAGCGGCAGCGCTGCGATCATAGACGACGGCGGAATGGCCGCTCCTCATCAGCCGCCGGGCGATGTTCGCGCCCATGCGGCCAAGTCCGATCACACCAATTTGCATATCTGCCTCCAGCCTGGTTTCAGGACGAACCGCTTCCCGGATAACTCCAAACAGCCCCACGACGTTGCTGCGCTACCGTGTCCTACAGGAAGGTCCCGGTACCCCGGCTCCCGATGACCGAGCCAGAAGCCTCGCATCCGCACGGGGCGATTTTCGTTGACTCGGTCGATCGACCGAACTTATATCCTCCCCTTCATCGGTCGATCGACCGAATTAAGCGCACTTTTGCAACGGAGGCATGCCATGAGCGGCATCGCGGCGGTTCTGTACGGCGGGGCAGCTTATTTGATCTTCCTGGGCACATTTCTCTACGCCGTCGCATTCGTGGGCAACCTGCCGGTGCCCAAGACAATCGACAGCGGCGAACCGGGTGCTGTCGGAGCGGCACTCGTCATTGATATCCTGCTCCTTGGCATTTTCGCCGTTCAGCACAGTGTCATGGCGCGGCCCGTCTTCAAGCGCTGGTGGACCCGGTTCGTGCCGTCTGCCGTCGAGCGGACGACCTACGTATTGCTCGCAAGTCTGGCCCTTCTGCTGCTCTACTGGCAGTGGCGGCCGATCGTAGGGACAGTGTGGTCCGTGACCGATCCGACTGCGACGCTCCTGCTGCAAGTGGTCTTCTGGGCAGGGTGGGGCATCGTGCTCTTGAGCACCTTCCTCATCAATCATTTCGAGCTGTTCGGCCTGCGGCAGGTCTATGCCGAGCTGCGCGCCGAGACACTGCCGCCTCCGGTGTTCAAGACCCCGCTGTTCTATAAGGTGGTGCGCCACCCCATCTATCTGGGGTTTCTCCTTGCCTTCTGGGCGACACCGACCATGACAGCAGGCCACTTGCTGTTCGCGGCCGCCACCACGGGCTACATTCTGATCGGCATCTATCTCGAAGAGCGCGATTTGATTGCCTTGTTCGGCAACCAGTATCGACGCTATCGCGATCACGTGTCGATGCTGGTTCCGCTACCGCGCCGGAAGGCGCACGGCGCACCGACCACGGCCGCCGGCAAACACGGGCACCAGTAGCAGCATCAGCGGTCGGTGTTGGCGCAAAGAAGGAAGGTGGGTCGGGTGGCACTGGCAAAAAACGCAGACACGAGCATCACTCTGCTCGAAGCGGCAAAAAAGGTGCTGCGTCAAAAGGGCTATGCGGCCTTGTCGACGCGTGACGTGGCGGCAGTCGCCGGTGTCCCGCTGAGCCAGATCCACTATCACTTCGGCTCCAAGCAGGGAATGGTGCTGGCCCTGTTCGAGCACCTCAACGCTCAGCTTCTTGATCGCCAGAATGCGCTGTTCCATCACCCGACGCTCAAGCTGTCCGAGCAATGGGAACGGGCATGCGACTACCTCGATGACGACATTGCATCGGGCTACGTGCGCGTGCTGCAAGAGCTGATTGCGGCCAGCTGGGCCGATGCGGAACTGGCGAAGATTGTCCGCACCGGCCTGCTGATCTGGTTCGACCTCCTCACGGAGCTGGCGCGCAAGGCCGAGCGCGAGCTGGGGGCAATCGGGCCCTTCTCTGCCCAGGAGGTTGCCGCGCTTGTCGGCTGCGCCTTTATCGGTGCGGAAAGCCTCTATCTGCTCGGCAGCGAGAAGAAAGGCGTGCCCGTGCGCCAGGCGCTCCGTCGCTTCGGGGATCTGATGCGGATCGCGGAAAGCGGTTCATCGGGACGGTGATTGCATGCGCGCCAAGTTGCCCGCCTCTGAAGGACACGTCGAACGCGATGGCGTGAAAATACACTATGAGGTGTACGGGCAGGGCCCCGAAACGATGGTTTTCCTGCCGCCTTGGAGCATCGTGCATTCCCGCATCTACAAGGCGCAACTGCCCTATTTCAGCGAGCGCTTCCGAT
>JBFWWW010000130.1:0-11396 GCA_050245975.1 Hyphomicrobiaceae bacterium
CCTTGCCGCCGCGCCGCAGGCCAGCCGCTCGGCCTGGAGCAGCGAGCCGCTGGGCCTCGATCGTCTGACCGAGATGGATGTCGATGTCGGCCTCAAGGCCGCGGAGATCCGCTATGCCGCCCTGCCGCTGCGCAACGGCGATGTCGCCATCGCGGTGCGCGACGGACGCATGACGGTCGATCTCAAGTCCCTGGAGGTGGACAAGGGAAAGGCCAGCGGGAAGATCGATATCGATGCGACGGCCAAGCCCGCCAAATCCGCTGTCGGGCTGAAGCTCGACAGCGTTGCGGCGGGTCCGCTGGCGCAAGCCCTGACAGGGCAGAAACTCCTGTCAGGCACCGGTGGCGCCGATATCAACGTGACGGCCAGCGGCGGCAGCGAGCGCGATCTCGTCAATTCGCTCAGCGGACAGATCAAGTTTGCCTTGCAGAAGGGCTACATCGCCGGGTTCAACCTGCGCCAGGCAGTGCTCGAATGGTGGCAGCCGCGCAAGTTCGATCCCTCGCAGCAGACCCAGTTCGAGCGGCTGAACGCAGGCTACACCGTCAAGAACGGCGTGCTGAACACGACGACGGATGTCCTGCTGGCGGGACCCGAGGTGCAGGTGACGTCGAGCGGTTTCCTCTCGCTGCCGGCACGCACGCTGGACCAGGCGGTGCGCCTGACGCTGGTGCCGCCGCCGGTCTCGCTGCCGGTGCCGCTGCGGGTGACAGGGCCTTGGAGCAAGCCGGATGTGGCGTGGGACTGGAAGTCCGTACTGTGGAATCCGACGGGGTTCAGCGCGGCGCCTGTCGTGGCCGGTGGCGGCCAGACCGTTCCGCCGGAGGTGCGGCAGGCCATCGAAAAGGCGTTGGCTGAGGATTCCGGCAAGCTGCCGCCCGAGACGCGCGCCATGCTGCAGTCGCTCATTGGCGTGTTGCCGGCGACGCCGACCGCGCCGGGAGCAGGCGAAAAGAAGGAGTAGCCGCGGACGCTCGAATTTTCCGCGCGGTCTGTGCATACGCCGCGCACATGTCGCGCTGATGTCACATTGCTCGGCACGATCCGCGTGGTGACATGAACGAGGGGCACGTTCCGTTGCGAGCCCCGGAGTGCTTCGGCATAATGCCGGTCCTGCGTTGGCCGCTGGGTTTGCAGGTCGCGTTTCGTCTGGGGGGTACCATGCGGCCAGGTCGCACAGCTCGTCTTGTTACCTACGCCGCGCTGGCGTCGCTCGCCGGCGGTGCGCTGCTGCCGGCATCCGGCCTGCAGGTGCTGAGCGGCGCGGCGGCCGCGCCCGGTACCGCGCTTCGCGGTCCGTCGCAGACACGCGCGATCGCCGATGCCTGCGACGGACGTCCCGCATCCGGTTCGCTGCTCCAGCCCGTGGTCTGCACGCTGCCGCAGAATGCGCCGGATCCCAAACCGCTGCCGACAACGCCGGTCCCGCCTGTCTCGTCGCCGGCAACACCGCCGGCCCCTACGACACCGACCACGCCGACAACACCGTCGACGCCGACGCAGCCGCCCACCACGCCGGTCGTCGACACGCCGGTGCCGCAGCCCCCGGCCATCGATCCGGGTTTCAAGTACTATCCGCCGGGAACGCTCGATCCGCGCGACAAGGTGAAGGGCCGTTCGGACGACCGCCGCGTCTATCTCCCCAACATCCTGTTTCCCTACAAGCTTGGTCCCACGGAACAGGTGCACATGAATTCGCAGATCTACGGCCACGGCGGCTATCTCGGTCCGGGCGGCAGCGCGTGTGATCCCGAGAACTACAATCCGATGGGGCAGCGCGATACGTACTGCGAGCTCCGTGACTGGTCGATGCCGCTCTGCCCGGGAGGCAAGGGCCACCAGGGCCAGGATATCCGCCCGCCGAAATGCCAGGACAACAAGTGGGAGGTGGTGGCGGTCGTCGACGGCGTGATCACGCAGGTGACGTCGAACACCACCGTGCGCCTCAAGGGCGAGGACGGCACGCAGTACTACTACCTGCACATGCACCCCGACTCCATCAAGGTGAAGGTCAACCAGAAGGTGAAGCAGGGTGACGTTCTGGGTCGCGCGTCCAATTTCATGGGCGGCAAGCGCGATACGACCCTGCATCTCCACATGCAGGTCAACCAGACCATCAAGGTCGGGACGAAGACCCTGTCGGTCTATGTGCCGATCTACACGTCTCTGCTGGCGGCCTACCGCCGTGCCAAGGGACTGGAGTCGGGCGTCGACAAGGACGGCAACTTGGCCGTCGATCCGAAGCTCGAGATCGGAGCCGCGCAACCCGAACCGGCTCCTACTCCCGCTCCCACTCCGGCACCGCCGGCGCCAGCACCACAGCCGGCTCCGACGCCACCCGCACCGGCGCCCGAGCCTCCAGCCCCGACACCGCCGGCCCCAGCTCCGGCGCCAGCACCGCAGCCGCCCGCGCCTGAACCGGCCCCTGTACCGGCCCCGGCCCCTGCACCGGCCCCCGCGCCTGCACCGACACCTCCCGCACCGACGCCTCCGGCGCCGCAGCCTCCGGCACCCGCGCCCGAGCCCGCGCCACCTCCGGCGCCGACGCCGCCTGCGCCCACACCGCCGGCACCCACGCCAGCGCCGACGCCTGCACCTGAGCCGGCTCCGGCTCCGCAGCCCGCGCCGCCAGCCCCGGCACCGCAGCCTGCACCGGCCGAGAAGAGCTGGTGGCAGCGCACCTGGGACACGACCAAGGACGTCGCGAAGGATGCAGCGGGCAAGGCCGCGGACACCGCAAAGGACGCCGCGGGCAAGGCCAAGGACAAGGTCAGCGACTGGATCGGCCAATGGTGGAAGAAGTGATCCGGGTCATGCAATCGGACGCGCCGCGCGCGAGGAGTGTCATCATGCGCTTAGCTTTGTTCGTGACGGCCGTTGCCCTGCTCGGCACCTCTGCCATGGCGCAGAACCTGAATTCGGATCAGGAGCGGCTGAAGCGCCTGCTGGAGGACCGCTACGGCGGCGGCGGCAGCCCGGCGCCGGTGACGCGCTCGCCGGGTGGCCCGGTCACGCGTTCGCCGGGGGCGGTGAACCGCGCCCCCGCGCCCGCACCCGCACCTCCCTCGCAGCAGGGCAAGACGCTCAATCCGGACGATTTCCATTGGGTGCGCCCCGACGGCACGATCGACACGCGGGCGGGCGGCCGGTCCGACGCCGCGCCGCATCTGATCATTCCGCAGCCTGCGTCGCCGCCCCCGTCCGCGATCGCCGGCCTCTGGCAGTCGGCCAAGGATCATGTGCGCGCCCTTCTGGGGACGAAGCCAGTCACCATCGCGCAGTTCCGCAAGGAGGATCGCGGCTCCGAGACGCCGGTCTACGTCGCGCGCAACCAGTATGTGATCCAGCTCAGGGACGGCGCGACGCCGGAGCAGATCGACGCCATGCTGCAAAGGTTTGGATTGGAGGTCGTCAAGAGCGTGCCCGACCTCGGCGTCCTCTACGTGCGGCGGAAGGAGAGCGCCGAGCCGCGCGCAGCCACGCGCTCGGTGCGCCGCCCCGAAAGCCTGGGACAGCTTCTTGAACCCAAGATCATCCGCGAGCTGCGCGAGGACCCGGCTGTGGAAGGCGCGTTTGTCAGCTCCGGAGTGAAGTCCAACTCGGTGCCGCCGCCCGTCAAGACCAGCGCGGCCCTCGACGGCGTGTCCTTCAACTGGAACTGGAAGACGAACGCCACGGATGACGGCAACTGGGGTCTCAAGATCATGCGCATGCCGACGGTGTGGACCATCGTCAACCGCTATCGCAAGCTGCATCCCAACACCGTCAAGCCGCAGATCGCTTTCGTCGATTCCGGGTTCGGCACGCACTCCAATCTGCACTACGGCAACGTTCAGGGCGGCATGCCGCCGAAGCCCCTGGTGGCGAATTGCCAGTACAGCCACGGCACGCACGTGGCCGGCATCGTCGCTGCGATCCAGAACAACGGCGTGGGGATCGACGGCATCGTGCCGAACGCGACGTTCGACGCCCTGCCGATCGGCTCCGGCCTGCTGCAGGAGGCGACGGAGGTCGGCATCGACGAGGAGATGCTGCAGCGGACGATGCTGTTTGCCGACGTTGTCGGCGATACGACGTTCTACCTGCTGCAGAATCCCGTCGCCCAGGGGCAGCGCCGGGTGATCAACATCAGCCTCGGCTACAACTGGTACGAGGGCGGCGGACTTTCGCCCGGCAAGCTGCCGGAATCCGACGACCGCATCACGGCCAACATCCTCGAGCACGCCAAGCTCGTCCGCCGCTTCGCGGACCTCTTCAAGAACGACGTGCTCATCGTGGTGGCGGCCGGCAACGACTCCGCCTACCTCGATGCGCCGCTCGAAGCGCGCTGGGCCAGTCCGTTTGCCTGGGCGGCCACGAACAAGTCGGCCGTGACCAAGCCGGCCGAGAACATCATCACCGTCGAAGCCTTCGGGCGCGACCTGAAGCGTGCGTCGTTCTCGAACGTCGGCGGTGCCATTGCCGCGCCGGGCGTCAACATCATGAGCACGCTGACGGGCAGCCAGGAAACCTACGGCGTCTGCACCGGCACATCGCAGGCTTCGCCGCATGTCGCCGCGCTTGCCGCGCTGATGTTCGAGCTGGCTCCGACCAAGACGCCGGCCGAGATCGCCAAGGTGATCACCGAGTCCGCGCTGCCGGCCGTCGCCGACACGGGCGGGGCGGCGCGCGTGGACGCCCTCGACGCGGTGCTGAAGGTGTCGCCCGAAAGCATTCATCTGCTGGCCGACCTCAACGAGGACGGCAAGGTGGATGCGGCCGACCTCGAGATTTTCAAGACCCACCTGACCATTCTGCAGACGGCGCGGGCCGCGGGCGGGCCGATCTCGGCCGACCTCAACGGCGACGGCAAGATCGACGCCAACGAAAGCTGCTGGCCGCTGATCGATCTCAACGGAAGCGGCCAGGCGTCGGTCGATTCGATCGACCTGAGACCGATCCTCGGCATGCCGCGGTCGGACCTGCAGGTGCTCGAGGCCGGCTGGACCGACGAAGCCAAGCCCTTCAAGACGGCGCTTGCGGAGAGCGGCCTCGACCAGATGATCATGCAGTGGCGCTCGACCGGGCTGGTCGCAGCCACCGGCACCGCGATGCCGAAACTGACGTGCGACCACTGACGGCGCCGCGACGGTCGTTGCGCGAGATTTCACGTCCCTGCGGACGAATGGAGACGATCATGTCCAGGATGAAGCTGGTCCTGCTGGCGGCAGGTTTCGCCTCGGTCTGTCTGGTCGCGGGACGGCCCGCGGATGCCCAACAGCCGCCGGCCCAAAGCTCGAGCCCGCCCGCGCAGGACGCACCACCGGCCCTGTCGCCGCAGGCGCGGACCGCGATCGAGACGGCCAAGCAGATCAATCCCGGCCTCAACATCAAGACGGATCCGCGGACGGGAATGCCCGCAAGCGTGCGTGGACTGCGCCGCATCGCCGATCCGACGGCCGCGCTCGGCTCATCGCGCACCTCCTCCGGGCCTCCGTCCGAGGACGACGTCAAGCGGGCTGCGGAGGCATTTTTCGTCTCCGGTGAGCTGTCGGCGGCATTCACGCCCAAGAACACGCAGACGCGCGTGCAGGCGCTGGACGTGCGCCGCGACCCGGATATCCCCGGCCAGAATGTCGTCCAGGTCGAGCAGAGGGTGAACAACGTACGCGTGTTCGGGTCGTCGGCGCGCGTGGTCGTCAACCCGGCGCTCGCCGTCACGGGACTGACCGCGAGCTTTTCCAATGTCGGTGTGGAATCGACCACGCCGAAGATTGCCGAAGCGGACGCCATCGCCACCGCACGCAGGCGTCTCGGCGAGCTGATCGCCAACAAGCGCGACGACAAGACGCTGGAAGTGCTGTCCGCGCAGGTGGGAACGGTGCCGACCAGCGCAGAGCTCGTCGTCTACGATCCCTTGCTCATGCGCGTGCAGGGCGCGACCACCGGGCAGAGCCGTCTGGCCTGGCTCGTCTCGATCGAGACGTTCCGCCTGTTCGTGGACGCCGAGAACAACACGGTTCTGTACTTCTACCGCGACCACCCGACCGGCCTGGTGCGGCGCGTCTACGATCTCGCCAGCGCGCAGAAATTCCCCGGCGACAAGGTCATCGACGAGGACGAGAAGCTGCGCAAGGAGCCTTTGACCGCCGACGCCAATCTGGCGTTCCTGAACACGGGCATCGTGCGCGACTTCTATTTCAAGGTGCTCGGCCGCGACAGCTACGACGACAACGACGGCGACGGCCCCAACGGCGGCGCGCCATTCGAGTCCTACGTGCGCTACAGCAACATCCCCAATGCCTACTGGTGCAAGGTGGCGGCGTCCTACTGCCCGAAGGCCGACGTCATGGTCTACGGTCCGAGCTTCGCCGGCGCGCTCGACGTGGTCGGCCACGAGATCACGCACGGCGTCATCGCCCACGAGCGCGATCTCATCTACGCTGACGAGCCCGGAGCGGTGAACGAGTCGCTTGCCGACATCTTCGGCACGCTGATCGAGTTCTATGCCGATCCCGCCAACGGCAACTGGGTGCTGGGCGAGAAGCTCGACGGTTTCTCGCTGACGCAGCCGCTGCGCAGCATGGCCGATCCGCATCTGTCGGGTCCCACCGGCGCGTCGCTCTTCGACAAATCGAAGCCTTACGCACCGGACACGAACCGCGGGCAACCGGACCACTATTCCGAGCTGCTGGGCAAGGACAGCCCGCTGTGCGATTCAACCAGCGACTACTTCAACGGCTGCGTGCACTTCAACAGCGGCATCCTGAACAAGTTCGCCTTCCTCGTCTCCGAAGGCGGCCGGCACCGGGATGTGACCGTTCTGGGCGTCGGGCGCAACAAGCTGGCGCGCATGGCCTATCGCGCGTTGACGACGCAGCTCAACCCCGCGTCCAGCCTGGGACAGGCGGCCGACGGCTTCCTGCAGGCATGCAACGACCTCGCGGCTGCAGGCATCGCGGACTTCAAGCAGGCGGACTGCGCACAGGTCCAGGCCGCGCAGATGGCGGTCGGGCTCGCGGCGCCGGGAAGCTGAACCCCTAGAGCGTTTCAGGTTCAGGCCGACTCGCAAGACGCTGGGTCCCGGCTCTCGCTGCGCTCGGCCGGGATGACAAGGAGGGGGACTTTCGCTCTCTCCCTGTCATTCCGGAGGCCGCGCAGCGGCCATCCCGTCATCCCAGAATTTCGCTCTCTCCCTGTCATCCCGGAGGCCGCGCAGCGGCCATCCGGGACCCAGCATCAGGAGCGAGCGCGTGCCTGTGGCCCTGGGTCCCCGCTCTCCGCTGCGCTTCGGCGGGGATGACAAGGAGGGCGCGCCGACGGGGATGACAACGCTCCGGCGGGGAAGACAGCGGGGCGCTCGGCAGGGATGACAGTCGGGGCGTTTCCACCCAAGCCGGAAAGCCTCTAGGGAGCTTTTGGGACGTCAGGACGGGAGAGTTGTCAGTCCCCGGTCGACGAGAACCTTCAGCATCACCGCAGCGCCGCACTGCTTGGAGACGGCGTTTGCGTCCCAGACGCCGTCGGCCACGAATTTGCCCTTGGTGTACTGGTTCGAATAGCTCCAGAGGTAGGGCGTGTTGATGCCGTTGCGCCGGCTGCCGAAGCCGTTGTAGCTCTCGAACCTGTAGAGCGTATGCGCCAGGCCCCAGTCGGCCTGATTGGCGAGGCCGTCGAACGTCAGCGCATCTTCCGCGCTCGATGCCCAGTCGTTGGGCGGATCCCAGGGGGTGGGTCGGCCTTTGGGCACGTGCACGGTCTTTTCACTCAGCGAGTCGCCGTTGTGCAGGTGGCCCTGGAAGTTGAAGCTGGCCTCCATCGCGTGAATGATGCCGACGAAATACCACGGCGCGCAGACCTCGTTGCCGACCGTGAGGTACTGCTCCTTGTAGTCGTCGCTCGTCAGCTTGCCGATATACCAGTTCACTTCGGCGGCATTGGCCGTCCGCACGGTGCACGTGGCGAACAGCTTGTTGTACTCCTCGCGCAGGGATTCGAACGTCGGCCTCGTCACGGCCGCCGCGCCGGTGACGTTGTCGCGATCCGTCCGTGGCGACCGCTCCGCCTGGGTGAGCTGGCGCAGCAGCGCATCCGCCTCGCCCAGCAGGCGGGCGACGTCGGCCGCCGGCACGTCGGTCTCGTTGGCCGATGCCTGGACGGCGTCGATGAAGTCGACGACCGCCGGCATCACCCGATCGAACTCGTCGCCGCCCGTCAGCGTCGCCGAAACCTGCGGCGCGAACAGGCCGAGCTTCTGGGCTTCGGCCGTCAGCGCGCCGAGCTGGCGCCAACGGGACACGGCGGCCGGCGCAGCTGCCGACGTCTGCGCCAGCGCCTTGGAGAGGGTGGTTGCCGCCAGCGCCGGCGCCGCAAGGGCGGTGCCCGCAGAACCGAGGAAGCGGCGCCGGCTCATTTTCACATGCGCGACCATGGAACCCCCCAAAGCAGACCTACAGGTGCCGGCAAGACGCCGCGCCGGTTGAAAACTTTCCCGCTCCCGGCGCGCGCGTCAAGCCGTGCCTGCCCGAGGTGGCGACAAGAAGGCCCGAGCGGTGCGGTGCGACATCAGCAGGAGGCGCCGAGAATTCCCCTGATCGGGGCGCCGATGTCCGCATGGCGTGCAGTCGGCTTGCGATCATCGTTCACAATCCGGTGTTTGCATACGTCGTCCGGCGGCAATCGCAGGGCCGGCATGACCTGGAGACCATTGACGCCTATCCCGGCAACTGTACACAGAAGCTATGGATCGCGCCGCGCCACGCCCCGTGCTGACCAGCCTGCCGAATGTGCTGACCTATGCGCGCATTCTGGCGGTTCCGGCCATGGCGGCCTGCTTCCTTCTCATGCGCAACGAGCAGGGGCGCTGGGCGGCGCTCGGCATTTTCATCGCCGCCTGCATCACCGACTGGCTCGACGGCTACCTGGCGCGCGTTTGGGCGCAGCAGTCGGCGCTCGGCCGGATGCTCGATCCGATCGCGGACAAACTGCTTGTCGGCACGGCGCTGATGCTGCTCGCCTACGACAACACCATCGACACAGCGTCCATTTCCGCCGCCATCATCATCCTGTGCCGCGAGATTCTCGTGTCGGGTCTGAGAGAGTTCCTGGCAGAGCTCAACGTGAAGGTGCACGTCACGCAGCTCGCCAAGTGGAAGACCACGCTGCAGATGATTGCGCTTGGCGTGCTGCTGGCAGGCCCGGCAGCGGACAAGATCGTGCCCGGCACGACCATGTTCGGCCTGGCGCTTCTGTGGGTGGCGGCGCTGCTGACGCTGTGGACCGGATACGACTACCTGAAGGCGGCGATCAAGCATGCCATCGGCCAGTGAACGCCTGTCGCGGAAGGCGGGCTCGCGATGACGGTCAAGGTTCTCTATTTTGCATGGCTGCGTGAGAAGATCGGGCGGCCGTCCGAGGTGCTCGATCCTCCGGGCCGGGTTGCGACGGTGGCCGATCTTGTCGCCTGGCTCAAGACGCGCGGCCCCGAATACGAGGAGGGCTTTCGGCGCGCCGAGGTCATTCGCGCGGCGATCGACCAGTCTCACGTCAAGCTCGATGCGCCGATCGCCGGCGCACGCGAGATCGCCTTCTTCCCGCCCGTGACCGGAGGCTAGGCCGATGGTCGTCCGCGTGCAGGAGGCTGATTTCGACATTGGCGCGGAGGTGCGTGCGCTGGTCGTCGGCCGCGCCGACGCCGGTGCGGTGGTGACCTTTACGGGCCTGGTGCGCGACGTCTCGCACGGGGCCGGCGTGACATCGATGACGCTCGAGCACTATCCCGGTATGACCGAGAAGGAGCTGGAGCGGATCGAGCGGGAGGCGAACGACCGCTGGCCGCTGCAGGCGAGCCTGGTGATCCACCGGGTGGGCGCGCTGGCGCCGGGCGACAATATCGTGCTCGTCGTCACGGTCTCGGCGCACCGCGAGGCTGCCTTCGCCGCCGCCGAATTCCTCATGGACTACCTGAAGACGAGCGCGCCCTTCTGGAAGAAGGAGGCGGGGGCCGGGGGGGCGGAGCGCTGGGTCGAGGCGGACGACAAGGATGCGGCCGCCGCCGATCGCTGGCGCTCCAGGTCACCGAAAAAAGGCTGAATGTCCAGGCGACGGCTCAGACCTTGAGCGCGTCGATCCGCTCTTTGCTGGCCGGCACCAGCTCGACGGATTCACCGCATCCGCAGGCGCTTTTCTGGTTCGGGTTGTTGAACACGAACTGAGCGGCGAGCTTGTCGACGCGGTAGTCCATCTCGGTGCCGAGCAGGTACATCACGGCCTTCGGGTCAACCAGCACGCGCGCGCCATCGACCTCGACGACCTCGTCGTAGGGGCCGGCCTTGTCGGCCCATGCCAGCGTGTACTCCATGCCGGCGCAGCCGCCCTTGGTGATGCCGATGCGCAGGCCGGCCGCGTCCGGATGGCCCGCCTGCATGGCCTTCACGCGCGCGACGGCGGCCTCCGTCAGCGTCATGACCTGCAGCTTCTTGCGGGGGGCGCCCATGCAACCCATCCTCGATGTTCCTGTCGTGTCCCGAATATAGGGCATCGCAGGCAAAATGCGAAGGGTGCCCGGCGCCGCGCCGGGCGGCCATGCGCGCGAGGATTGGCGCATTGCTGGGGCCGGCGGCAAGATGCTAGGACCGGAGGAACGAAGTTCCGGAGCACCAAATGCCGAAGCCTGACCTGCTGATGACCGGCCCGATGATGCCGATCATCGCCGACCAACTCGAGGCCGCCTTCACGGTTCACAATCTTGCCGGTGTCGCCGATCGCGATGCGCTGGTGGCGAAGGTGGGGCCTTCGATCAAGGCCGTCTGCACGGGCGGACACACGGGGGTCAAGACGGATGCGGCTCTGATCGGCAAACTGCCGGCGCTCAGGATCATCTCCAACTTCGGGGTCGGCTACGATTCCATCGACGTCGCGGCCGCAGCCAAGCGCGGCATCATCGTCACGAACACGCCGGACGTGCTGACCGAGGAGGTGGCCGATACCGCCCTCGGACTGCTCATCATGACGGTGCGCGAATTGTCGAAGGCGGAAAGCTGGCTGCGGGCGGGCGAGTGGTCGCGCAAGGGCGACTATCGCCTGACGCCCGGCTCGCTGCGCGACCGCTCGATCGGCATGGTCGGCCTGGGGCGCATCGGCAAGGCGATCGCGCGGCGCTGCGAAGCGTTCGGCCTCCCGATCAGCTACTTCGCTCGCCACCGGCAGGCGGACGTGTCCTATCGCTACTACGACAGCATCGTCGCGATGGCGCGCGACGTCGACACGCTGATCGTCATCACGCCGGGCGGCGCCGCGACGCAGAACCTGATCAACGCGTCCGTGCTGGAGGCGCTGGGCCCAAGGGGCGTCGTCGTCAATCTGGCGCGCGGCAGCGTCATCGACGAGCCGGCGCTGATCGATGCCCTGCGCAAGGG
>JBFWWW010000131.1:0-11353 GCA_050245975.1 Hyphomicrobiaceae bacterium
CGAACCCCTTGGTGTCTTGGCGCTGCTCGTGCTTGTCGGCCTTACCCCATCCGGCACGGCGCGCTTCTGGTGGACGCTCGCAGCACTACTCTTATTGGCCTCGACGCACCTGACCTATTGGTTCGTAACCCACCCCGTGAATAGCGTCTGGACCAAGAACGTTGAGTTGAGCGGCATCAGCGCAGCCTTCTTCTCCCTGTTCGCGTCCGAAGTTACCGGCGACTGGTCGCAGCTGCGCAACATCTGGGAATGCTCCCATGTTGCAAGGGCGATCCTATCGATGCTCAGTCTAGTCGCTCTGACGATCGGGCTCACAACGTAGGGGGCGCAGGCGGAAAGCCGCACGCGATGGGCGACACGCTTTGTTGTTGCTGCGCCTGCGTTACGCGCGTGGGCGAGCTATCGGTTCAGCTTTTCGAGCATCGTCTTCATCTGACTAATTTCAGCCTGCTGGCTGGAGACGATGGTCTTGCACAGCTCCTTGATCTGGGGCGTCTGAGCCGGCGACTTCTCGCACATGAGGATTGCACCGGCATGGTGTGGAATCATCGACCGCAGGAACTGACCATCGGTGACGGCAGTCTGCTGACGGATCAAGACGAAGAATCCGACCAAGGCAATGATGCTGACTCCAGCGATAATCGTGTTGAGACGCTTGTCGCGATACATCGAGCTCATCAGGGCAAGCTCGATCAGGGCCATCGGCGCCGACATCAACCCGGCCATGTAGAACTGGTTGACGTTGTTGTAGACGTTGGCAAACGAATTCACCATCGCGTACATAAGAATGTACATCGCCACAAAAGAGAGAACGACCATTCCAAGGAGACGGTAGTAGTGATGCCGACTGCTAATGTCGTGACTACCCGACTGCTCATGATGCACGTGCGTATGACTGACCATCGGCCTTCCTCCATTGTCTGAGGCAAACGAGGAGGCGCTACTTTCTGTTCCTCAGTGCGTTCCGTCGAGCAAGTGCGCAAAAACGCAGGTGAAAGGACGGTAACTTCGATGAAATCAACGGTTAAGGCTACGCCGCTGACAACACGGGCGCTGCGCCGGCATTTCCTTCATCTGCCGTTGCCGCCGGCGTCGGCGTCAACGAAGCGGCCGGTTCCCCGGCTGAGCTCCGTTTCCGCTCCTCACGACAAGCCAATGCAACATGCTCAGCCCAAAGCTCCAGCGCCGCCCGGACCTGAGGGCGCATCTTGGCGTGGTTGTAGTGCTGGTTTCCGACCCCGGGCCGTGCATGGTTGAGCACGCGGTCGGCCACCTCATCCGGAATGCCCTGCTCGCCTAGAAAGGTTCGCAGCGTTCTACGCAGGTCGTGCGTGCGCATATCCGGCACACCGAACGCGTTCTCGCGGTTGCGCCGCATGGCCATCGACACGGCTTCACCGTTGATGTGCCCAACACGACCGTCGCTAACGGGACTTGGAAACACATACTCCGAGTCCCCTGACAGAGCGATTGCTCTGGATATGACATCCATCGCCGGTTCAGTCAGCGGGACCATATGGTCCCGCCGGTTCTTGGTTCGGCCGTGAATCGTTTGCCCACCTTCCACCTTATCGCCAGGAAGGGTCCAGAGCTTGTCTGCGTGGTTGATCTCGCTCTTGCGCATTCCCGCTACTTCCGAACGGCGCTGTCCCGTCAACAGAGCCAGACGGAAGATCAGCCGCAAAGGCTCCGACATCTCGGCCTTGTCGAGACCGTTCCAGAACTGGCCGATCTCCTCGGCGGTCAGCACGCGATCGCGCACGCTGGGGCCTGCCGATGCCTTCCTGACCTTGTATGCCGGGTTGCTGTCCACGTACTCCTCGTCGATCGCCCATGAGTAGATGCGGCTCACCATGCCCACGACGCGATCGGCGTGGACTCGAGCTCCCCGCGTCGCGATCTTGTCGCGCACCTTTAGGATCACATCCTGCTTGGTGATCAGGCCTGCAGCCATCTCGCCGATGCTCGGCCGAAGGTCCGCATTGATCAGACGCTCATACTCGACGACAGCAGCGGGCTTCAGCTTCACGCGCGCATGCTTTTCGAGCCACGCATCAGCGAGCTTGTTGAACGATAACCCATCCAGGCGCCCGCGGCGCTCTGCCAGCTTTTGGCCCTGCGGGTCTTGTCCTTGAGCGATACGCGCGATGGCATCCAGGGCCAGCTCACGCGCCTTGGCGAGCTTGATTGCAGGAAACTCGCCAAGCGTCAGACGCCGCTTGCGCCTTCCATGAGAATAGAGAAGAGCCCACGTCTTCACGCCACCCGGCGTTACGCGCAGTATCAAGCCCTTTGCCTCGGTATCGCGATACTCCTGCCGCCGCCCTACGGCTTTGACGGTCTCTACAAAACGAGCGGTAAAATTAACCGGCATGTTCATCCCCCGAGCACGTAAACAGTCCGTGGTCGTCTCACTTTTGGGGTTCCCCTGGGGTTCCCGCGCGACCTGGCTTGCGTCGATGTTCACTGGATGTTCCAGGACGGAACGTAGGCTCAAAGTTGGGCGATTTCAATGAGATAATGAGATTTCTGCGTCCAGAGCCGACCGAGGAAATCTGGCCCAATGCCCCTGGGGGACTGGGGGTCGGGAGTTCAAATCTCCCCGCTCCGACCAATCGTTTCCGCGACGCTATCAAGCCGAGCCGCATGAACCTCGCCGGTAGCGCTGGGATAAACTCCTCGCTCGTCCCCAATCCATCCGTGTCGCCCATGAGAAACGGGGGACAATGCACGGCCTGACGCGCCGGCTTCCGGCCATAGAACGCAGCCGACAGTTCTCGACTCTTGAGAACGCCGCCGAAAAGACGTAGCGGTTGCAAGGATATATCGAGATCCGGAGCGGTCGATGACTGTGGAAAGCCAGGCTGTAACATCGAAGCTTTCGCGCGCGGCGGTCTTCCTGGTGGCGACGCTCAACGATGGCGAGGCCAGCCTGGATGCCGTCCGTACCATGTGCGGCGATCTGGCGGGTTTCGTGCGGGCGGTCGGCTTTCGCGATCTCGACGGCGGGCTCTCCTGCATCATGGGTTTCGGCTCGGACGCCTGGGATCGGTTGTTCGGCCATCCGCGACCGAAGGAGTTGCATCCTTTTCGTGAGATCCGAGGGCGGCACCATGCCGTCGCGACGCCGGGCGATATCCTGTTCCACATCCGCGCGCGGAGCATGGATTCGTGCTTCGAACTTGCGATGCAGATCACGACTCGGCTCGGCGGCGCGATCACCGTCGTCGATGAGACGCACGGCTTCAAATTCTTCGACCAGCGCGACATGATCGGCTTCGTCGACGGCACCGAGAATCCGGTCGGGCCGGCGAGTGTCGACGCCGTGCTGATCGGCGACGAGGACCCCGTCTTCGCCGGCGGCAGCTACGTCGTCGTCCAGAAATACCTGCACGATTTGACGGGTTGGAACGATCTTCCGGTCGAGCGGCAGGAATTGATCATCGGTCGAAAGAAACTTTCCGACATCGAGCTGGAGGATGCCGTCAAGCCCTCTTGCGCGCACAATGCTCTCACCTCGATTACGGATGAGAGCGGGAAGGAACTCAAGATCGTGCGGGACAACATGCCGTTCGGCGAGATCCGCAAGGGCGAGTTCGGTACTTACTTCATCGGCTATGCGCGATCGCCGTCGCGGATCGAGCGGATGCTCCAGAACATGTTCGTGGGCGATCCACCGGGTAACTACGATCGCCTGCTCGACTTCAGCCGCGCGACGACGGGGAGCCTGTTCTTCGTCCCGTCAACGACCTTCCTCGGCAGCGCCGGGCCGGCCACGCAGAGCTCCGCGACGCCGGCTCCGAGGTCGGCCGGATAGATCGCTATTCTGCGGCGGTCGCAGGATCATTGGTCGCGGCCCCGAAGATGCGCGCCGCAAACGGTTCTGTATCGTTGCCGTTCAGCTCCGCCAGCCGTTCCAGCAGCCACGGCTCGGGCTCGCCGAAACTCAGGCGCCGCACCGCGACCGGCGAGGACTTCAATTGCGGCTGATGGCTGATCGGATCGCGCGCATACCAGGTGTGCTGGTTGGCTGACTGTGCGTCGCGTCCATAGTGGAACGGTACGAACACCTCGCCTGGCCGGACGGTATCGACCACCATCGCCACGCCTTCCCATCGGCCGTGCGGCGAGGTGATCTCCACCATGTCGCCAAGGCCGATGTCGAGCCGCGCCGCGTCCTCGGGATGGATTTCGACATAGGGATGCGGCGCGTGGCGGTTCAGCACCTCCGAACGCGCCGTCTTGGTGCGGGTGTGGAAGTGATAGACGACTCGGCCGGTGATCAGGGTGAAGGGGTACTTGTCCGACACCGGATTGGGCTGCCGCCGCCACTGGACGGGTCTGAGGAACGCCTTGCCCTTCGGGTCGATGCGCTCATAGTCCGCCCGGGTGTTGGGGGCGCCGCTCAGGAAGTCGGCACCGTAGGTCTGGCAATAGTCGATATGAGTTCCGAAGTTCAGGTCCTCGTAGAGTCGCTCGCATCCACGCGGATGCCGGTCGTTGCACGGCCAGCGCACCGCGCCCATTTCCAGGATCAGCTCGTAGCTCATCCCCGAATAGTCGCAGGGCCGGCCCTTCGATACCTTGCGCCATTCCTCGAACGCTTCCCTGGGATCGGCGAACGCGATCAGCGCGGCGCCCTCACGATCCTTGAAGTCGAGGCGGCGGGCCACCTCGACGACGACGTCGAAGTCGCTGCGCGCCTCACCGGGCGGATCGACAGCTTTCAAGAGCAGGTTGACGCTGCGGTCGGCATTGGTGATGCAGCCTGATTTCTCGCCCCACATCGCCGCCGGGAAATAGATGTCCGCCAGATCGACCGTCTCGGCATCGATGAAGGGGTCCTGCACGACGAGAAAGAGCTGGTCGAGGATGCGCCGCGAACGGTTCTGGTCGGGCAGACTGACCAGCGGGTTGGTGCCGATCACCCACATGAACTCGATCTCGCCGCGCTCTGCGCTTTCCATCATCGACATGATGTCGTTGGGGACCTCGTGGCGGAAACGGTCGAAATCGAGATTCCAACACTCGGCGAGGTCGCGCATCTGCTGCTCGTTGTGCGGATTGCGATAGGCGGGATAGGAGCCGCCCGCGCCGGCCTCGCGATTGCACATCGCCGATGGCTGCCCGGCCATCAGCAGCGGCCCTGCGCCGGGCTTGCCGATCGCGCCCCTCAGCAGATGCACCGAATTGACCAGCGACGAGGAAGCGGTCGCCTCGACGCTCTGATAGAAACCCTGCAGCACGGTCGAGACGAAATGCGGCGTGGTGCCGATCCATTCGGCTGCGGTCTCCAGCTCGGCTCGCGGAATGGCGCAGATCTTCGCGACGCGCTCAGGCGGATAGTTGCGAACCATCGCCTCCATCTCCGGAAAGCCGACCGTGTGCTTGTCGACGAAATCGCGATCGATCCAGCCGTTCCGGATCAGCAGATGAATAATCCCGTTCATCAGCGCGACGTTGCTGCCGGGGGCGAGCTGCAGGTGGAGGTCGGCACCCTGCCGCACGGTCGGCGATTTGCGCGGATCGGCGACAATGATGCGGCCGCCGTTGGCCTGCTTCGCAGCCAGCATCCGCTCCCACAAGACCGTCTGCACCTCGGCGACGTTATGGCCATAGAGGCACAGCAGCTCCGCCTGGTCGATGTCGGCATAGGAAGCGACGGGACCGTCCGTGCCGAAGTTGGCCATGAGCCCGGTGGCCGAGGTCGCCGTGCACAGCCGTGTATTGCCGTCGATGTTGGCGGACTGGAGCCCGCCGCGCCACAGCTTGGCCAGCGCATAAAGCTCCTCGATGGTCAGCTGCCCGGAATTGTAGCAGGCGAGATTGTTGTGACCCTGAGCCCAGGCGTCGCGAAAACGCTCGACGAAGAAGTCCATCGCTTCCGCCCAGCTCGCCGGCTGCAGCAGCTCGCCCTTCGTCCGCCGGATCATCGGCACCGTGCCGCGGCGTTTGGAGTGGTTGGCGACCCAGGCGTGCTCGCCCTTGGGTCCCAGATGGCCGAAACTGACAGGATGGCCGGCCTGTCCGCGCACGCCGACGATGCGCCCATCCTTGACCGCGATGTCCATCCCGCAACCGTTCGAGCAGAGAAGGCACGCCGAATGCACCCATTCGTCGGGCTCCCCACCGATGGCGAGATTGATGTCGATTCTGGATTGCATCGCGGCTCTCCCTGCGCGTTCCATCGAACGGTTCAGGAGTGCGGATGCCGTGCCGGTAACGCCCTGGCCGTCATGATGATCGGTTCGAGGCGTGGATGATCGCAAAATGAAACGGCAGGTACAACCTCGCGATTCGACGGCAGCTTGATAGACTAGCTCGCGTCGATGGTTGCAAGAGAGTCATGATGAGCGAACGCTTTAAGGTTGGCGATCACGTCGCCTGGAATTCCGAGGCCGGTCACGTCAGCGGCCGCATCATCAAGGTCCATACCCGCGATACGGACTACAAGGGCTATACGCATCACGCGAGCCCGGATGACCCGCAATATGAAATCAAGAGCGACAAGACCGATCATGTCGCGATGCACAAGGGATCGGCGCTGAGGAAGATCGGGGACTGACGCGCACGTTCGGTTTCTCTTCGATCGCCGCGCGCGGTTTGGCTGCGAGGCGCCTAGAGCATGTTCGGCTGCTCGGGAGGATAGATGATCGATGTCCCGTCGACGCGTGCGAAGGGCGTCAGCTTGTGCGGCCGATAGCTGGTTTCCGACAGGATCTCGATGACCGGCACGCCGCGGACGTCGAGCGCATCGGCGACGAGCGAGCGGTGGCAGCGCCAGGGCACCGCCTCCGCACACATGATGGCTGTGCGCTTCTGGCGACCCATCCGGACGAGCGTCTCCACGGCATGGGCGAATTCGGCTGTCTGCATGTAGTCGGCATAGCCGCGGAAGCTCTTGTTGCGCCAGCCGGCATTGGGAGAATCCTTGCGGGCATGCCGCAAGCCGCCCAACGCGGGCATATGCGTATACTCGATCCGTGCCGCCCTCAGGCTGGCGGCGAGGGCGTCACCGCTGAATTGCGGATTGTGCCGTGAACCCGGCATCGTGCGGACATCGACGAGCTGCTCGATGCCGTAGATTTTCAGCAGCTTGACGAAGCGCTCGATCGGCAAGGTCGAATGTCCGACGGTGAAGATCGCGCTTTTCGGCCAAGACGCATCCTGCGGCAGGACATGGTCGTTCATGATGGCAAATCGCGGCGGACGCTCGCGACCTCAGTCGTCCAGCTCCTTCTTGGTGAGCCTGAAAGACGTATCGAACTTGAGGTCATACTTGCGGCCATCGCTGCATCGTGCGTCATCGACCTCGAAATGGCCGTCGTCATCGAATTCCAGCTTCCCGCCGGAGCAGCCCTGTGCCGCAACCGCCGCCGCGAGCTTTGCGCCTTCCTCATTGGTGACGGGGCGGTCTTTCGCCTGCGCCGGAGCACCAATCAAAAGAACCACGGCTGCCAGAGCGAACGATCGGTACATGGTGGCGTCCTCGAGGTTGCGTAAGTCGGGCTCATATAGGAGCCGGCGTCGGCATGATCCCTAAAGTCGTGATGCCCCGTGGCAGTTCCATTTGCCGGGCCCTGCGTGGCGCATCGGTTCTGCGAGAGCCCGGCGCGACAGAGTGTATCGTCGTCCTCAGCTGTTGCACAACCCGCTCCGAACCGGGCCGCCGAACCGGAGACTTGGCCGCATGACGCCGCGTCGGGACGGTCGACGCGCGAGTGGTCCTTGTTGCCCATTTCGCATCGAACGATGCGATAGCCCAGATCCAGCGCATCCAGCGACAAGAGATGGCGGTTGCGCTCGGTCCAGCGTCCGCTCGCAAGGTCAGCGCGCAGGCGTGTCAGGCCGACTTCGGCATCGATGCGGGCGAAGCTGGACATGGCATTGCGTACGCGGGCATCGAGATATGCCTCCGGCCTGCGCCAATAGGCGCCGAGCATCCCGTCCGTGCAGTCGTGCGGAATGGGAACCGGCGCCATGTGTACCGGCCCGACAAGGTGTTCGAGCATGGCGGCGAGATGGGCGGCACCGGGAAAGATCTTCCGGTCGTCGGCCATGATCTCGGGGAAATACTCCGTCAGCCAAAAGGCTGCGGCGTCAGGCACCCAGGTCAGCAGAACGACGCGCTTGCGCGCCACGCGTGCCATCTCGCGCAAGCCGCGCTCCAGGTCCGTCCAGTGATGAGCGCTCAGAACCGCCATTGCCGCATCGACGGACGCCGTCTCCAGGGGCAGCGCCTCCGCCGAGCCTTGCAGGCAGGGTGCGGCGCCGGCGGGGCGTTGCCGGATCATCACGTCGGACGGCTCGACGGCGACCACGGTTCTGCCGGCCGGTTCGTAGGAGCCAGTGCCAGCGCCGACGTTGACCACGCTTGCGGCGTCTCCGAGCGCAGCGTTGATTGCCGCTGCAATGCGGTGGTCCGGCCGGCGAAACTCCGCGTAGTTGCGCCCGATGCTGTCGTATAAAGCCATGCACTTGGTTCTCCGTCCCGGCCCTTGTATCAAGGGCGCCGTGGAGGCCTGAACCGGCCGCCACTCGACAGGCGGACCCGCAGGATAGACGGTGATGGCAGTTCCGGAAATGGTGACCATGAAGGCAAGTCAGCTCCCGCTTCCCCGACTTGCTCAAGGCAAGGTGCGCGACATCTACGCCGTAGAGGCAGACCGCCTGCTGCTGGTCGCCACCGACCGCGTCAGCGCCTTCGATGTGGTGATGAACGAGGCGGTCCCGCTCAAGGGTCAGGTGCTGACGCAGATGAGTGCCTGGTGGTTCGGCCAGCTCGACGGGATCGTCGATCACCACATGATCACGGCCGATACCGAGGAGATCATTCGTGCGGTGCCGGCGCTCGACCGGCACCGGGAAGACATCGCCGGTCGGGCCATGCTTTGCCGGAGGACTACGGTGTTCCCGGTCGAGTGCGTCGTGCGCGGCTATCTCTCCGGATCGGCATGGAAGGAGTACAAGGAGCTCGGTACCCTTGCCGGCGAACGGTTGCCGGAAGGACTGCTCGAATCCCAGATGCTGACGCCGTCTCTCTTCTCACCGGCAACGAAAGCCGAAACGGGGCACGACGAGAACATATCGGTTTCCCGCCTGCGGGCGCTCGTGGGCAAGGCGGCGGCCGCCGAGCTGGATCGGATGTCGCGCGCGGGCGACGAGCGCGGAGGCGGGCTCGCCCTGGGCCGGGGCCTCAGCATGGCCGCTACCCAGTTCGAGTTCGGTCGGGATGCGGCCGGCCGCATACTGCTGATCGACGAGGTGCTGACGCCCGACAGCTCCCGGTTCTGGTCGGCCGACGAGTACGCGCCAGGGCGCCCGCAGGCAAGCTTCGACAAACAGCCCCTGCGCGACTTCCTTGATGCCGAGAGGCGTGCCGGCCGCTGGAATGGCGAGGCGCCCGCTCCGCGTCTGCCGGCAGATCTCGTCGAAGCGACCAGCCGGCGTTATCAGGATGCGTTTCGACGGCTCACGGGCCTCCACCTGCCAGGCACAGCCGGGCATTGAGCGGCCGACGATCCGGCACGCCCTGACAGCAGCGCGGACGGGACAGGCAGATGAAGGTGATCGGCATCCTGGCCGCCTCGCACATCCAGCCTGATCACGGCGCGCGGCTGCGTGTAGCCGGCGCGCACCATGTCGTGCAGTCGTTTGCGGATGCCGAGGCGGTCACGCAGCAGCTGTTGGCGGCGACTTGAGTGGCAGGTTGCTCGGGCGAGACAGCAGCCGTCGAGCGGCGCTTTTTTTCCGCGGTTAGCCGATCCGGATCCTGGTGGCGGAAAGGAACTGATAAGGCGGCACGGTCAGATTACGCAGCGCAGGTCCGCTGCGAACCCGGCCCGACAGGTCGAACCGCGCCGCATGGCACGGACAGAACCAGCCTTCATCACTCGCCGCAGACGCTTCCGGCGGCGACGTCGACAGGCGGCACCCCATGTGAGTGCACAGGCCGACCACCACCAGCCAGGTCTCGTGCCCATCCACTGTGCGGTTGGCGTCGGTGGCCAGCGATGCCTTGGGAAGGGTCTCGTTGCGCGCGAACCGGTCGCGAAGGTCGCCGAGCGGCGTGCTGCGCGCGCGCCGCGTCTCTTCGGGTGTGCGGTTGCGGACGAAGATCGGCAAGCCTCTCCATTGCAGCGAAACCGTCTGCCCGGGCCTGATGGGCGCGAGGTCCAGGTCGACCGTTTCGGGCGGAGGTGAGGCCGGGTTGGGGTTCATCTGGTCGATGAGCGGCCATAGCGCCAGCACGGCTCCCACTCCGACGAACGCGCCGGCTGTGAGAACGATGAAATCCCTGCGGTTGCCGGTCTCCGCCATGTTACCTCCCGAGGCAATGCTCTCCCGAGGCGTTCGCAGGGCAGCGTACAGTCTCGGGATCGCGGTCGGGCGATCCACGGTGTCACAGGCCGTGTCAGGAGCAGGTGCGGTGCGCCGCCGTCGTCCCGAACACGACGTCATGCATGATGCGGCCCGGGAGCAAGGTGAACAGGCCCGCGACCATCAGCGCACCTGCGAACAGGAAGAGCATCGCCCGCCTGTGCCTGGCCACGCGGTGCCGGCGTGCATGCAGGACGGCCAGCGGCAGCACAGCCAGAGTGAAGAGCGACAGGCCGTGAATCGCGCTGAACGGCCCAAAGGTGCAGATCGTATGAATCCAGAACGAGGACACCGCAACGACGGTCATCGTCAGTGCCCACACCCAGCCGAGCGTCCGGTGCGGCAAGGTTCCTTTCGGCGCGGCGAGCTGAACGGCGCCGATGCCGAGCGCAATCATGGCGGCCGCCGCATGTATGACGATCGTGGTGGGCGCATTGAGTAGCGGTGCGAGGGACATCCAATCTCCGCGGCGCAACTTTATTCTGCCGCGATATTACTATGGAGTCCCCGGCCTGGGCGAGACCCTGCGCTATTCGCCGACGCGACGCGTGGCCGGATGCAGGCGCGCGCCATAGTCTTCGATGCCCGTATCCGGAATTCGCGTCACGCTCGACGGCTGGAACTGGGCAAGATGCTGCACGGCCTGCAGGTCGCGGAAGGTGACCTGGCGCTCGTGCAGCGCGACGAGCCCTTCCGAGCGCAACTGCGCGAACGTCCGATTGAGGTGCGGTACGCTCAGGCCGAGCGCGTCGCTGATGACTTCCTGCGAGAAGGGCAGCTCGAACGCGGCCTTCGTTGCGCGGCCGATCGCCGCCAACCTGGAATGGATCTCGAGCAGGAAGCGCGCAAGACGCTCCTGCGAGGTGCGCCGTCCGATGTCGATGATGCGCTCGGCGTAGGTCGTGGCCTCCTGCACGGCGAGCCAGCTCAGGACAAGACCGAACTCGGGTCGCCGGTAGCAAAGCGCGACGTA
>JBFWWW010000132.1:0-11247 GCA_050245975.1 Hyphomicrobiaceae bacterium
CACGACGTTCTCGTGCTGTCGCTCACGATCTTCTTCATCAAAAGCCAGGGCGTGGATGACGCCCGCAGCCTCAACGGCGTCTACTTCTTCACCGCGGCGGTCATGCTGATGATCCTGGCCTACGCGTGGCTGCGCGTGGAATCCTCGGCTGCCCAACCCGCTCCACCTGCAAAATTGCAAGCGCCTCGCAGCCGTCTCTCTGCAGCTCTCCGGAACTTTGTTCTCAGCCTGCTCATCATCCTGGCCACCGTCTCGTTTGCTCTCGGCATCATCATGCCGGCCATTCGCTTCACGACGGTCTATGTCTGGACCAAGGAGCATTCGATCGCGACCATCATCTGGGCGCTCTATACCAACGGCGAGCTGTTCCTCTGCTTCGTCATTTTCATGTTCTCGATTTTCTTTCCCTTCCTGAAGCTGTTCTACCTGCTCACCCTCGTCACCTCGCCCGACCTGCCCCACGAGTTCCGGGCCAAGTCCATCTCGACCATGGAATGGCTCGGTCGCTACTCGATGACCGACGTCATGGTGCTGGCGTTGATGATCTTCTACGTGAACTCCAGCGGGTACACCGAAGCGCACGTGCTGCCCGGCATATATTTCTTCGCCGCCAGCGCGCTGATGACCATGTTTGCCTACGGCTGGGCCAACACCGTCGCGCCCAGCCGCGAGGCGCAGGCTCCCCTGCCGCCGCGGCTCGTCGAGATCACCTCGCCGACGACAACGCCTGCGCGAGGGGGCGCATGAAAAAGGCCGCCCCCCGGGGCGGCCTCGATCAACTGCAGCTGTGGCGCGCCGCTTAGCGCGAGTAGAACTCGACCACAAGGTTCGGCTCCATCTGCACCGGGAACGGCACGTCCGACAGAGCCGGGATACGCACCAGCTTGGCGGTCATCTTGTTGTGGTCGGCCTCGATGTATTCAGGCACATCGCGCTCGGCGCTCTTGATGCCCTCGAGGACCAGCGGCAGCTGGCGTGCCTTCTCCGCCACTTCGATGACATCGCCGACCTTGCAACGGTAGCTGGCAATGTTGACGCGGCGGCCGTTCACCTTCACGTGCCCATGGTTCACGAACTGGCGGGCCGCGAACACCGTCGGCACGAACTTCGCGCGATAGACGACCGCATCAAGGCGGCGTTCCAGCAGGCCGATCAGGTGCTCGGAGGTCGACCCTTTGAGCCGGGTGGCCTCCATGTAGATGCGGCTGAACTGGCGCTCGCTGATGCTGGCGTAGTAGCCCTTGAGCTTCTGCTTCGCGCGCAGCTGCTGGCCATAGTCCGACAGCTTGCCCTGGCGCCGCTCGCCATGCTGGCCGGGCCGGCTCTCGCGCTTGTTGAGAGGGCTCTTTGACCGTCCCCAGATATTCTGGCCGAGGCGCCGGTCGATCTTGTGCTTGGCGCGAATGCGCTTCGTCATTTCCGTCTCCGTCTTTTGCTATCCACGGGGCATCGGGCTCCCTCCTCTGCCGGACATGCCGGCCGACAGGTGTCTGTGGAGACACCGCGGAAACCATAAAAAGGCGGGCCAAAAGCCCGCCTGGACGCCGTGCTTATACCCGAACCTCGCCGCACGTCAATGCGCCAAGGGCGGCCTGGCCGTCCCTTTCGGCCCGGCTAGTTCTTTTTTCCCTGCTGCTTGGCAGGTGCCGCCGCCTGGGGCGCGGGCTGGGGCTGCGAATTCACGTAAGCGGCGATCTGCTCCTTGACCTTCGCTTTTTCCGTATCGGTGCAGGTCGTCTTGTTCTCGGCCTCGTTAGGCTGCTTGACGACCACTTCCTTGTCGCCGTCCTTCTCGACGAGCTTGATCTTGCCCGTGAGCGTCATGACGGTGAACAGGTGCAGCTGGTTGATGTAGAGCATCTGCTGCTCGGTCCATTTGCCCTTGGCTTCCTCGCGGCGCATCAAGGTCACGTAGTTCTGGCGCTGCTCCTCCGGCAAATCGCAGATCTGGGCATAAGCCGACAGACGGGCAACACGGATCGCCTCGCGGGCGGTGTCCATGCCGACCACGATTTCATTGCGCTTTGTCTTGTCGATCTCGATGGTCTTGCCGGTTGGGGTCGTGAACTTCGCCGGCATCATCGCCCAGGCGTAGCTCATGAGCACACCGACCGACCGGTCGCTCAGATCCTTGCCCTGCGCAACCGCCGTCGCGGGCGATGACATGGCGAGCGACCCCGCGAGCCCCCCCATCACCGCAAGCACCGCGCCAGCCCGTCTCACTCGCGCCTTCATCTGCGCCACCTTCATGCCCCTCATTTTCCCGCCTGTCCCCGCATTGGTCAGGGCTTTCTCGCCAAGTTTGTGTTGGTTATGCGCCCCTTCGACCTATGGCGGCATCGCTCGGGGCAAATCGAGGCATAACTAAGGCGAGCGCCGCCGCGGCCCCCGTCCATGTGCCAAAGCCTTTACGATTCCCCGCAGGGTGCGGATTTCTTGCTCCGTTGCACCCATGCGGGTAAACATCGAGCGGACGTTTCGCACCAGCGTAGGGCGTTTTTCGGGCGGGTTGAAAAAGCCCTGTGTTTCCAACTCGGCCTCCAGGTGGTTGAAAAAGCCAATAACCTCTTCCTTGCTTGCAGGCGGTGAAGCCCGCAGGTCGAGCCCCGATTCGATCGGCCTTTCGTAGGTCGAGACGCGGCCTAGCGTTGTCGCCCCGCCGGCCTTGGCCCACTCATAGCCCAGGATCAGTACCGCCTGAGCGAGGTTGAGAGACGCGAACCGCGAGTTCACCGGAATCATGACAATGGCATCGGCGTTGGCGATCTCGCTTGTCTCGAGGCCATTGCGCTCGCGGCCGAACAAAACTCCGCAACGCTCTCCGGCAGCAGCCCGCCGGCGCATCTCGGCAACGGCCTGCTCGGGCGTCATGACCACCTTGGTGAGGTCGCGCTGTCGGGCTGTGGTGGCCGCGACCCATGTCAGGTCGCCGATCGCGGCATCGAGCGTATCGTAGCCGCGGGCCTCGTCGATGACGTAGTTGGCGCCGGACGCTGCGGTGCGTGCCTTGTCGTTGGGCCACCCGTCGCGCGGCGCCACGAGGCGCAGCCCGTCGAGGCCGAAATTCGCCATGGCGCGTGCCACCATGCCGATGTTGTCGGCAAGCTGCGGCTCCATGAGAATGATCGCGGGCCCGCCGGCTTCCCTGTGGTCGGGCTTTCCGGTCTTGTCCGCCCGCCGCAGCCCGTGGCGCAGCTTCCGGATCACCCGCCGCGCCCAGAACCAGTACTCTTCGCCGGCCCACGTTCTGGCAAGCTGATCGAGCGTTTTTGCGGACAGCGCTTTTTCTCCCCTCCCGCTCAGGGAAACGGCGGAGGCGGCGAGCGTCACTTGTCCGAACCGGCTCAAGTAGTCGTCGAGGCTCTTGAGATGGAGCTCCTCGGTCCTGCGCCGGCACCCGTCGCATGTGGCTCCATCGCCTTCGCAGCGCCGCTCGGCGCAATAGACAAGGATGGCCTCGAGCCGGTCGCGATCGAGCCCCTCCTTCGCCCATTTGGCGATCGCACTGTCGATCGTACCCTCGTGCGCCTCGGCCACAACCTGTGCGACGGCGACATCGAGCCCCGTTACGACGGGCTCCGTCGCATCTCCACTTGCACGAACAGCAATGCCCGCAGCCGAGGTCACAGCGGGAAGAACTCCGCCAAGTGGCCGATCACTTCCGGCGTGCGCTGGTGCACCACCCAATGATCGGCGTCCGCGACCTCGCGAACCGTCACGTCATCGCAATAGCCATCCAGCCCGGCACGCGCGCTCGGCAGCAATGCCTTGTCCTCCATGCCCCAGATCACCAGATGCGGCATCCGAATGCGCAGACGGGCAGGATCAAGATCAGGAACCGTGCTCCGATCGACGGCCTCGCCCGGATGCGGGACGACGATCGGCGTCGCGCGATACCAGTTGAGCATCCCCGTCAGGCTGCCCGCGGACCGCCAGGATTCGAGATACCCGTTCTCCTGCTCCGGAGTCATCCAGGGACGGGCGCCGAACCCTGTCATCATGCGCAACAGCTTCTCGTAGTTGTTGCGGGACAGCCCCTCCTCCGCCTTCTCGCTGCGGAGATAGTGGATGTAGCTGCTGGCCTGTCGCTGCGCCTCGTCATCGATCAGTGACCTCTGGAACGGCCCGGGATGCACGCCATTGATGATGGCCAGGCGCGACACCCTGTCCGGGCGGGCGATGGCAAGCGCATAAGCGACCGACGCGCCCCAGTCGTGCGCCACGAGGCCGAAAGGCTGTCCCGGCGCCAGCCGATCCGCGAGCCCAAGGACATCCCGGACCAGATGACCGATGCGATAGGCCTCGACACCGGCCGGCTTCGACGAGCGATCATAGCCGCGCTGGTCCGGCGCGACGGCATGGTAGCTCCCGGCAAACCGGGGCAGGACCCGATCCCAGGCACCGGAATACTCCGGAAACCCGTGCAGAAATAGAAGCAGGGGCGCGCCTGGATCCCCCTCGGCGCGATAGTGGAGATCGATCCCGTTGACTGCAATCGTCGCCTGTCTCATCTGGGCTCCGTTGGGTATCGGCCGGCCAAATTGCCCAAAAGGCAGGCCGAAGTCGAGCAGGTGGCGAAATGCGCCTTCCGCCCGCCTTTGCCAGAGGGGCAGCCGGTGCTATAGGGGCCCGGCAATTGCCTCGCGGCGACCCGTGCCGGTGCGGACCGAGCGGCCGTCGGGCGTCGAGAACAAAGGGTTTCCCATGCAGAAGATCAAGGTGAAGGGTACCGTCGTCGAGATGGACGGCGATGAGATGACGCGGATCATCTGGAAGCTCATCAAGGACAAGCTCATCCACCCCTACCTCGACGTCAATCTCGAGTACTACGACCTCGGCATCGAGTATCGCGACAAGACGAACGACCAGGTGACGATCGACGCGGCAAACGCGACCAAGAAGTATGGCGTCGCCGTCAAATGCGCGACCATCACCCCCGACGAGGCCCGCGTAAAGGAATTCGGCCTCAAGGAGATGTATCGCTCCCCGAACGGCACGATCCGCAACATTCTGGGCGGCGTCATCTTCCGCGAGCCGATCATCTGCAAGAACGTGCCGCGCCTCGTGCCGGGCTGGACGCAGCCGTTCGTTATCGGTCGCCATGCCTACGGAGATCAGTACCGGGCCACCGATTTCAGGTTCCCCGGCAAGGGAACAATCAGCCTCAAGTTCGTCGGCGAGGATGGCAAGGTCATCGAACGCGAGGTGTTCAAGACGCCGGGTTCCGGCGTCACCATGGCGATGTACAATCTGGACGAGTCCATCAAGGACTTCGCCCGCGCCTCCTTCAACTACGGCCTGGCGCGCAACTATCCGGTCTACCTCTCCACCAAGAACACCATCCTCAAGGTCTACGACGGCCGCTTCAAGGACATCTTCCAGGAGATCTTTGACAGCGAGTTCAAGGCTGAGTTCGACAAGCGCAAGCTCACCTACGAGCATCGCCTGATCGACGACATGGTCGCCGCGTCGCTCAAGTGGTCCGGCGGATATGTCTGGGCGTGCAAGAACTACGACGGCGACGTCCAGTCCGATACGGCAGCGCAGGGCTTCGGCTCGCTCGGCCTCATGACCAGCGTTCTCATGTCACCCGACGGCAGGACGGTCGAGGCGGAGGCGGCCCACGGCACCGTCACCCGCCACTACCGCCAGCATCAGCAGGGCAAGGAAACGTCGACAAATTCGATGGCATCCATATTCGCCTGGACGCGCGGCCTCGCCCATCGCGCCAAGCTCGACGGCAACCCGGACCTGGCCAAATTCGCCGCCACCCTCGAAAAGGTGAGCATCGATACGGTCGAATCCGGCTCCATGACCAAGGATCTCGCCTTGCTGGTCGGCTCCGACCAGAAATGGCTGTCGACGACGGGCTTCCTGGACAAGATCGACGAAAACCTGAAGACGGCGATGGCCTGAACAGGGCTCGGAAATGCTGCAAAAAAACGCCGGCCGGATCTTCATCCGGCCGGCGTTTGCTTTTCGGCGGTTCAGGGATCTCTAGCCAGGCAACTCCGCGCCGGAGCGCGGGCCTGCTAGCGGCTTGTGCGCGGAGGCGTAGCGCTCGACGGCGCACGGCCGCTCCACGATTATCTGGGCCAGTCCGGCGAACACCGCGGCTGCGAGGCCGAAGGTTACCAACGTCCAGCGTGTTGCAACGACCGGTGCGGCCGAAACGGCCCACAGGGCGTAAAGAAACAGAGCCGTGCCGGCTCCCACAAACCATGCCGCGAAGCGCACCTTCCATTTCGGTGACTTCAAACCCGGTGACATGGACTCTCCAATCTCTTTAGATGACGACGGGCCGCAGATGCGTTTTGCTTTTGCACCCATCCAACGCGCGCCGACTGTTCACGTTCCCACGTATCGCGTCCGCTCGAAGATGCGAGCGAGACGCGATGTCGCAGCGCCGGGCAAATCCGACCGAGGCTTAAGACGCTTTGAATTCAATGCGTTGGACGCCAGGCTCGCGAGAACGGCGCTGCATGTCTGGCCCCGTCAGGAAGCATAGCGGGATTCGGAGCCATCTTCGCCCTGGACCATGGTAGGACCGGCTTGGCCAAACTTACGCCGCAGAGGTGGGCCCGGAGCGTCGGGCCGGCGAGCTCGAACGACGGAAGGCGTGGGTGTGCCGTCCCGCTGCCGTCTGCAGGTCCTTGCGGTACTCATCGCGCTTCTCGTGGATGGACGCGATCACCGGTCCGGCCATGATGCCGAGCCCCACGAGCGCAGCCTCCGACAGCTGCAGGCTGGCTTCGATCGTCTCTGGTACGGCATCCGTCACACCCAGCTCGTAAAGGTGGCGGGCGTGATCGGCATCGCGCGCCCGCGCGACGATGACAATGTCCGGGCGCAGCTTGCGGATGGCCGTCACGAGATTGTCGATCTCGCTGCGGCCATGAATGGTGATGATGACCGCCTCCGCCTGCATGATGCCGCAAGCGAGAAGAAACTGCGGTGTCTTGGAATCCCCGAAATAGATGTCGCGCCCCCGCCGTCGCCAGGAGGCCACAACATCGGGATCGAGCTCCGTCACCAAAAATGACACGCCATGGCGGCTCAGCATATCCGACACCAGCTCGCCCACGCGTCCGTGGCCGATCACAATCGCCTTAACCGGGCGGTCCGAAGGCGGGAGAATTTGCAGCTCGGGAGCTTGCGCGGACGGCGGCGCGAGGCGTCGGGTTATGGCCTTGCCCGCGAGATCAAGCACCGGGATGAGAACCATCGAGAGTGACGTCACGGCAAGGGCGAGCGCGCTGTTCGTCGGATTGATGAGGTCGGCTGCGGAGGCAAGGCCGATGACGATGAAAGCGAACTCGCCGCCGGGCGCGAGCAACATGCCCATCTCGATGGACGTCCGCCATGACAGCCGGAACAGGCGCGCCAACGGAATGAGAATGGCGCTCTTGAGAACGATGAGGCCGAGCGTCCCGGCGAGGATCGGCACCGGATTGCGCATCAGCCAGGCCAGATCAAGGCTCATGCCCACGGAAAAGAAGAAGATGCCGAGCAGAAGACCTTTGAACGGGTCGATCGTCACCTCGATCGCTTTGCGAAACTCGGTCTCCGCCAACAGCAGGCCGGCGATGAATGCGCCGAGCGCCATCGACAGCCCGGCTGCTGCCGTAGCAAACCCGCTCGCAACGGCCACGAGCAGGATGGTGGCCATAAAGAGGTCAGTGCTGTTGTTGGCAGCCACCATCCGGAACAAGGGCCGCAGCAAAAGCCCCCCGAGAACGGCGACCAAGCCGACGGCGAGGGCGGCCTGGCCGAAGGCCAGCGCCAGGCCTGCCATCAGCGAACCGGATTGTCCCTGGCCTAGGATCGTCACGAGGAACAGCAAAGGCACGACCGCAAGGTCCTGCAGCAGGAGAACCGCGAAACTCGCGCGGCCGGTCGCGGTATTGAGCCGTCGCTGCTGCGATAGAACCTCGATGACGATTGCGGTCGACGACAGCGCGAGCCCGAAACCTATGATGATCTCGCCGGCAGGAGATACGCCGAACAGCGCTGCCGCCCCGCCAATGAAAAGCGCCGACACGACGACTTGAAGCAAACCCAGGCCGAAGACGAGGCGGCGCATGGTCAAGAGCCGCGACATCGACAGCTCGAGCCCGATGAGAAAAAGCAAGAAGACGACACCAAGCTCTCCGATAAGGCCAAGGCCCTTCTCGTGCGAGATGGTCACCCAGTAGAGGGCAGGCAGTTGCGGGGCGAGCGCGCCGAGGCCCTTTGGCCCCAGCAGGGCGCCGGCGACCAGATACCCCAGGACGGGGCTAATCTTGAACCGTTGGACCAGCGGCACAACGAGCCCTGCCGTCGCGAGAATGATCAACGCATCTTTCGCGACAAAAGGGTCAACCGGCGGCGCCGCTGCCATTCTCTTCCCCCTGCGTGTAAAAATTCTTCAACCGGGTATCAAGGCCAACATCGCATGGGCGATTTCCTGCTCCCCCATGATGACGCTGTTGGATCCGAGCTTTTGCAGATGCAAAACCTCCTCGTCGGAATGCGCACGGGCGATGATCAGCAGATTCGGATTGATCGCGCGCGCCTGCTCGACAACCTGCCCCCCTTCAAAGGCATCGGGGATCGCCACCAGAAGGCAGCGCGCTGCGGCCAGGTTGGCGCCGGCCAACACCTCGGGATCGGCTGCATTGCCGGCGATGGTTTCCGTGCCCTGCTCGCGCGCGCGATATGCCGCAATATCCTGCTCCTCAATGAGGACAAACGGTGCGCCATGCTGGGTCAATGCCGCGCTGATGACAGACCCAACCCGCCCATTGCCGATCAGCACGACATGATTGGTCTGCTTGGTGACTGGAACCGCAACGCGTGCGGTCTCCGGCCCCTCGCCGGCCTGATCCTCCCGTTCTTCCGACGGCTGCCGCTTCAAAAGAAAGCGGTCGAGTGCAGCAAACAGGATCGGATTGAGCAGGATGGACAAAATCGCACCCGCCAGGATGAGGTCGCGTGCGCGGTTCGGCATGAGCCCGAGGCTGACGCCCAGTCCCGCAAGAATAAACGAGAATTCCCCGATCTGCGCCAGGCTGGCCGAAATCGTCAGCGCCGTTCTCGTCGGGTGACCGAACAACCGGACGATCGCGAAGGCGGCCACCGATTTCCCGATAACGATGATCAGCAGCGTGACGATCACCGGACCGATCTCACGCAACAGGATCGAGGGATCGAACAACATGCCGACGGAGACAAAAAATAGAACCGCAAAGGCATCGCGCAACGGCAGCGACTCATTTGCCGCCCGCTGGCTGAGCTCGGATTCGCTCAACATGACGCCGGCGAAGAACGCCCCCAGCGCAAAGGACACGTCGAACAGCAGGCTCGCTCCGTAAGCCACGCCGAGAGCGATGGCGAGCACCGACAGCCGGAACAGCTCGCGGGAGCCGGTATGCGCAATGTAGTGAAGCAGCCAGGGAATAAACCGCTTCCCGACCACCAGCATGAGCGCGACGAACGTCACAATCTTGGCGATCGTCAGAAGCAGCGGGAGCGCCGCGCTTTGCAGGCTCGCTCCCGATTGCGTCGACAGCACGCCGGCGATGGGGGGCAGCAGAACGAGGGCGAGGATCATCGCGAAATCCTCGACGACCAGCCACCCGACCGCGATGCGCCCGCGTTCGGTCTCGATCAGTCGCCGCTCCTGCATGGCGCGCAGCAGGACCACCGTACTGGCAACGGACAGCGCCAGGCCGAAAACGAGCCCGGCCCCCACCGACCATCCCATGAGGTAGGCAAGTCCCATACCGAGAAGCGTTGCGCTGAGGATCTGGGCGATAGCGCCAGGTATGGCGATGGCGCGGACGGACAGCAGATCCTCGAGCGTGAAATGCAGACCCACACCGAACATCAGAAGGATGATGCCGAGCTCGGCGAGGTCCTTGGCGATCTCCTGATCCGCTACGAAGCCCGGCGTGTACGGGCCGACAAGAACGCCAGCCAGGAGATAACCGACAATGGGAGAGGCGCGCAGCCGTTGAGCGCCCGCACCAAGAATGAATGCCAGGACGAGGCCGACCACCACGGTTGAAATGAGTGGCGTGTCATGCTGCATCCGTCGCTTCTTCCCATTACCAGAACTGCGGCCCGGCGTGCCTGCACGGGCCTCACGTCGATCTATCCGCTGTGCGCGGCAACCGCTTTCTCGATGGCTGCAAGCGCAGCCTCCGATTTCGAGCCGTCCGGCCCTCCGGCCTGCGCCATGTCTGGCCGGCCGCCGCCACCCTTGCCACCCAGCGCCTCCGCGCCAGCCTTGACGAGCTCCACCGCGTTGTAGGTCGCCATGAGGTCCGGCGTAACGCCGACCGCCAGTCCGGCCTTACCGTCCTCCGTCACGCCGACGATGGCGACAATCCCGGAGCCGACCTGCCCCTTGCCCTCGTCGATAAGCCCGCGCAGATCCTTCGGGTTCAGTCCCTTCACTGTGCGCGCGAGGAGCTTGACCTTACCGATCGACCGCACAGCCGCGCCTGCATCGCTCTTGCCGGATTGGCCACCGCCGAGCGCGAGCTGACGCTTCGCATCGGCGAGCTGCCGGTCAAGCGCCTTGCGCTCCTCCATGAGAGCCTTGACCCGCTCCACGACATCGTCGGGCTTCGTCCGCAGCAGACCGGCGAGCTCGCGTACGCGCTCGTCCTGGGCCGCAAGATATTCGCGCGCTCCCGAGGCGGTCACGGCTTCGATGCGGCGGACACCGGCCGCCGACGCGCCTTCCCCCGTTACCTTGACCAAACCGATCTCGCCAGTACGGCGAACGTGCGTGCCGCCGCACAGTTCGACAGACCAAGACTTGTTGGCCTTCGGGCCGGTTTCGCCCACGCCCATCGACACCACGCGGACCTCATCGCCGTACTTCTCCCCGAAGAGGGCCATGGCGCCGGTCTCCATCGCGTCCTCGATGGCCATGAGGCGCGTCTCGACGGGGCTATTCTGCAGCACAATCGCATTGGCGAGCTTTTCGACGGCCTCGATCTCCTCGGGCGTCATGGGCTTGGGATGCGAAAAGTCGAAGCGCAGACGATCGGGCGATACCAGAGACCCCTTTTGGGCCACATGAGTTCCGAGCACCTGCCGCAGAGCCTCATGCAGGAGGTGGGTGGCGGAGTGATTTGCCCGGGTCGCCGTGCGGGCCGCATGCGCCACGATCAGTTCGACGGCGTCTCCCGGCCGGAAGGTGCCGGTTTCGACGACGCCCATGTGGACGATCAGATCGCCGAGCTTCTTCTGCGT
>JBFWWW010000133.1:0-11166 GCA_050245975.1 Hyphomicrobiaceae bacterium
GCGTCGTCACCGACACGTGGGTCTCGATGGGGCAGACGGACGCGCACCGCCGCAAGCAGCTGCTTGGGCCCTACGCGGTCGATACGCAGCTGATGAAGCGCGCGGCAAAGGGCGCCATCTTCATGCACTGCCTGCCGGCGTACCGTGGCCACGAGGTTGCCGAGGCCGTGATCGACGGGCCGCAGTCCGTGGTCTGGGACGAGGCGGAGAACCGCCTGCACGCGCAGAAGGCGATCCTGGCCTGGTGTCTCGGGGTGAACTGAATGGGTTCGGATGACCGAAGTCGCGGCGGGCCCGTGCGGGCCGGCGGCGACGATCTCGTGCTGCCCTTCCGCACGATCACGTCGCGTGCCACCGGCCGGCTCGTCCGGCTCGGCGACACGGTGGATCATATCCTGGCGCGGCATGACTACCCGGACCCCGTCAGCCATGCGCTCGGCGAGGCGCTGGTGCTTGCGGCGCTGCTCGGATCGGGGCTCAAGTTCGAGAGCCGGCTGATCGTCCAGACCAAGACGGACGGTGCGCTGGATTTCCTCGTCGCGGACTACGTGGCGCCGGGCAAGCTCAGGGGATACGCCAACTTCAACAAGGACGATCCGCGCGTCGCGGGCGTCAAGGGACGCGGCGACCAGGGCGCACTGCTCGGCACCGGCCACGTCGCCATGACCATCGATCCCGGCGGCGACATGGATCGCTATCAGGGAATCGTCGCGCTTGCCGGCGAGCCGCTGGTGGAGGCCGCGCACGCCTACTTCCGCCAGTCCGAGCAGCTGCCGACGTTCCTGCGTCTTGCCGTGGCGCGCCACTACGGGCCGGGTGCCGACGGTGCGCCGGGCTGGCGCTGGCGGGCCGGCGGGCTGCTGGTGCAGCACCTGTCGCCGGAGGGCGGAAAGCCGGCCGGCGCGGAGATGTCGGACGAGGAGCACGACGCCTCGCTCGAAGGCGACGACGACGAGAACTGGAACCGCGTCCGCCTGCTGTCGGAGACGGTGGAGGACCACGAGCTGCTCGATCCGCTGCTGGCCCCGGAGCGGCTGCTCTATCGCCTCTTCCACGAGGAAGGCGTCTCGGTGTCGCCCAAGGTGGCGCTGGTCGACGAGTGCCGCTGCTCGCGCGAGCGGCTCGCCGGCTATCTGAAGGGCTTCGGCGCGGACGAGCTCAGGGACATGCGCGAGGACGACGGCGCCATCACCGTGACGTGCGAGTTCTGCTCGACGAAGTACCGCTTCGAGCCGGACGAGATCGCCTAGCCCCGACCGATCAGGCTTTCGGCGCGCTCAGCGTGCGGGAGACCGCATCGCGCCAGGCGGCGAGCTTGTGCGCGCGCAATCGCGCGTCCATCGACGGCTCGAAGCGGCGGTCGAGCCGCCAGCGTTCGGCGAAGGCGGCCGGCTCGGGATAGACGCCCGACTGCAGGCCGGCGAGATAGGCCGCGCCCAGCGCCGTCGTCTCGAGAACGGTCGGCCGGTCCACCGGCGCGTCGAGCAGATCGGCCAGGCGCTGCATCGTCCAGTCGGAGGCCACCATGCCGCCGTCGACGCGCAGAACCGTCTCGCGCGCCGCGCCCCAGTCGCCGCGCATGGCATCGAGCAGGTCGCAGGTCTGGAAGCAGACGCTTTCGAGCGCCGCCTGGGCGATCTCCTTCGGTCCCGTCGCGCGCGTGAGACCGAAGAGCGCGCCGCGCGCTTCCGCATCCCAGTAGGGCGCGCCGAGACCGACGAAGGCCGGCACCAGCACGACATCCTGCTTCGGGTCGGCGGAGGCCGCGAGGGGTCCGCTTTCCGACGCGGCGGCGATGATGCCGAGCCCGTCGCGCAGCCATTGCACGGCGGCTCCGGCGATGAAGATGGCGCCTTCGAGCGCGTAGGTCGTCTCGCCGCCCAGCCGGTAGGCGATGGTCGTCAGCAGGCGGTTCCTGGAGGCGACGGCATCCGGGCCGGTGTTGAGAAGCGCGAAGCAGCCGGTGCCGTAGGTGGATTTCATCATGCCGGGCTTGAAGCAGGCCTGGCCGATGGTGGCGGCCTGCTGGTCGCCGGCAATGCCGCGGATGGGAATGGCGGTGCCGAAATGCGCCGGGTCGGTCGTGCCGAACTCGGTCGCGCAATCCTTCACCTCGGGCAGCATCGAGGCCGGCACGCGCAGCAGCGTCGCCAGAGGCTCGCTCCAGCGGTTGGCGCGGATGTCGTAGAGCAGCGTGCGCGCGGCGTTGGTGGCGTCGGTCGCATGGACCTTGCCGCCGGTGAGGCGCCAGAGCAGGAAGCTGTCGACGGTGCCGAAGGCGAGATCGCCAGCCTCGGCACGGGCGCGCGCGCCGGCCACGTTGTCGAGGATCCAGGCGATCTTCGTGCCCGAGAAATAAGGGTCGAGCAGGAGGCCCGTGCGGTGCGCCACCTCGGGCTCGTGTCCGGCCGCCTTGAGCGCCTGGCAGATGTCGGAGGTGCGCCGGTCCTGCCAGACGATGGCGTTGCAGACCGGCTTGCCCGTCTTCCGGTCCCACACCACCGTCGTCTCGCGCTGGTTGGTGATGCCGATGGCGGTGATGTCGCGCGCCGTCAGCCCGGCCTTGGCGATGGCGGCCCGGCTCGTCTCCAGCACCGTGCGCCACAGGTCCTCGGGGTCGTGCTCGACCCATCCCGAGCGGGGGAAATGCTGGGCGAATTCCTGCTGCGCGACAGCGGCAACGCGGAAATCGCGGTCGAACACGATGGCGCGCGAGGAGGTCGTCCCCTGGTCGATGGCGAGAATGTAGGGCTCGGACACGCGCGATCCTCCTGCTGCCGTTCTGCGGGGCGGCTGCGGCGATCATAGGAATGGCCCAGGGCGCCAGCAACCGGGGCCGAACGGAAATCATCGGGCTTTTGCAGGTACTATCAGCGTCACGGGAAGGACTAGGCTTAGTCGGGGTAGATGCACTAGTTTTGCATCATGGCCTATAGCGACTACATCGTTTACGTGGATGAAAGCGGTGACCACAGCTTGGATTCAATTGATCCCAACTATCCTATGTTTGTTTTGGCATTCTGCATCTTCCGGAAAGTTGACTATGTCGCGCAGGTAAGTCCCAGTATTCAGAGGTTCAAGTTCGAGCACTACGGGCACGATTCTGTGGTGCTCCATGAACATGCAATCAGAAAGCAGCTTCAACCTTTCACGTTCCTAAAATCCAGAGTGAAGCGAGAGCGATTTCTTGATGGTCTAAGCAATGTAGTTCAAGCTGCTCCAATGACTATCATAGCAGCGGTAATCCACAAGGAACGCCACGCTCAACGATACGTTAGGCCAGACAATCCATATGAGATTGCTCTGCTGTTTTGCATGGAGCGTTTGTTCGCTTTTTTGCGCGACCAGGGAGACGCTGAGAATATCACCCACGTGGTCGTTGAATGCCGCGGCAAGAAGGAGGACGCCGCGCTTGAATTGGAGTTCCGAAGAATAAAGGACGGCGCAAATCGTTGGGGAAGACTACCCTGTCTTGAAATTGCGTTCTGCGATAAGAAGGCAAACTCAGCGGGCTTGCAGATAGCTGATTTGATCGCTCGCCCGATTGGGCTTCAAGTTCTGCGGCCGCAGCAGGAAAATCGCGCTTATGAAATTATCGAACCCAAGTTCCGAAGGAACCCGCGCGGCAATTTTATTGGTTGGGGGTTCAAAATCTTCCCTTAAAGCAGAAGGGCCTCGGAAGATCCGAGACCCAGCGCCGACCGGGAACAACCCCCAATCCATTTAGACGGAACATAAGTCATTTCGCGGCTCAATGCCAGATATATGTTCGCTTTTTGTTCTAAGCAAGCTGCGACATCTTGAATCACATATAATATTCTGAATTATCGAGGTTTTTTCCGGGTGCATCGGTTGTCATAGTCCTGAAGGGACTTCTCAGGAGTCCTCTAACCGCAAGTCGCTGCACCGTTGGCGCGGAGGGGGCCGGTTCTGTATTGTCCGCGCCATGATCGAGACCGGAAAGCCAGCGGCCCCGAAGGGCGGCGATACAACCAGCTTCGGCTACAAGGACGTTTCGCGCGACGAGCGGCAGGGGCTCGTCAACGGCGTCTTCGCGGCCGTCGCCGAGCGCTACGACCTGATGAACGACCTCATGTCGGGCGGGCTGCACCGGCTGTGGAAGGACGACCTCATATCGTGGCTGCCGCTGCCGAAGGGGCCGGCGCCGTTCCGGCTGCTCGACGTGGCGGGCGGCACCGGCGACGTCGCCATGCGAGCCGTGAGGGCCGGCGGCGCCGGAACGACGGCGGTGCTGTGCGACATCAGCCCGGAGATGATCGCGGTCGGGGCGCGGCGCGTGCGCGAGGCGGGGCTCGCCGACCGCATCACGCTGTCGCTCGGCAACGCGGAGCAGCTCGCCTTCGGCGACCGGCAGTTCGACGCCTATACCATCGCCTTCGGCATCCGCAACGTGACCAACATCGACCGCGCGCTCTCCGAGGCGTACCGCGTGCTGAAGCCGGGCGGCCGGTTCCTGTGCCTCGAGTTCTCGCACGTGGAGACGCCGATCTTCGACCGGCTCTACGATTTCCATTCGTTCGAGGTGATCCCGCGGCTGGCCAAGCTCGCCACCGGCGACGACGCGCCCTACCGCTATCTCGTCGAGAGCATCCGCAAGTTTCCGCCGCAGGCGCGCTTCGCCGACATGATCCGCGCGGCGGGCTTCGAGCGCGTGACATGGCGCAACCTGACCGGCGGCATCGCGGCCATCCACAGCGGCTGGCGGATCTGATCCGGCATGGCGAGCGCCGTCTCCAACATCCTTCGCCTCGCGCGCGCCGGCTTCGTGCTGGCCCAGCACGGCGTCCGCTTCGTGCCGAAGGGCATGACGCCGCCGCTGGCGCTGCGGATTGCCCATGCGGCCACGCTGCCCGTGCGCCTGCTGTCGTGGCCGAAGCGCGGGGCCGCCGCGACGCGCGTGTCCTCGGCGCTGACCCAGCTCGGGCCGTCCTACATCAAGCTCGGGCAGTTCCTGGCCGCACGCGGCGATCTCGTCGGGCTGGAGCTGGCTGCCGACCTCGCGCACCTGCAGGACCGCATGCCGCCGTTCCCGCAGGCGGAGGCGCGGCGCGCGATCGAGGAGTCGCTCGGCGGCACGGTCGGCGATCATTTTGCCGAGTTCGGCCCGCCCGTGGCGGCGGCCTCCATCGCCCAGGTGCACAAGGCGGTCGTCGCCGGCGGCGAACGCCCGGTGGCGGTGAAAATATTGCGTCCCGGCATCGAGCGGCGGTTCCGGCAGGACCTCGACAGCTATTATTTCGCGGCGCGGCAGATCGAGCGCTTCCATCCGCCGTCGCGCCGCCTGCGTCCAGTCGCGGCCGTGGACACGCTGGCGCATTCGGTCGCCATCGAGATGGACCTGCGGCTCGAGGCCGCCGCCATCTCCGAGATGGCGGAGATCGTCGCCACCGATCCCGCCATGACCGGCTTCCGCGTGCCCGACGTCGACTGGACACGCACCGCGCGGCGCGTGCTGACGTTGGAATGGGTCGACGGCATCCGCATCTCCGATCACGACGCGCTGCGCGCGGCGGGCCACGACCTGAAGGCGCTGGGGCTGACGGTGCTGCGCTCGTTCCTGGTGCAGGCGATGCGCCACGGCTTCTTCCATGCCGACATGCACCAGGGCAACCTGCTGGTCGACAGGGACGGCACCGTCGTCGCCGTCGATTTCGGCATCATGGGCCGGCTCGGCATGAAGGAGCGGCGCTTCCTCGCCGAAATCCTGCACGGGCTGATCACGCGCGACTACAAGCGCGCGGCGGAAGTGCATTTCTGGGCCGGCTACGTGCCGCCGCATCATCCCGTCGAGGTCTTCGCGCAGGCGCTGCGCGCCATCGGCGAGCCCATCCACGGGCGGCCGGCCTCGGAAATCTCCATGGCGGACCTGCTGGGGCAGCTCTTTGCCTACACCGAGGTCTTCGACATGGAGACGCGGCCGGAGCTCATCCTGCTGCAGAAGACGATGGTGGTGGTGGAGGGCGTGGCCCGCTCGCTCGACCCGGAGCTCAACATGTGGGTGGCGGCCGAGCCGGTGGCCAAGGCATGGATGGAGGAGAACCTGGGGCTCTCGGGCCGCTTGCGCGAGGCGGGCGAGGGCGCGGAGACGGTGGGCAAGGTTCTCGCCGAGGTGCCGCGGCTGCTCGACCAGGCGGAACGGACGGCGACCGCGTTCGCCACCATGGCGCGCGACGGCGTGCGCCTCGACGATGCGACCGTTGCGCGGCTGGCGGCCGAGGAGGCCCGCGCGGGCCGCTGGGGCCGGGTGGCGCTGTGGGTCGGCGCCCTGTCGCTGGCGGCCATCGCGGCGGCGCTGGTGTTCGGCGGAGATCCCGGCTGACGGGCGCCGGTGCATTTGCGGGGTCCATTTAACGATTGCCTGCGGTCTGCCGTGCTATTCTGACGGCCTCGCGGGCCGGTATGGTTAAGAGTCGTGGCAAGCCAGAAACGCATCCTCCTCATCGTCGGCGGCGGCATCGCCGCCAACAAGTGCCAGGACCTCATCCGGCGTGCACGCGAACGCGGCATCGCGGTGCGCGTGGTCCTGACGGCGGCCGGCCGGCAGTTCGTCACGCCGCTGTCGCTGGGGACGCTCAGCAACGACCGCGTCTTCACGGACCTGTTCGACCTCGATGGCGAGCACGAGATCGGCCACATCCGCCTGTCGCGCGAGTCCGACCTCATCGTCGTCGCGCCGGCCACGGCCGACCTGCTGGCGAAGATGGCCGGCGGCCATGCCGACGATCTCGCGACCTGCGTGCTGATGGCAACCGACAAGCCGGTGCTGGTGGCGCCGGCGATGAACCCACGCATGTGGCTCAATGCGGCGACGCAGCGCAACGTGGCGACGCTGGCGGGGGATGGCGTCGCCTTCGTCGGGCCGAACAGCGGCGAGATGGCCGAGCGCGGCGAGGCGGGGCCGGGACGCATGGCCGAGCCGCTCGAAATCCTCGACGCGATCGAAGGCCTGCTCGAGGGGGCCACGAAGGAGCGGACGCGGGCGCGCGGACCGTTGGCCGGCCGCCACGTGCTCATCACGTCGGGGCCGACGCACGAGCCCATCGATCCGGTGCGCTACATCGCCAACCGCTCGTCCGGCAAGCAGGGCACTGCGCTGGCGGCGGCGGCGCGCGACATGGGCGCGCAGGTGACCCTCGTTAGCGGGCCGACGGCGTTGCCCGATCCTGCGGGCATTGCCGTCGTGCATGTCGAGACGGCGGCGGAAATGCTCGATGCCGTGCGCGATGCGCTGCCGGCGGATGTGGCGATCTTCGCGGCCGCCGTGGCCGACTGGCGCGTGGCGCGCGCCGAGGCGCAGAAGATCAAGAAGACGGGCAAGGCGGCGACGCCGACGCTGGACCTCGTCGAGAACCCGGACATCCTCAAGACCATCGCTGCCGAGGCGCCCGGCCGCCGGCCGGCGCTCGTGGTCGGCTTCGCGGCCGAGACGACCGACGTGCTCGAGCACGCGCGCAAGAAGCGCAAGGCCAAGGGCGCGGACTGGATCGTCGCCAACGATGTGTCGCCGGCCACCGGCATCATGGGCGGCGACCGCAACACCGTGCATCTCATCACGCGCTCGGGCGTGGAAAGCTGGCCCGAGATGGACAAGCAGGCCGTCGCACAACGACTCATGGAAGAGATCGCCGAGACGCTTGCCTTGACGACGGCAAGCGTATGAGCCGCGAGAAAGCGACCCGGGGTCGTGCCGTCCGCGTGAAGGTCGTGCGCCTCGCCCATGGGCGCGGGCTGCCGCTGCCGGCCTACCAGTCGGCGGGCGCTGCCGGTCTCGATCTGGTGGCAGCTCTCGGCGAGGACGAGCGCGTCAAGCTGAGGCCGCGCGGGCGGGTCCTCATCCCGACCGGCCTGGTGATCGAGCTGCCGGCGGGATACGAGGCGCAGGTCCGTCCCCGCTCGGGGCTGGCCGTGCGCCACGGGGTAACGGTGCTCAACAGCCCGGGTACGGTGGACAGCGACTACCGCGGCGAGGTGAAGGTGCTGCTGGTCAACCTGGGCGAGGCGCCGTTCGCCATCGTGCGCGGCGACCGGATCGCGCAGGTGGTGATCCAGCCTGTTTCGCACGCCAGCCTCGTGGAGGTGAAAGCCGCGAAGGCCACGGCGCGCGGCGCCGGCGGCTTCGGCTCGACGGGAACCGGCCGCAAGAGGCGGGCAGCAAAGACGGCCGTGAAAGCCAAGGCCAAGGCACGGCGCAAGAGGTCGTCCTGACCGGGCCTTGACGGTCGACAGCGTGACCGCCATGTGCTGAGTGGTGTGCGGGCCTGCGCGGCGGCAGGCGCGACCCCGGAAGCAATCGAAACGACAGCGCGGAGTGCCTGATCATGGCTGACAGCCAGGACATCAAGACGATCCAGGGCGTGGCCTCCTGGGGTCGGGGACGCGTGTACGACAGCGTGGCCGAGACGATCGGCAACACGCCGCTGGTGCGGCTGCAGCGGTTGCGGGCGGCGGCGTCGGTCAATGCCGACATCCTGATGAAGCTCGAGTTCTTCAATCCGCTGTCGAGCGTGAAGGACCGCATCGGCGTCTCCATGATCGATGTGCTGGAGGCGCAGGGGAAGCTGACGCCCGGCAAGACGGTGATGGTCGAGCCCACGTCGGGCAATACCGGCATCGCGCTGGCGTTCGTGGCCGCGGCGCGCGGCTATCGCCTGATCCTGACGATGCCGGACTCGATGTCCATCGAGCGGCGCAAGATCCTCGCCCACCTCGGCGCCGAGCTGGAGCTGACGCCGCGCGAGAAGGGCATCAAGGGCTCGATCGCCCGCGCGGAGGAGATCCTGAAATCGCTGCCGGACGCGGTGATGCCAAGCCAGTTCGAAAATCCGGCCAACCCGCTGATCCACGAGCTGACGACGGCGGAGGAAATCTGGAACGATACCGGCGGCAAGCTCGATGCGCTGGTGGTTGGCGTCGGCACGGGCGGCACGCTGACCGGCTGCGGCCGGGTGCTCAAGAGCCGCCTGCCGGACCTCAAGGTGATCGCCGTCGAGCCGAGCGCCAGCCCCGTGCTGTCGGGCGGCGAGCCGGGCCCGCACACGATCCAGGGCATCGGCGCGGGCTTCGTGCCGCCGGTGCTGCAGACCGACCTGATCGACGAGGTCATCAAGGTGCCGAACGAGATGGCCTTCGACATGGCGCGGCTGCTGGCGCGAGTGGAGGGCATCCCCGGCGGCATCTCGACCGGCGCCAACCTTGCCGGCGCGCTGACGCTGGCGGCGCGCGAGGACATGGCGGGCAAGACGATCGTCACGTTCGCGCCCTCGTCGGCGGAGCGCTACTTCTCGAGCGCGCTTTTTAACGATGACGCGGCAAAGCCGCAGACCTGACACCCTTCCGCCCACTGAACGGCACGCGACCGCCGCGCGGGCGCCCGCGGCGCGACACGACCTGATCACGCTTCTGCCGTGCCGCCACCGGCGATAAGCCGCAAATAGAGCGTAGACAGAGCATCTCTTCCTGAATCAAACGATTTGCGGGAAAGGTTCTGTCATGCGTATTTGGTCTGTTGCTCCCATTCTGGCCGTTGCTTTCGCCACCGCGGCGTCCACGCCGCGCGCCGCCTTTGCCGATTCCGCGCCGCGGCTGAGCGGCCCCTTCACCTTCGACAACCTCGCTCTCTATTTCGTGCACGGCACGAGCGTGCCCGGCCCCGCGCCGCTGACGCTGCAGGAGGCGCTGATGAAAGGCAGCGCCGTCGTCACCGAGACCGGCAAGGTCAACGAGCTGAGCATCGAGAATCTCGGCTCGGAGGACGTCTTCATCCAGTCCGGCGATATCGTGAAGGGCGGACAGCAGGACCGCGTGCTGACCGTCAGCCTGATCCTGCCGCCGAAATCCGGCAAGGTGCCGATCGCGTCGTTCTGCGTCGAGCAGGGCCGATGGGCGTCGCGAGGCACGGAGGACCGCACGAAATTCGCCAGCGCGGCGAGCGCGATGCCCTCGCGCGAGGCCAAGCTCGCCATGAAGGCGCCGCGCGCAATGGCCTCTGACCCCACCCAGGCCGAGGCCCGGCGCCACGAAGAGGTTGCGCGGCGCCAGCAGGAGGTGTGGGCATCGGTGGCGCAGACGCAGCGCAAGCTGTCCGGCGGCGTGAATGCGCCGGTGGCGGCGCCCCAGTCCGCCACCAGCCTGCAGCTGTCGCTCGAAAACGAGAAGGTGAACCAGGCGCGTGGCGCATACATTGCCGCCCTGACGTCCGCCGGCGAGAAGGAGGCGGACATCGTCGGCTACGTGTTCGCCGTCAACGGCAAGCTCAACAGCGGCGACACCTATCCCTCCAATGCCCTGTTCCGGAAGATGTGGCCGAAGCTGCTTGCCGCCAGCGTGACGGAGGCCATCGGCGAGCGCGGCCGGGCCTCGGCGCAGAGCGCGGCCCCCGCGGTCGGCGATGTGGCCGCGTTCCTGAAGGTCGCCGAGCAGGGCAAGGCGCAGGAGCAGGACCTCGCGGCGATGCGGCAGGAGGTGAGGGACGGCGACAAGGCGCTCTACGTGGAGGCGCGCAGCCCCAAGGGCGCTTGGTTCCACCGCAACTACGTGGCAAAGTAACCAAGCTCTGCATGAGCCATAGTGCCGCGCCGGGCGTCAGCTCGGCGCGGTGCCGTTTCAGGGACAATATGTGCTACTAGGGCTGCGGGGCAGCCGGCATGCGAAGGTCGATCCGTGCAGCTCAGTCAGGATGAAATCGCCCGCTACAAGCGCCACCTCGTTCTGCGCGAGGTGGGCGGCCAGGGCCAGCAGAAGCTCAAGGGCTCGCGCGTGCTCCTGGTCGGGGCCGGCGGCCTCGGCGCGCCCATGGCGCTCTATCTTACAGCCGCGGGCGTCGGCACGATCGGCATCGTCGACGACGACGCGGTGTCCCTCGACAACCTGCAGCGGCAGATCGTGCACGACACGGATCATGTCGGCGCGCTGAAGACCGAAAGCGCGCGCGATACGCTCGCGCGGCTCAATCCGCACGTGCGCGTCGAGACGCATTCCGTACGCCTGACGTCCGCCAACGCGCTGGAGCTGATCGGCGGCTACGATATCGTTGCCGACGGCTCGGACAATTTCGCCACGCGCTACCTCGTCAGCGACGCCTGCTACTTCGCGCGCAGGACGCTGGTGTTCGGCGCGGTCGGTCCGTTCGACGGCTATGTCTCCACC
>JBFWWW010000134.1:0-11160 GCA_050245975.1 Hyphomicrobiaceae bacterium
GTCGCCATCAACTATGCCGCCGACAGAGCGGCCGCCGAAGCGGTTGCGGAAAACGTGCGCGGCGCGGGGCGCAAGGCTCTCGTCGTCAAGGCGGACGTTGGCGAGCCTCGTGACATCGAGCGCCTGTTCGCGGCCGTCGATACCGAATTCGGCCGGCTCGACGCCTTCTTCAACAATGCCGGCATCGCCAGGACGGCAGCCAGGTTCGTCGATATCGATCTCGACCGGCTGCAGCGCATCTTCGCAATCAACACCCTGGGCGCGTTTCTTTCCGCGCAGCAGGCCGTGCGCCGCATGTCCACGCGACTGGGCGGGAAGGGCGGCGCGATCGTCAACATGTCGTCGATCGCCGCAAAGCTCGGTGGGAATCACGAAGCAACCGATTACGCGGCCACCAAGGGCGCGATCGACTCGTTGACCGTCGGTCTTGCCAAGGAGCTGGCGGCCGAGGGCGTGCGCGTGAACGCCGTGCGGCCCGGCATGATCGCGACCGATATTCACAAGAGCTTCGGTGTCGGCGATCGGATGGCGAAGGCGGTGCCCGGCATTCCCCTGGGGCGCGGTGGAAAGCCCGAAGAGGTCGCGGAAGCCGTAGTGTGGCTCTGCTCGGATCAGGCGAGCTACGTTACCGGTGTGCTGCTCGACGTTTCCGGCGGGCGCGGCATCTGACTGCGGCTGCCGGGTGCATCGCCAGACAGGCTCATGCATTCAGGAGTGGTCCTGCGTGACCGCATCGACATCGCAACCTCTGTCGCCGGAGCCCTGGCCCGACAGCGTCAAGCCAACCGACGAGTTTCTGTCTGCGCTGCGATTCCTCAATGAGGAGGATGGCCATCTCTTCGTGACCGGTCGCGCCGGCACGGGCAAATCCACGCTTCTCCGCGCCCTCAAGGAGCTGGTGCACGACGAGATGGTGGTGGTGGCGCCCACGGGCCTGGCGGCCGTCAATGTCGGCGGCCAGACCATCCATTCGTTCTTCGGCTTTCCGCCGCGGCTGATCCGGCCCGACGATATTCGCCGCAGCCGCAACGGCCGCGTCATGCGCCGCCTGAAATTCCTTGTCATCGACGAGGTGTCGATGGTGCGCTCCGATCTGATGTGGGCCATCGACCAGTCGCTCAGGGTGAACCGCGGACGGCCCCGCGAGGCTTTCGGCGGCGTCCGGCTCGTGCTGTTCGGGGACCTGCATCAGCTTCCGCCGGTGATCCAGGAAGCGGAAGTCGCGAACCACCTGGAATCGTCCTACGGCGGGCCGTTCTTCTTCTCCGTTCCGGCGTTGCAGGAGGGGGCCGGCACGACGCTGCTCGAGCTGACGCAGGTATTCCGGCAGAGCGACGAGGCGCTGATCCACCTTCTCAATCGGGTGCGAGACGGCGAAGCGGAGGAGTCGGACCTCGAACTGCTCAACGAGCGTGTCGCTCCTATTCGCACGCTGTCGGAGGGCGAGGCGTTCGTCATCCTCACCCCCACGAACGCAGCCGCGCAGCGCATCAACTCGGCCTATCTGGAAGCTCTTCCCGGAAAGGCGCACGAATACCGCGCGGGCATGACCGGCGAGTTCAACGACTCGGCGCACCCGACCGATGCGGTTCTTGTCCTCAAGCCGCGTGCCAAGATCATTCTCCTGCGCAACGATCCGGACCGGCGCTGGGTCAATGGCACGGTCGCGAGGATTGCGCGCCTGGAGGACAATCGCGTCTGGATCGACGTGGAGGGACGCGAATATGAACTCGAGCAGGTGGCCTGGGAACAACGTCGCTATGCCTATGACCAGGCGTCGCAGAAGATCGTCGAAAGCGTGGCCGGCACCTTCAAGCAGTTTCCGCTGCGTCTGGCCTGGGCGTTGACCATCCACAAGAGCCAGGGCCTGACGCTGGACAGGGTCTATATCGACCTGGGCCGGGGGACATTCGCCCACGGACAAGCCTACGTGGCACTCTCACGCTGCCGCTCCCTCGAGGGGCTGGCACTCGCCAGAACACTGCGGCCGACGGACATCCTGTTCGATCCCGCCGCAATGGGGTATCGCGACGTCTTCCATCGCTTGTAACGGTAGTTATTTCGCGATGCAGCATGATGTTTAATGGATAAATACGCGTAAAATCAATGGCATATTATAAGCAGCGCTCGACATATACGAAAGTACTAGACGCAATGCACCATTTCATATTGCAATGCACAAACGGCTCTCCTACATAGAGTGCAACACAGCGGGACACCTGACCGCTGGTTAGACCCGCACCGGAGAACCGCCATGAACATGCCCTTCAATTTCCAGGCCGACGAGTTCCTGAAAGCCGCCCGCGAAGCTCGCATTCCCGAGAACGTCCAGATGTTCGCCGAGGAGAGCGTGGCCAAGAGCCGCGACGCCTATGCCAAGTTCTCGGCCGTCGCGAAGGACGGCGCCAAGGCGACTGAGGACGTTGTCCTTGCCGCCACATCGGCCGCCAAGTCGCTCGGCGAGAAGGCCATCCAGAATGCCGCCGCCAACACCGAGGCCGCATTCGAAGCCGCCGCCGCCGTTGCCCGCGCGAAGTCGCTCCCTGAGGCCGTCCGGCTGCAGGTCGAATTCGCCCGCAAGCAGCTTGAGGTCGCCAGCTATCAGACCAAGGAATTCCTTGAGCTGTCGGCGAAGGTTGCACGCAGCACGCTCGAGACCATGAATGCTGCCGCGACGAAGGCCTTCGAGCAGGCCAAGAAGGTCGACTGACCGCGACACTGAGTTAGAGGGACGCAGACGGGCCGAGGCATCGGTTTCGTCAGCACGCAGAGGCCCGGTTCCCGCAAGGGACCGGGCCTTCGTCTTTTCCCGATACGGGCACACGACATCCCCCTGCAGATCGTGCGAGCCAGACGCGATTGATGCCGCTATACTCGTGTCATGCTTGAGCACAGCCTGGACGTTCGCATACGCAAGGGACACGCCGAGGACGCGCGACCGCTCGCGCGGCTCTTCAAGGAGTCCTGGCTGCTGGCTTATCGCGGCATCATTCCGCAATTGCACCTCGACAACATGATCAGGCGTCGCGGGCCCGACTGGTGGCGCGGCGCCATCCGCTCCGGCGACAGCACGCTGGTGCTGGAAGTGTGCGGGAAGCTGGCAGGCTACGCCACGTTCGGACCGTCGCGCATCCGCGGCAATTACCAGGGCGAGATATACGAGCTCTACCTTGATCCCGCCCATCAGGGGCTCGGCTTCGGCGAGTACCTGTTCGAGGCTTGCCGGCACGGGCTCGATCAGCGCCGGCTGGCGGGTCTGATTGTCTGGGCGCTGGTGGAGAATTCTTCGGCTTGCGCTTTCTACTGGCGGCGCGGCGGCCGGCCGATCGCGAGCACGGTCGATAGCATCGGTGGTGCGAAGCTCGAGAAGGTCGCCTTCGCCTGGTCTTGACCGGCGCCGCGATCAGGCACGCATTTTCGATTTTCGGCAGAATTCAGCGTCCGCGCAGGTCATCATCCGTGAGGCTGCGCGCCTCGTCCGGCAGCATGATCGGGATGCCGTCCCGGATCGGATAGGCAAGGCGCGCCGCGCGGCTGATGAGCTCCTGGCGAGCTTCGTCATAGACCAGGGATGTGCGCGTCAAGGGACACACAAGCAGCTCCAACAACTTCGGGTCGGGCCGTGGAGGCTCGGGCGTCTCGGATGTCATGCGGCGGCTTCGGTCATTGCAGCGTCGAGCCCCCACCGCCCGTGCCGGATGCGGCCAATTCCATTTCCGCCAGCGCGACCAGCACTTCCGAGCGTGTCTTGAGATCGCAGGCTTCCAACAGCGCCTGCTTTTCCTCCGGCCCGTAAGGGCTCATCATCGACAACGAATTGACGAGGCTTTCGTTGGTCGACTTGGAGATGGCACTCCAGTCCGCGCGCAGGCTGCGGGCTTCGAGATATGCCTTGAGCGTGCGGATCAGATCCTGCCGGTTGACGTCGTCCTCTCCTGCGCCCTGTGCAAAGTCTGCGGCAAAGCGTTCAAAACTCACGGCGCAAGCCCGGTAGGGCTTATCGGTGGGGATTTCTTCCCGCAGCTCGCAGCGAGCGATGCCGGTGAGCGTGATGATGATGCGGCCGTCGTCCAGCTCCTGGTAAGCCGTCAGGCGACCGGCACAGGCGACCCGGCGCAGCGGCACGGACTTGCCGGGCGGCGACTCTTCTTCGGTCGAGCTCGATTCAGGCTGCACGATCGCCAGCACGCGCGTCCTGGCCAGCACGTCGTCGACGAGTTCGAGGTAGCGCGGCTCGAAGATGTTCAGGGGCAGAACGGCGCGCGGCAGCAGAATGACCCCTTGCAGCGGAAGCACGGGCATGCGCTCGGGCAGGTCCCTGGCATCCCTGTAGAGTTCCGCAAGAATGGGCACATGACCTCCGGTTCAGGAGAACAGCAGAGACGACAGCCGGCGCCTGCCGTCGAGCGTCAGGGGGTCCTTGGGTCCCCAGGCTTCGAACAGCTGGACGAGCTGTTTTCGCGCGGCCTCCTCGTTCCACTTGCGGTCGCGACGGATGATCGTGAGAAGCTGATCGAGGCCTTCAGCCTTCTTGCCGGAGGCGACAAGCGCACGCGCGTAGTCGAGGCGCGCCTGATGATCGGCCGGTGCCGCCTCCACCTTGGCGGCGAGCGCGGCCACGTCGCCGGCGCTGGCGGACTGCTGCGCAAGCTCGATGGCAGCGCGCACGGATGAAACCGGGCCGCTCTCGCGCTTGTCAGGGGGCACCAGCGCGAGCGTCTGCTCGGCCCGGGCCACGTCGCCGCTCTTGAGGTAGCAGCGAGCAAGGCCGGCCAAGGCGCCGACATTCTGACGGTCTTCCTGCAGGATGGCCGCGTAGATTTCGGCCGCTCCCTGCGGGTCGCCGGCTTCGAGCGCCGCATCGGCTTCTGCCAGTGCCGCGGCCAGGTCCGCGACTTGATCCTCGCCGACGAGCCGGTCGACGAAGGCCTTGATCGCGCTCTCAGGCTGGGCGCCCATGAAACCATCGAGCGGCCGGCCATCCCGGAAGGCATATACGGTCGGTATCGACTGCACACGCAGCTGGCCTGCCAGTGCCGGGTGCTCGTCGATGTTGATCTTGACCATGCGGACCTTGCCGTTCTGCGCGCGGACCACTTTCTCCAGGATGGGTGTGAGCTGCTTGCACGGTCCACACCACGGCGCCCAGAAGTCGACGATGACCGGAACGTCCCGCGACGCTTCGAGCACGTCCTTGGCGAACGATGCCGTCGTCGAGTCCTTGATGACTTCGGCGCTTGCGCCGGGGGCCTTCGTACTCAGATCCATACCTGTCTCCCTGGCCGCGTATGGCCAACCCTGCAGATGGCCAAAGGGCCAATATTTTGTTCGCCGCCGGTGCTCAGGTCGCGGCCGGCTCGGCTACGGCCAGAATGCGCGGCTCATGCCCGGTGTCCTTGAGGAACCGCACAAGGTCATCACGCGCGATACCGGTTGTCGCCGTATTTTCGAGCGGATGGTAGTTAAGCCGCTCATGGCGCATCATATCCGCGTCCAGAATGACCGTCACCCGTCGGTGAACATCGTTGACGACGCCGAAGGGGGTCACCGAACCCGGAAGCACACCCAGCACCTCCATAAGTAGGTCGGCCTTGCCAAAGCTCAAGCGGTCGGAGCCGATGCGCTTGTGCAGCGTCTTCAGGTCGATGACGGCATCGCCGAGCGCGACCACCAGGAACAACCGATCCTTCTTGTCCTTCAGGAACAGGTTCTTGGTGTGGCCGCCGGGAATGTCACGTTTGAGGTGCGTGCTCTCCGAGACCGTGAAAACCGCCACGTGATCGACGGTCTCCGTCGTGATCCCGAGTGAAGCGAAGCGGTCGAGCAGGTCCTGGCGCGTGGCGGGCATGAGGGTCTTTTCGAGGGTCTTATGGGGAGGACGCAGACTACCGGGATAGGGCGGAAACCTGTCCTATCGCCCGTCATTGGCGGGCGCAAGGCGGCGATCGCGGGCTGGCTTGCCAATCGGAAGCCTTTGCTGCATAAGACCAGCGGTCCGCGCCAAATTAGACCAGCAGGCGCCGGGCTCTGGCATTTTCGGACGCGGGTGTAGCTCAGGGGTAGAGCACAACCTTGCCAAGGTTGGGGTCGAGGGTTCGAATCCCTTCGCCCGCTCCAAAATGGCCTTCAGGCGCGCGGCTTGTGCGCCCCGTCGGCGCCGATGCGGCGCCAGTTCTCCCAGATGAACGGATAGCGCCAAACCAGGCGATGTGTGGCGGCAAGGCCGTCCGCGATGCGCCGGTAGCGTGCGCGGCTCTCTTCATCGATCAGATGGAACTGCACCTGGATATCGGTGATGCGCCGAATTGCACCGGTTTCGATCAGGCGTGGCAAGATGGCGTATTCGCCGCCTTCGACATTGATCTTCATCAGGTCGATCTGCTTTAGGCCCAGTTCGTCCAACACTGCCACCACATCGCGGAATTTCGCGCTGACGCTTTGGGCGGCAGACCGCAGCGTGCTCGATGCGTCGCCATCGAGTGTGATGCTCGCCGTGTGGTCATGGTCGGACAGTCCGAACGTGTGGACGTGCGTGCGCGGCCGATGCGCCAGCTCCTTGCGGGCCACCTCGGCGAATTCGGAGATCGGCTCGAAGGCATGCACTGTTGCCCCGGTGCGGTCTGCAATCTCGCGCGCGAAGTCGCCGATGTAGGCGCCGGCATCGACAACGATGCTCGTGCTCGACAGAGGATAGTCGAACCGCAAGGTACGGTCGCCGGCAGCCCATTTCCAGCGCTTGAAGGACCGATAGTGGGAATCGCTGACCCAGCGAATAAGGTTGAGCCCCACCTCACCCTCCTGACGCGCGTACGCGCGTCGCGCCTGTCTGCCCAAGCTGCTGAAGAGCCGGCAGCAGGTTATCAGCGGCGCGCTCCGGGCCGAATTCGTCAAGGCGCCCGCTCGCGAGATAGCGCTGTCCGGCCTCGCGATAAGCCTCCCACCGTTCCTGTGTGACAGATCTCAGGTAGGCGATGAGGTCGGGAATGGAGGCGAACTGCCTGCGGTCGATAAACGTGTCGGGATCAACGTAGTCGGCAATGTTGGGTGCGCCCCAATAAACCGGTACCGATCCTGCCGCGAGACAGTCGAAGATCTTTTCGGTCACGTAGCCCGGCGTGTCGCGCATGTTCTCGTAGCACAGCCCGAAGCGATAACGGCTGTAGGCCGCGTGCTTGTCGTCGACATAGCCGCGCCAGCAGGCCTCGGCCGTGCTCCACTTGGCGCCATAGAGGTCGAAGTCAACCGGCGCGTGTGCCTGCATATAGGCAAGGACATCGCGCCGCGCGGAATAGAGCTCCAAAGGATGCGTGGATGTCTTGTTGGCCATGAAGGCGGCGAGCAGCTTGCGCTCCTCGAAAGCCGGCCCCGGTAGCGGTGCCGATTTGACGAGATAGGGAAACCGGAACCGGTAGTAGGGCGGACCGCGCGCGATCAGGTCGTCGCTCCAGGTCAAAACCGCGCCGAATCGCGCATGGAGCGCTGTATCGAAGTTGTCGGGAATGACGCAGGCCGGCTCGAACAGCATCAGGGCCATCCGGGGCCCGAGCCCTTTCGCCAGCAGGCGCGGCACCAGGGCGTAGTAGGGCCATGTCAGCATGCGCCGGGTGTGCCGGATGCGCTTTGAAAAGCTCGATGTGGTCCGCTTCCGCAACGCCTGCGGCACGTTCATGACGAGATAGAGCGAATCTGCGGCGGGCGGTCCGGAGGCCCGTTGGATGGTGTCGATCTCGTAACCCTCGGCGGAGAGACGGCGCGCGACCACATTCCAGAATGCCGAGCCCCACGCCCACGGATCGCGCGGCGTGTGAAACATGTCGGCGTCGGCTTCATCGGGCGGGATCACCCAGACGTGGACCATATTGCGCCGACCTCCTAGTATGCCGCTCGATTCTTCCGGAACCGACAGGACTCCTACTATGGACCGCCTCGCCCGTCATTGTTGTTTGCGGTCCCGCTGAGTGCCGCATGATGACGACTGAGGCCGTACCACCCCGCGTCTGCGTGCGCATCGTCGGCGGCCTGGGGAACCAGATGTTTGGAGCCGCAGCCGGCATGGCGCTGGCGAGCCGCATCGGTGCTCGACTTGAGCTAGATGCGGGATATTTCGCTACCCATTCGACGCATACGTACCAGCTCGATTCGTTTGGTTTCTCGGTTCCGGTGCATGCCTTCTCGCCGCCGCTGCGGCGGTCGCGCCTCAGTCGCCTGCTGGGTCTCGGCGCGGCAAGGAGTGACGCGCCGCCGGAATGGCCGGGGGCAGTATTCCGGGAACGCGGCTTCCACTATGACGACCGCTTCGAAACTGTTCAGGGCGATGTCTACCTGAACGGGTACTTTCAATCCTGGCTGTATTTTGCGCCGATTGCCGACAGGGTCCGGGCGCGTTTCAACCTCGTCCCGCATCTATCGGACGAAGGGCGGCGGTTTGCAGCGATGGCCGTTGGCGACGGCACCATCGCCATGCACGTCCGGCGCGGCGATTATGCGCACGATGCCGCGACGACGGCCTATCACGGGCTCATGGGCCGGGACTATTACGAGCGCGCGTTGGCGCTCGTGGCGCGATCGGTTCCCGGCGCCCGGGTCCTCGTCGTTTCGGACGAGCCCGATGCCGCACGCGAGCTTGTCCCGGCCGACGTGGATGCCATCAGCGTGAGCGGCACGACGACGCTGGACGACATGCACATCATCGGAGCTTGCCGCCACAAAATCATCGCCAACAGCAGCTTCAGCTGGTGGGGGGCCTGGCTCGATCCGCGAGCTGACGGGGTTACGGTCGCGCCGCGCAACTGGTTTACCCGCCGGCAGCTCCTGACGATGTACACGGGCGATCTTATTCCTCCGGGATGGGTTCTTGTCTGAACGTCCGCGATTTGCGCCCTTGAACTTGGCCCCCGAACTTGGCATGCCTCCGGGACGATGGCTGAGGATCGCATGCGGATCTTGCTGACAGGCGGGAGCGGTATGGTGGGGCGTGCGCTGCTGCGTTGCGCGGCCGGCCGCGACGGCATCGAGCTGGTGGCACCGACACGGTCCGACTATGACCTGTCCGACACGCGCGCAACGGCAGCGATGATCCGCGACATCGCGCCGGAGGCGGTCATTCACGGCGCAGCCCGCGTCGGCGGCATTCAAGCCAACGTTGCCGATCCGGCAGGATTCCTCGTCGACAACATGGCTGTGGCGCTGAACACGATCGATGCGGCGCGCAAGGGCGGTGTCCGGCGCCTGATCTATCTCGGCTCATCCTGCATGTACCCGAAGGATCTCGAGCGGCCGCTGCGGGAGGAGGACGTTCTGACGGCGCCGCTGGAGCCGACCAATGAAGGGTATGCGCTCGCAAAGATTGCCGGGGCACGGCTTGCGACCTACATCGCGCGGCAGGACGGCCTCGCCTACCGCACCGTGATCCCGTCGAATCTCTACGGCCCGGGCGACAGCTTCGATCCGCAACGCAGCCATCTCGTTGCCGCTGTCATCGCCAAGACTGTCGCCGCCGTGCGCGACCACGCGGCAAGCATCGAGATCTGGGGCGACGGGATGGCGCGTCGTGAGTTCCTGTATGTCGACGACCTGGCCGGCTTCGTTCTCGACCACATCGTGCACAGCGAGCGCTTGCCCGACATGATCAACGTGGGTGCCGGCGGCGACCACAGCGTCAACGATTACTACCGCGTCGTCGCCGACCTTGCCGGCTTTCGCGGAGAGTTTCGCCACGATCTCGCGCGTCCCACGGGCATGAAGCAGAAACTGATGGACAGCACCAAAGCTCAAGCGCTCGGCTGGCGTCCGGCCACCGATCTGCGCGCGGGTCTGCAGAAGACGATTGCGTTCTACGAGGCGGGCACACCATGACAGCTTCGCCGTTGCTGCCGCTCGCCACCGAGACCTGGGATGCGGAGGAGCTGGCCGCCATCGACCGCGTCGTCGCTTCGCGGCGCTTCACGATGGGCCGGGAGGTGCGTGCCTTCGAGACACAGTTCGCGGCCCACTTCGGGGCGCGCCATGCCGTGATGGTCAATTCGGGATCGTCCGCCAACCTCATCGCGCTTGCCGGCGCGCTCTATCATCCGAAGAAACCGTTCGAGCCCGGCGACCAGATCATCGTTCCCGCTGTGTCCTGGAGCACCACCTTCTATCCGGTGCACCAGCTCGGCCTGGAGCTGCGCTTTGTCGATGTCGATGCGGAGACGCTGAACATGCGCGTTGCCGATGTCGAGGCAGCAATCACCAATCGCACGCGCGGGGTCCTGGCCGTCAATCTCCTTGGAAATCCCTGCGATCTCAATGGATTGAGAACGCTTTGCGATGCGCGCGGGTTGACCCTGATCGAGGACAACTGCGAATCGATGGGCGCCCGCGTCGACGGCCGCGATGCCGGCACGTGGGGGCTGGCGGGAACTTTCAGCACCTTCTTTTCGCACCACATCAGCACGATGGAGGGCGGCGTCATCGTCACGGACGATACCGCGCTCTACAACACCATGGTGTCTCTGCGGGCGCACGGGTGGCTGCGCGAGCAGCCGGCCGACAGCCATCTCAATATCGAAGTGGACGATTTCGTCCGGCTCTTCCGCTTCGTTCTGCCTGGCTACAACGTCAGGCCGCTCGAGATGTCGGGTGCTATCGGCCGGGCGCAACTTCGGAAGCTGCCGGCACTTGTCGCTGCGCGACGCGCCAACGCGGCACACTTCCAGCGCCTTTTTGCCGATTGCGAAGACATCCAGATCCAGCGCGAGACCGGTGAAAGCTCATGGTTTGGCTTCGCCATGGTCCTGCGCGGGCGGCTGGCCGGGCGCCGAGCCGAGCTTGTCGCCACCTTGCGCGAGGCGGGCGTGGAGGCCCGCCCCATCGTCGCCGGCAACTTCACGCTCAACCCCGTCCTCAAGCACCTGCGCCATGCGGTGCCCGGGCCATTGCCGAACGCGGACCGCATCGATGCCGAGGGACTTTTTATCGGCAATCATCATTTCGACATTGCCGCGGCTTTGGCTCGCTGCCGCGAGATCGTCGAAACCTTGGCTGAGCGCAGATGAGCGAGCCGGTCATCAGCGTCGTGATGCCGGTCTACAACGGCGGCGCTTTTCTTCAGCCCGCGATCGACAGCTTCCTGTCGCAGACGTTCCCTGATTTCGAGCTGATCGTCATCGATGATGGCTC
>JBFWWW010000135.1:0-11023 GCA_050245975.1 Hyphomicrobiaceae bacterium
GTTTCGAGATGAGCCCGGCCGAGATCCTGGATGCGACGCTGCAGGCGTCGGGCCTCGGCACCTGGGAGGACCTTGTCGCCAACCGCTGGATCGACCTGCAACCGGATTTCGAGACCTCGCACTTCATCAACGGCTTCGGCCACAGTGATGGGAAATTCCATTTCGCTCCGGACTGGGCGAAGGTGACGGTTGCGCATGACGGGCCTATGGGGCCGGTCGAGACGCTGCCGAAGCTGCCCGACTACTGGACCTCAATCGAGCTTGCCGACGAAACACATCCGTTCCGGCTCGCCACAAGTCCGTCGCGCTACTACCTGAACTCGACCTTCAACGAGACGCCGACCAGCATCGACAAGCACGGCCGGCCGTTGGCGCTGATGCACCCCGAGGACATCGCGGCTCTGGGACTGTCCGATGGGCAGAAGATCGCGATGGGGAACGAGCGCGGCGAGATCAGGCTGCATGCCAGCGCGTTCGACGGCGTCTGCCGCGGCGTCGTGATCGTCGAAGGTATTATTCCCAATGACCGGTTCGAGGGCGGCGAAGGCATCAATACACTGACCGGCGCCGATCAGCCGGCGCCGTTCGGCGGCGCGGCCTTCCACGACAACCACGTCTGGATCAGGGCGGCCTGACGGGAAGTTTCGTTGTCACGCGCGCATCGACCCGCGCAAGCCAAACGGGTGAAACAATGACGCCACCGATCCTGACCTCCGCGAACCGGGAGAAGCTGCGTGCCGTCAGCGTGGCGACGCTCACGACCTGCCTTTTCAAGCGCAACCTGCGCAATCAGTTCATCCAGGACGTGCGGCCGATCAACCCCAATCCGCCGCGCATGGTGGGAGAGGCCTATACGCTGCGCTATATCCCCGCGCGCGAGGACCTCGACCACATCGGCGTGTTCGAGGACCGCAGTCATCCGCAGCGCAAGGGCATCGAGGAGTGCCCGCCGGGGCACGTCATGGTCATCGACAGCCGCAAGGACACGCGCGCGGCCTCGGCCGGCGGCATTCTCATCACGCGCCTGATGGTGCGCGGGGCGGCCGGCATCGTCACCGACGGCGGCTTTCGCGACTGCCCGGAGATCGCGGAGATGGATTTCCCGGTCTACCAGAACAGGCCGGCGCCGCCGACCAACCTGACGCGGCAGCGCGCCATCGACCTCAACGTGCCCATAGGCTGCGGCGATGCGCCCGTTTTCCCCGGCGACATCATCGTCGGCGATGCGGAAGGCGTCGTTGTCATTCCGGCGCATCTCGCCAACGAGGTGGCGGAAGAGGCCTTCGAGATGACGGCCTATGAGGATTTCGTCATCGAGAAGGTGCGGGACGGGCGCGGCATCTTCGGGCTCTATCCCGGCAACGCCGAGACGAAGGCCGAGTTCGCCAAATGGCGGTCGGCCAAGGGCCGCTAGGGGCTGTCCGCTGTCGGGTGAGCCGGTCGCCGCGCGGATGCGTCAGTGCAGCTTCACATGCGGCTCCGTGCGTCGCGTGATCAGGCGGGCAAGCGTATCGAGCGAGACTTTCGCCGGGCCGTGCAGAGCCAGCTCGTGCATCTTGTAAAGCGACTTGTACATCAGGCGCGCGAACAGGCCTTCGATGAACAGGTTGCCGCCCACCAGCTTTCCCATCAGGTTGCCGACGGTCGAGTATTCACCCAGCGACACAAGCGAGCCGAAGTCGCGATAGGTCCAGTCGCGCAGCGGCTCGCCGGCCAGCAGCCGCCGGATCTGGCCGACCATGTGCGACGCCTGCTGGTGGGCTGCCTGCGCGCGGGGCGGCACGATGCCCGGGTGACCCGGCCAGGGGCAGGCGGCGCAGTCGCCGATGGCAAAAATGCTGTCGTCACGCGTGGTCTGCAGCGTGCGGCGCACGACGAGCTGGTTGGCGCGGTTGGTTTCGAGACCGGCGATGTTCGCCAGCACGTCCGGCGCCTTGACGCCGGCAGACCAGACGATGAGCTCGGCCGGAATGAGTTCCCCGCTGGCAAGCCTGACGCTGTGTGGAAGGACTTCGGACACGCGGGCCGAGGTCCGTATCTGGACACCGAGCTTGCCGAGCAGCTCCGCAGCAGCGTCCGACAGGCGCTCGGGGAGTGCGGGCAGGACGCGGTTCGCCGCCTCGATGAGCGTGATCTTGATGTCCATGTCGGGATCGATGCGGTCGAGGCCGAAGGCCACGAGCTGCCGCGTGGTGCGGTGCAGCTCCGCCGCAAGCTCGGTTCCGGTGGCGCCCGCGCCGATGATGGCGACGTGGAGCTGGTCGGGCCGCAGGGGCTCGGACTGGCTGTGGGCGCGGATGCAGGCGTTGACGAGGCGGGCATGGAAACGCGCCGCCTCCTGCGGCGTCTCGAGCGAGATGGCGTTGGCCTTCACGCCGGGTGTGCCGAAGTCGTTGGTGAGGCTGCCGACGGCGATGACGAGCGTGTCGTAGGGAAAGGACCTGTCGTTCGTCACCTGGCGGCCTTCGCTGTCGACGTAGGGGGCGATGCGCACCTCGCGCCTCTCGCGGTCGATGCCGGTCATCTCCCCGATGCGATAGGTGAACCCGTGCCAGTAGGCCTGCGCCAGATAGTCGATCTCGCGGACGTTGAGATCGAGGCTGCCGGCGGCGATCTCGTGCAGGAGCGGCTTCCAGAGATGGGTGCGCTTGCGGTCGATAAGGGTGATCGCAGCCTTGCGCTTGCGGCCGAGCTTGTTGCCGAGGCGCGTCGCGAGCTCCAGCCCGCCGGCGCCGCCGCCGACGATGACCACCTTGTGCAGCCCCGGCTCGGATGCCAGGTCCACGCCGGCAGGCGATGGGCGATCTTTGCGGACAGCCTCATTCATCCGGTGCCTCCCCATGTCGCTCGGCGGCGAACCGGGCGCACGCGCGCGGCAGCCCCGGCCATGCCGAGGGCCAGTGTAGCCGGAAGAGAGGGGGCGTCTATCGCGGGCGAGGCGTTGCCCGCGATTTTGTCAGCTCAGCTCGCGGATGCGAAACTTGAGGCCGCCCTTGGGGGTCAGCGTGACAGTGGCGTTGATGCCGGGCGGCTCGGTGCCGACGTACTCGGGCCGGAAGCGGCGCAGCAGGATCGACAGGGCGAGCGTGTTCTCGACCTGGCTCATGGCGCCGCCGATGCAGGAGCGCTTGCCGGCGCCGAAGGGGAGGTAGGTGTAGGGCTTGCGCTTCTTGGCGGCATCGCCCATCCAGCGCTCCGGCATGAACGCCTCCGGGTCCTCCCAGTACTTCGGGCTGTGATGGACACCGTAGGCGAAGAGCGCGATGCGGTCGCCGGGACGGATTTCCTTGCCCTCGATGACGTCCGGCTTGGCGGCCGTGCGGATCAGGCTCCAGATCGGCGGATAGAGGCGCATCGTCTCCTGGATGACGGCGCGCGTATAGGCGAGGGCGGAGTAGTCCGCCGCGGTCGGCTCGCGGTCGCCGTAGACGGCCTCGCCTTCCTTGCGGATGCGCTCGGCGGCCTCGGGGCTCTTGGCGGTCTCGTAGAGCGCCCAGGCCAGCGTGAGCGCCGTCGTCTCCGTGCCGGCCCACAGGTACTGCTTGAGCTCGTCGACGGCCTGCGCCTGGTCGAACTCCGGGATGGAGGGATCGGCGACGGCGGCCTCGATCATCTTGAGAAGCGTGCGCTCGCGCGCCTCGCGCGGATCGGCGGCGATCACTTCGGGCGGCACCCCGGCCCAGACCTCCATCGCCTTGGCGGCGTCTTCCTCGGTGATCTCGAACTCCTCGCCGGCGACCTTCTTCAGGCGGATCGCCTTGTGGTTCATCACGTCGGTGTAGGTCTTCACGCACTTGAAGACGAAGTGCGGATTGAACGGCATCTCGCGGTCGAACAGCGCCTTGCAGATCATGTCCGCGGCAAGCGTCCAGGTCTGCTCGACCATCTCCACCGTCTCGCCGGTCTGGGCAAGGTTGGCCCACAGGTCCATCTTCGTGCGGATGGCGGCCAGGAAGTAGGGGATGTACTCGGCGAACATGTCCGGGTGAAACGCCGGCTGCTGCGGCATGCGGATCTTCTGCCAGAGCGCGCCGTCGTTCGTGATCATCGACTTGCCGAAAATGGGCTTCAGGCCGTCGAAATACTTGATGTAGTCGTCGGCTTTCGTGACCAGCACGCGCTTGAAGTGCTCCGGTTCGGTCAGCAGGACGACGCGCTGGTTGCCCATGTTGATCGGGATGACGCCGCCGTAGCGCTCGCCCATGAGCATCAGGATCGACATCGGGTTCGACGGACCCTTCAGGAGAGGGGTCAGCTTGAACCAGATGCTCTGCTCCTCGCCGAGCTGGTCTACATGGGAGGGGATGACGGTCATCTCAGACGGCTCCATTGGCTTTTAACGTGCCCGTTGGCCTCCTGCGCCGCGGCGGGCGCAAAAAAACCGCGTGCCCGGCCAAGCCGGACGCCACGATCCCACTTCCTCCCAGACAACGCAGCGCCGGCCTAGCCCTTGTTTCGACGGCTATTTGTCCGGCCGCGGTGCATGCGTGTCTCGTAGCACCGTAAAGGACAACGCGTCCACAGCGACGCCGTTGCTGCCGCCAGTTCGGCGCCGGGTGGTGCGGGAATGACGAACACCGTTTACTTGTCGCTCAGGGGGCAGGCGAGAACAGCGGCGCCTGTTGGTTAACCGGCGATGCCGGGGTCGCGGCGATGCCGGCCATGGTGATTTCTCCGGTGGCGACGAGCTTTAGCGCCAGCGGGTAGAGCGTATGCTCGGCCGAAAGAATGCGCGCCTCGAGGGCTGCGACATCATCGCCGGGCAGGACGGGCACCGCGGCCTGCGCCACGATCGGCCCGGAATCGAGGTCCGGTGTGACAAAATGCACGGTGCAGCCGGAGATGCGGACGCCGGCATCCAGCGCCTGCTTGTGCGGGTGCAGCCCCTTGAACGAGGGCAGCAGCGAAGGGTGGATGTTCAGCTGGCGCCCAAGCCACCGCCTGGCGAACGCGTCGCCCTGGATGCGCATGAAGCCGGCATGGCAGACGATCTCGGCGCCGGCATCGGCCAGCGCGCGGTCGACGGCATCGTCGAAGGCGTCGCGGCTTGCGAACGGCTTGTGATCGATGACGAGTGTCCGCAGCCCGGCAGCCCGGGCCCGTTCCAGGCCGGCGGCGTCCGGCCGGTTCGACAGCACGAGCGCCACCTCGGCCGGATAGCCGGGCGTGCGGCAGGCCTCGGCGAGCGACACCATGTTGGAGCCGCGGCCGGAGATCAGAATGGCGACGCGTTTTTTCACGCGAACTCCAGGTTGCCCGAATAGCGGACGGCTTCGGCTTCGCCCTTGCCCTTGGCCTCGGACTTCACGCCGCGTCCCGGCTCGATCTCGCCCACCACGACGGCCTGCTCGCCGGCATCGCTCAGCGCAGCGAGCACGGCGTCGGCCTGCGCGCGGTCGGCGACGACGATCATGCCGAGGCCGCAGTTGAAGGTGCGCAGCATCTCGTCGCCGTCGATCCCCGCAGCGGCGCCCAGCCAAGCGAAGACGGGCTGCGCCCGCCACGCCGACAGGTCGATATGGGCCGCAAGGCCTGCGGGAAGAACGCGCGGAATGTTCTCCGACAGGCCGCCGCCGGTGATGTGCGACAGCGCCTTGATGGCGCCGGTCGCGCCGCCGGTGGCGTTCAGTGCGGCGAGCACCGGCTTGACGTAGATGCGCGTCGGCGCGAGCAGCGCCTCGGCAAGGGAGACGCCGGCCGCGAAGGGAGCGGCGGCGGACCAGCCGAGACCCTGCGCCGACACGAGCTTGCGCACGAGCGAATAGCCGTTCGAGTGCACGCCCGAGGACCTAAGCCCGATGATGACGTCGCCCGGCAGGATGTCGGAGCGCGGCAGAAGCGCGCCGCGCTCGGCGGCCCCGACGGCGAAGCCGGCAAGGTCGTAGTCGCCGCCGCCATACATCCCCGGCATCTCCGCCGTCTCGCCGCCGATGAGCGCGCAGCCCGCCTCGCGGCATCCGGCCGCGATGCCGCCGATCACAGCCGTCGCCGTTGCGAGATCGAGCTTGCCGGTGGCGAAGTAGTCGAGAAAGAACAGCGGCTGCGCGCCCTGCACGACCAGATCGTTGACGCACATGGCGACGAGGTCGATGCCGATGGTGTCGTGTCGGCCGGTGTCGATGGCGATCTTCAGTTTCGTGCCCACGCCGTCGTTGGCGGCGACGAGGATCGGATCGCGGAAGCCTGCGGCCTTGAGATCGAACAGGCCGCCGAAGCCGCCCAGGTCCGCGTCCGCTCCCGGACGGCGGGTGGCCTTGACCAGCGGCTTGATCGCCGTCACAAGCGCGTTGCCGGCATCGATGTCGACGCCGGAATCGCGATAGGAGATGGGTGTGTTCCGTTCCCGTCCGGAGGCGGCCATGCGGTCCCTACTTTCGCCCGAATGCGCGCGGGTTATGGGGCATAGCAGAGTGCGCGGACGATCGGCAACATGATAGGAGCTGCGGTCGCGATGGGGTTGGGGCGGGTCATGGTTGCGGTGGCGGGCGTCGCAGGCTCCGGCTGGTGGCGCGGACTGGTCGCAGCGGGACTGTGCATGGCGGCCGCCGGCGCGGCCGTTGCGGAACCGTCCGACACCGTGTTCACGGTCGGCAACTATCCGGTCGAGGCCAGCGCGGCAAATGCGGTCGCTGCCAAGGAGCGGGCACTGGCGGACGGCCAGCAGGCGGCGTTCCGGTCGCTGCTGAAGCGGCTGGTTCCGGTGACGTCCTATGCGCAGGCGATGCGCCTGATGAACACGAAGGCTGCCAATCTCGTCGACGGCTACAAGGTGCGCGCGGAGCGCAACTCCTCCACCGACTACATCGCCAATCTCGACTTCTCGTTCGATCCGAACGCCGTGCGCGAGCTGCTGCGGCGGGAGGGGATTCCTTTCGTCGACGAGCAGGCCGCTCCGGTCATCGTCGTGCCGATCTGGAAGCCGGGCACGGCCGGCGGCAAGCCGGGGCCCGACAACACGCAGGTCTGGGCCAACGCCTGGAAGGGCCTCGATCTCGAGCACGCGCTCGTGCCGCTGCGCATCGAGGCGCTGCGCAAGGAGATCAGCCTCGAGTCGCTCGCGGCCCTGACGGGCGGCGACATGGCGGCCAACCGGATGCTGGCGCTCGAGTACAAGGCCGACCTGGTGGTGCTGGCGGTGGCGGAACCCGAGGGGCGCAAGCTCAAGGTGACGCTGGCCGGCCAGGACGGCGTCGGGCGGCTGGCGCTGCAGCGCAGCTATCGCCTGGACGACACGGCCTATGCGGCCGAGCTGGCGGCCGTGGTGTCGCACGGCATCCTGGAAGGGCGCTGGAAGGCGACGCAGGGCCGCGGAGGGGCAGGCGGGGGCCCCGGCGGCGGCGAGATGAGGATCGCGGTCGAGTTCCGCGGCATCGGCGAGTGGCAGGACATCAGCCGCCGGCTCAGCCGGACGCCGGGCGTCCAAGATGTTGATGTGGCAGGACTTTCCGCCCGGAGCGCGCGTGTGTCGCTGCGCTATCCGGGCGGTCCGGAGCGGCTTGCCGCGGCATTGGCCCAGCAGGGGCTGAACCTGCGCAACGTCAGCGGTTCCTGGGTGCTGCAGGCCCCGTGATTCCGGCCGCGAGCATACCTTCCGCCCCGGTCGAGCCGGCCCTCGACGGCGACCGGTGCCTGCCGCTAGGTTTCCGCCAAGGCCCGCGTCGGGCGGGCCATTCGAACTTCCTGCCGGACCTGCAGTGAATATCAACGTTCCGAACTTCATTACGCTCGCAAGGGTGATCGCGGTACCTGTCGTGTTCTGGCTGCTGCTGTCGGGAAACACGATGGCCGCATTTGCCGTATTCGTGTGCGCCGGCATCAGCGATGCCGTGGACGGATATCTCGCCAAGCGCTTCAATTCACAGACGGAACTGGGCGCCTACCTCGATCCGCTGGCCGACAAGCTGCTGATCGTCAGCATCTATATCGCGCTCGGGGTGCGCGGCGAGCTGCCGCTGTGGCTGGTGATCGCCGTCGTGAGCCGCGACATCCTGATCGTGCTGGCCGTGCTGCTGTCGTGGCTGATGAACCACCCGGTCGTCATCAAGCCGCATGCCATCAGCAAGGCGAACACGACGGCGCAGCTCATCCTGGCCGCCACGGTGCTCGCGGATGACGCGTTTCTGCTCGGACTGTGGCGGCTGCGCCTGGCGCTGGTGTGGATAACGGGCATACTCACGTTCGTGTCGCTCGGCGTCTACCTGAAGTCCTGGATTTTGCATATGACCGGCTATGAAGCGGGGGACGCCGATCCGCGGGTATGATGTGGCGGAGGGGGCGCGATGCAGCTTGCGCAGAAGCAGATCCTGTTCTGGATCATCATGGTGGCCCTGACCGTTGCGGTCATCGGTCTGCTCAAGGACATCATGCTGCCGTTCGTCGCCGGGATGGGCGTCGCCTACTTCCTCAGCCCGTCCGTGGACCGGCTCCAGGCGATGGGGCTGAGCCGCGTCGTCGGCACCGCGCTAGTCATCGGGTTCGTCACGGTGCTGCTGGGCGTGGCGCTGGTGTTCGTGGTGCCGCTGCTGATCGACCAGCTGCGCCAGTTCATCGCCGCGGTTCCCGAACTGGCCGCCAGCTTCAAGGTCAGCGTGGAATCGATCGGCCGCAATATTCTCGGCGACCGGTACGCCACCGTGCAGGCGAGCCTCGACCGCGTCATCCAGGATGCGCAAAACGGCTGGCCGACCTCGATCACCTCCATCCTGACGACGGTCTGGAGCCAGGGGCTGGCGCTGGTCAATTTCCTGTCGCTTCTGCTGGTCACGCCGATCGTGGTCTTCTACCTGCTGGTCGACTGGCATCCCATGCTCGACCGCATCGACCACTGGCTGCCGCGCGATTCCGCGCCGACGATCCGCAGGCTCGCCGCCGAGATCAACGATGCCATCGCCGCGTTCGTGCGCGGCCAGGGCACGATCTGCATCCTGCTCGGAATCTTCTACGGCATCGGACTGAGCCTGACGGGCATCAAGTACGGATTGCTGGTGGGTATCGCGACAGGCGTGCTGGGCTTCATACCCATCATCGGCTGGACACTCGGCCTGCTCGTCGCATCGGGCCTCGCGATCGCGCAGTTCTGGCCGAATTTCGTGCCGCTCCTGTACGTGATCGCGGTTCTGGTGGCGGGGATGGCGCTCGATGTCGCCTTTCTTTCGCCCCGCTATGTCGGCCAGAAGGTGGGGTTGCATCCGGTCTGGGTCATCTTCGCCTTGTTCGTCTTCAGTTACCTGTTCGGCATCGTCGGCACGCTTGTGGCGGTCCCCGTGGCCGCGGCGGTGGGTGTGCTCGTCCGCTTCGCCGTGTCGGTCTATCTCGACAGCACCGTGTACAAGGGCCGCGGCGCAAAGCCGGCCGCGGGCGGGGATATCGGTCCATGACGTCCGCGCCGTCCCAGCCGAGCCAGCTCACGCTGAACCTGCCGCATCGCGCCGCGCTGGGTGCTGAGGATTTTCTCGTCAGCGGCTCGAACCAGGCGGCACTGGACCTGATCGACCGCTGGCCGGACTGGCCGCACTGGGCGATGGTCGTCGTGGGCCCGCCGGACGCCGGCAAGACGCACATCGCCAACGTGTGGCGGTTGCGCTCGAATGCGGGCTGCGTGGAGGCGCGGACGCTGCGCGAGGCCGACACCGCCACGCTGACGACGCAGAAGGCGCTGGTGGTCGAGGACCTGCACGCCGGCATTGCCGATGAACGGGCGTTGTTCCATCTGCTCAACCTCGCGCGCGAGCATCGCCTCTCGATCCTGCTGACCTCGCGCGCCATGCCGGGCGACCTTCATGTGGCGCTTCCCGATCTCAGGTCGCGGCTCAGGGCACTGCCGGTCGTCACCATCGAGCCGCCGGACGATGCGCTGCTCAATGCCGTTCTGGTCAAGCATTTCAGCGACCGCCAGCTCGCGGTGGAGCCCCACGTCGTCAGCCATATCGCCCGCCGGATGGAACGGTCGATGGCGGCGGCGGCGGGCATCGTCGCCGGTATCGACCGACTTGCCCTGGCAACGCACCGGCGCGTCACGCGGGCGCTTGCGGCCGAGGTGCTGGAGCGGCTGTCGCAGGCCGAAGCCCTTGCCGACCGGCAGTCGTAACGACAACTGCCGATGGATGGCTCAGCCTGTCATCCATCTGTTACATAACGGGCTTCACAACGGGCTGCAGGCGAAAAGACCGCAATGTCCTATCGCCACGAGGCGCAGAACGAGGAGGCTCGTGTGAGCACGGCGAAGTCAAAGGCGAAGGACGGCGGGTTGCGGACCGAGGCGGCGGCGGAAACGGCCCCCGTCGGCCATGCGCGTTTCTACAACCGCGAGCTGTCCTGGCTGCAATTCAACCGGCGGGTGCTCGAGGAGGCGTTCAACACCAATCATCCGCTGCTGGAGCGGGTGCGGTTCCTGTCCATCTCGGCCTCGAACCTCGACGAGTTCTACATGGTGCGCGTTGCCGGCATCTACGGCCAGGTGACGGCGGGCGTCGGCCATCTGACGCAGGACGGGCTGACGCCGCCGCAGCAGCTCGCCGAGATCAACCGCTTCGCGGCCTCGCTCGTCAGCGACCAGCAGGCCTGCTGGACGGCGCTCAAGGCGGAGATGGACGAAGCCGGCATCCGGCTCGTCGATGCCAAGCAGCTGCGACCCGAAGAGCGGCAATGGCTGGAGACGGAATTCCTCACCCACATCTTCCCGATCCTGACGCCGATCGCCGTCGATCCCGCGCACCCCTTCCCGTTCATCCAGAACAGGGGGCTCACCATCGGGCTGGAGCTGAAGCGCGAGAAGGACGGCAAGACGATGCACGCGCTGCTGCCGATCCCGGCGCAGCTCGACCGGTTCCTGCGCCTGCCGTCGCTGTCGATCGCCGGCCCCGACCCCTCGGATATCCGCTTCATCCGCATCGAGACGCTGATCGCGATGTTCCTCGGCCGGCTCTTCCCCGGCTTCATCGCGCGCAGCCACGGCGCGTTCCGCGTCCTGCGCGACAGCGAGATCGAGGTGCAGGAGGAGGCCGAAGACCTCGTCCGCTCGTTC
>JBFWWW010000136.1:0-11000 GCA_050245975.1 Hyphomicrobiaceae bacterium
CCGTCGCCGTCGGCCGCAACGTCCATGGCATCGCGCACGTTGTCGAAATTGTAGAGGGGCTCGCCCATCCCCATCAGCACGACGTTGGTGATCTTGCGCTCCGTCGTCGGCAGGAGGCGACCGTCGTCCGGCGGCTCGGCGCCAGGCCAGTCGCCGATGCGGTCGCGCGCCAGCAGGATCTGCCCGACGATCTCCTCCGGCTCCAGGTTCCGAACGAGCTTCTGCGTCCCGGTATGGCAGAACGAGCAGGTCAGCGTGCAGCCGACCTGGCTCGAGACGCACAGCGTTCCGCGATCGGCCTCCGGGATGTAAACCGTCTCGATCTCGGGCGGATGGGCTTCATGCCCGCGCCGCGGCAGCCGCAATAGCCACTTGCGCGTACCGTCGACGGACACCTGCTCGCTGACGATCTCGGGACGCGCCAGCGAGTAGGCGGCGGCAAGGCGCGAGCGCAATTCCTTGGAGACGTCGCTCATGGCGTCGAACGATGTCACACCGCGCGCATAGAGCCAGCTCCAGAGCTGGTTGACGCGCATGCGCACCTGTTTCTCGGGGACCCCGACCGCCCCGCAGGCCTCGGCCAGCCGGGCGCGCGTCAGCCCCGCCAGGGATGGCTTGTCCATCCCCGCCGGGAGCGCTGAAACCGGCACTGTGTCGAGTACGGCAACCATGTCTGTCCCGGCCGCTCTTGCGGCAGCAATCCGGCCAGTCCTTTAGAGCAGGATGGGCCACATCGCAATTGTCCGCAAATCCGCCCGGAAACGCCGGCCTGCGGACGCTATTGGCCTTCCACCACCACCAGATCGATGACGCCGGCCCCCTCGCGCAGTTTCCGCGCGGCGCCGTATTCCTCCGAGTGCGCATACTTGCGCGCATCCTCGAAGCTGGCGAACTCGATGACCACGTTGCGCGACCGCCCCTCGCCTTCCACCACCTCGCAGCGCCCGCCGCGAACGACGGGATTGCCGCCATACTTCTTAATGGCATCGCTCGCCTTGGCCGCGTAGGCGCTCCATGCGGTGGGGTTGGTCACAATGGCGCGCGCGATCACGTATCCCTTGGGCATTGTCCTCTCCGTCAGGCTTTTGCGTTTGCGATGTCATCGAGAATGCGTTTGGCGGCGGCGCGCGGGTCCGCCGCCGCGGTGATCGGCCGCCCAACCACGAGGTGGGTCGCTCCGGCCGCAATGGCGGCACCTGGCGTTACGACACGGGCCTGGTCGCCGCGCCCCACCTCGGCATCCGCAAGGCGGATGCCCGGCGTCACGATAAGGAACGGCTCGCCCGCGGCATGCCGTACGGCGGCAGCTTCCTGGCCCGATGCAATGACACCGTCGAAGCCGGCGTCGCGCGCAAGCCGCGCCCGCGCCAGGACCAGCTCGGACGGGTCGGTGCCGGCAATCCCCTGCTCGCGCAGATCGGCCGCATCGAGGCTGGTCAGCACCGTGACGGCCAGCAGCTTGAGGCGGCTCGATCCGCGGCCCATGACCGCCGCGTCCAGCGTCTTGCGGTCGACGCCATGCACGGTGAGATAGTCGATGCCGATGCGGGCGATGTTGGCGGCAGCCTTCTCGACCGTATTGGGGATGTCGAGCAGCTTCATGTCGAGGAAGATGGTCTTGCCGGCCGCCTTGAGGCCCTGCGCGAATTCGAGACCGCCGCCGAAGAGAAGCTCGAGACCGATCTTGTAGCACTGCACCGTGTCATCGAGTGCCGCCACCATCTGCCGCGCCTTCTCGACCGACGGAAGGTCGAGCGCCACGAACAAACGGTCGCGCGAGTCAGCCGATGAAGCAGGCACAATCGGTCCTCCGGATGCGCAAGCGGGTACTTCGCGACGACGTCACCCCGTCTTGCCTTCGAAGAATTCCTTGACCTTGGCGAAGAAGCCCGCCGAGGCCGGCGAGGTCTCCCGGTTGCTTTCCTTCTCGAATTCTTCGAGCAGCTCGCGCTGCCGCCGCGTGAGGCTCTTGGGCGTCTCCACATCCACCTGGATGTACATGTCGCCCATCACCTTCGAGCGCAGCACCGGCATGCCCTTGCCCTTGAGGCGGAACTGCTTGCCGGTTTCCGAGCCCTCCGGCACCTTCACGCGCGTCTTGCCGCCGTCGACCGTCGGCACGTCGATCTGCCCGCCGAGCGCAGCCGTCGTCATGGAGATCGGCACGCGGCAGAAAATATCGGCCCCGTCGCGCTGGAAGAACTCGTGCGGCTTGATCGACAGGAAGATGTAGAGATCGCCGGCAGGACCGCCGCGCACGCCTGCCTCGCCCTCGCCGGCAAGCCGGATGCGCGTGCCGTCCTCCACGCCGGCCGGAATATTCACCGACAGCTTGCGCTCCTTCGTCACCCGGCCCGAACCGGAGCAGGCCGCACACGGCTCGCTGATGATCTCGCCGCGCCCGTGGCAGGAGGGGCAGGTGCGTTCGATGGTGAAGAAGCCCTGGCTCGCGCGCACCTTGCCGGCGCCGCCGCAGGTCGGGCAGGACGTCGGCTGCGTGCCGGGCTTGGCGCCCGACCCCGAGCAGACCTCGCACGACACGCTCGACGGCACCTGGATCTGCGCCTGCTTGCCGGAAAAAGCCTCCGACAACGTGATCTCCATGTTGTAGCGGAGATCGGCGCCGCGTTCGCGGCCCGTGCGCTGCCGGCCGCCGCGGCGGCCACCCATGAACTCGCCGAACAGGTCGTCGAAGATGTCCGACATCGACGAGGCGAAGTCGGGTCCGAAGCCGCCGGCGCCACGGCCCATACCCTCGAAAGCACCGTGCCCGAACTGGTCGTAGGCGCTGCGGCGCTGCGGGTCCTTGAGGACCTCGTAAGCCTCGTTGAGCTCCTTGAACTTGTGCTCCGAGGCCTTGTCGCCGGGATTCTTGTCGGGGTGGTGCTCCTTGGCGAGGCGCCGGAAAGCGGATTTCACATCCTGCTCGCTCGCACCCCGGGAGAGCCCGAGCACCTCATAGTAGTCGCGCTTGGCCATGTCCTGCGCTTGATCCATCTCTGGCAGCCGGAACTGCGACGAGGGTCCAGAAGCGCGCCGCGCTCCTGGACCGCCGGCTCTTCATCCCACGAATCGGTCCGCCGCGATCATCCCGCAACGAAATGACCTGGCGACCGTGACTGGCTTGCAACGTAAAGAAAAAGCCTCCGTCCCCCTGTCGGGTCCCTGACGGGACCGCCGCGACGGTGAGACAGAGGCTCGCATGGTGAACTCCTGCCTGCGCGTCAGGCGGACTTCTTCTTGTCGTCCTTCACTTCCTCGAAGTCGGCATCGACGACGTTGTCACCACCGCTGCCCTCCTTCGCACCAGGCTCCTGAGGAGCCGCGCCCTCGGCCTGCTGCTGCGACTTGTACATGGCTTCGCCGATCTTCATCGAAGCCTGCACCAGGGCTGCCGTCTTGGTCTTGATGCTCTCGACGTCCTCGCCCTTGGCCGCCTCGCGCAGCTCCGTGATCGCAGTCTCCGCCGCCGATTTATCGGCTGCGTCGACCTTGTCTCCCAGATCCTTCAGCGACTTTTCAGTCGTGTGAATCAGGGCCTCGGCCTGGTTGCGGCTCTCGACCAGCTCGCGCTTCTTCTTGTCCTCGTCCTTGAAGCGGTCGGCTTCTTCCGTCATCCGCTTGATGTCGGCTTCCGACAGTCCGCCGGACGCCTGGATGCGGATCGACTGCTCCTTCTGCGTCGCCTTGTCCTTGGCCGACACGTGCACGATGCCGTTGGCGTCGATGTCGAAGGTGACCTCGATCTGCGGCACGCCGCGCGGCGCCGGAGGGATACCGACGAGATCGAACTGGCCGAGCAGCTTGTTGTCGGCCGCCATCTCGCGCTCACCCTGGAAGACGCGGATCGTCACGGCGTTCTGGCCATCCTCGGCGGTGGAGAACACCTGCCCCTTCTTGGTCGGGATGGTCGTGTTGCGGTCGATGAGGCGCGTGAACACCCCGCCCAGCGTCTCGATGCCGAGCGACAGCGGCGTGACGTCGAGCAGCAGCACGTCCTTGACGTCGCCCTTGAGGACGCCGGCCTGGATCGCGGCGCCGACGGCGACCACTTCATCGGGGTTGACGCCCTTGTGCGGCTCCTTGCCGAACAGCTCCTTGACGATCTGCTGCACCTTCGGCATGCGCGTCATGCCGCCGACCAGCACGACCTCGTCGATCTCGGCCGCCTTGAGGCCGGCATCGGAAATCGCCCTGCGGCACGGCTCCTTGGTCTTCTCGATGAGGTCGTCGACGAGGCTCTCGAGCTTGGCGCGCGTCAGCTTCATCGTCAGATGCAGCGGCGACTGCGTCTGCGGGCTCATCGAGATGAAGGGCAGGTTGATCTCGGTCTGCTGTGCGCTCGACAGCTCGATCTTCGCCTTCTCGGCGGCTTCCTTGAGCCGCTGCAGCGCGAGCTTGTCGTTCTTGAGGTCGATGCCGTTCTCTTTCTTGAACTCGTCGGCAAGGTACTGCACCAGCCGGAGATCGAAGTCCTCGCCGCCAAGGTGCGTGTCGCCGTTGGTCGACTTCACCTCGAACACGCCGTCGCCGATCTCGAGCACCGAGATGTCGAACGTGCCGCCGCCGAGGTCGTAGACCGCGATGGTCTTGGCATCCTTCTTCTTGTCGAGGCCGTAGGCGAGCGCGGCCGCCGTCGGCTCATTGATGATGCGCAGCACCTCGAGGCCGGCGATCTTGCCGGCATCCTTGGTGGCCTGACGCTGGGCGTCGTTGAAGTAGGCCGGGACGGTGATGACCGCCTCGCTGATCTTCTCGCCGAGCTTGGCCTCCGCCGTTTCCTTCATCTTCTGAAGGATGAACGCGGAGATCTGCGCGGGTGAATACTGCTTGCCATGGGATTCGACCCAGGCATCGCCATTCGGCCCCTTCACGATCTTGAAGGGCACGAGCTTCTTGTCCTTCTCGACCTCCGGATCGTCGAAGCGACGTCCGATGAGGCGCTTGATGGCGAAAAACGTGTTGGTCGGATTGGTCACGCCCTGGCGCTTGGCCGGCAGGCCGACGAGGCGCTCGCCGTCCTCGGTGAACGCGACGATCGACGGCGTCGTATTGGCGCCCTCGGAGTTTTCGAGAACCTTGGGCTTGGCCCCGTCCATGACGGCGACGCACGAGTTGGTGGTTCCCAGATCGATACCGATCACTTTGCCCATCTGCACTTCCTTTCTCTCTTCTTGCGGCAGACCGACCGGACCCAGTTGGCGTCCGGCTCTCCAAAGACCCCGCAGGAGGGCCGGGAATCGGTCCCCTGGAGCTGCAACAACAATGGTCGTTTATATAGGGGTCGCGTTCCGACGCTGCAACGGGCCGCCGCCCCTCAAATCACCGGAAAATGGCTCTCCTGTGCGGTCTTTCGGGGCAGCCCGACAGCTCCGGAAGGCTGTGCGGAGCCCCCGGATCGATCCTGCGAAATGCCCGCGCCAAACAGGCTCAGTTTGTATCGTCGATCTCGTCTTCGGGACCGTTGGATGCAGGCGTTTGATCGTCGTTGGCGGCGCCCTCCCCGGCCTTTTCCGGCTTGGGGCCTCCCTTGGCGACCACGACCATGGCCGGCCGGAGCACGCGCTTGTCGATGGCATAGCCGGCCTGGAAAACCTGCACGACGGTGCCGGCGGGCACATCCGGGTTCTGCATCTCCATGACGGCCTGGTGCTGGTGCGGATCGAAGGGCTCGCCGAGCGGCGACATCTGGACGATGCCGTGGCGCTCCAGGACGTTGAGGAACTCGCGTTCCGTCATCATGACCCCGTCGAGGAAGCTCTTGAGCGCGGGGTCCTGCTCGGCAGCCCCCGCCGGGACCGAGCTGATGGCGCGCTGGAAATTGTCGCTCAGCCCGACGACGTCGCGCGCGAACTTGGTGATGGCATAGCGCGCCGTCTCATCCTTCTCGCGTTCCAGGCGTTTGCGCAGGTTCTCCATGTCGGCATGGGTGCGCAGGATCCTGTCCTTGAGGTCGGCGACCTCCACCCGCAGGGCCGCGATCATGTCGTCGGCATGCGTGGCCGGAGCTGCGGTCTCGGCCTCTGCCTCGGGCCGTGTCTCGCCGTCCGGCGGACCCGCCGGCTTGGCCGCCTCTGCCTGCGGCGCTCTCTGAAAACCGGTCTGCTTCTCGTTGGCCATGGTCTTTCCGTGTTCGCGTTCTGGAGCGCCAGGCGGGCTCGGACATATGCGGAGGGTTGCACGGCAGGCGCTCGGGCCTCCGGCAAACCCGATATCATGCGGACGTGCAAAAAAATCAAGTCAGCAGGCGGCCCAGCAGCTTGGCCGTGTAGTCGACCATCGGGATGATCCGGGCATAGTTGAGCCGCGTCGGCCCGATAACACCCAGCACGCCGACGATCTTGCGCTCGGTGTCCTTGAATGGTGCCACGATCAGGGACGATCCCGACAGCGAAAAGAGCTTCGTCTCCGAGCCGATGTAGATGTGCACGCCGTCCCCGCGCTCCGCGAGCCCGAGCAGCTGCACCAGATCGCGCTTGTTTTCCAGGTCGTCGAACAGCAGTCGGATGCGCTCCAGGTCCTCCAGCGCCTCCACATCCTTGAGCAGGTTGGCCTGGCCGCGCACGATGAGGCTCTTGCGCTCGTCGAGCGTACCCGACCAGGTGGCCATGCCCGCGTGGATGACCTTCTGGGTCAACTCGTCGAGCTCCGCCTTGGCGGACGCCAGCTCCTTCTCCAGCCGGGCCTTGGCCTCGGACAGCGTCAGGCCGCGGATCTGATGGTTGAGGTAGTTGCCGGCCTCCACCAGGGCCGACGGCGGCATCCCGCTCGGCAGCACGATGACGCGGTTCTCGACGGTGCCGTCCTCGTCGACGAGGATGACGAGGCCGCGCCCGGGCTCCAGTTGCACGAACTCGATGTGCTTCAGGCGGCTGATCTGCTTTTCCGACAGCACGAGCCCGGCGCAGTGCGACAGCCCGGACATCATCTCGCTCGCCTCCGCCAGGAGCTGCGGGACCGACTTTTCCTTGCGCACGCCGATCTGCGCCTCGATCTGCCGGCGCTCGCCGTCCGTCAAGTCGCCCAGCTCGAGCAGCCCGTTGACGAACAGGCGCAGCCCCATCTCGGTCGGCAGGCGGCCGGCGGAGGTGTGCGGCGCGAAAATGAGGCCGAGCTGCTCCAGGTCGGACATGACGTTGCGGACTGACGCCGGCGACAGCGTCATCGGCAATCCGCGGGCAATATTGCGCGAGCCGACCGGCTCGCCGGTCGACAGGTAGGTCTCGACGAGATGGCGGAAGATCGTGCGCGAGCGCTCGTTGAGCTTTTGCAGCTCGCTCGGGCGATCGCCCCCCGCTTCGGGCTGCCGGCCAAACGGCTTGTCCTGGTTCATGGGCGGAGTCTAGGAGGAAGGCCCGACGCCCGTCAATTCGTTCGCAATATCCGCTGCATAGGTTGTCGGGGACAGGTCGGCGGCCCGCGGCGCTTCCATCGCCGGCGTTATCGCTTTAGGGTGCCGCCCGAAACCGTCCCCCGAACCGACAGGAGCCTGCGTCCGCCACATGCGTCCGTCCAAGCGCCAGCACGACGAACTTCGCCGCGTCAGCATCGAACGCGCGGTGTCCATGCACGCGGAAGGCTCCTGCCTCATCAAGTTCGGCAACACGCACGTGCTGTGCACGGCGAGCCTGGAAGAGCGGCTGCCGCCCTGGCTCAAGGGGCAGGGCCGCGGCTGGGTGACGGCGGAGTACGCCATGCTGCCGCGCGCCACGTCCGAACGCACCCGGCGCGAGGTGACGACCGGTCATCCCTCGGGCCGCACCCAGGAGATCCAGCGCCTGATCGGTCGCGCGCTTCGCGCCATCGTCGATCTGCCCAAGCTCGGCGAGCGCCAGATCTCGGTCGACTGCGACGTCCTGCAGGCCGACGGCGGCACGCGCACGGCGGCCATCACCGGGGCCTGGGTCGCCCTGCACGACTGCATCCGGTGGATGCAGGCGCGCGAGATGGTGAAGGATGGCGTCCTGCGCGACCAGGTGGCGGCCGTCTCGTGCGGGCTTTATCGCGGCAAGCCGGTCCTCGACCTGGACTACGCGGAGGATTCCAACGCCGATGCGGATGCCAACTTCGTCATGACCGGCGCCGGCGGCATCGTCGAGGTGCAGGGTACGGCCGAGACCCTTCCCTTCAGCCAGCAGAGCTTCGACGAGCTGATGGCGCTCGCCCGCAAGGGGATCGGCGAGCTGGTGTCCCTGCAGAAGCTGACCGTGAGTTGAGGGGCTCGCGGCACCGGAGGCCCGGATGACGCCCGACGCAATCCTGGAAACCGTGATCTATGCCGAAGACCTTGCCGCCGCCGAAGCGTTCTACCGCGACGTGCTGGGCTTTGCGCCGCAGGCGCGCGTCGACGGCCGGCATGTGTTCTATCGCGTCGGCAGCCAGATGCTGCTGATCTTCGATCCCAGGACGACGTCGCAGCCGCCGCGCCCCGGCGCGCTGCCGGTGCCGCCGCACGGCGCGACCGGGCCCGGGCATGTCTGCTTCCGCGCATCGGCCGACGAGATCGACGCCTGGATCGAGCGGCTGCATGACAAAGGCATCGCCATCGAATCCGACTTCCGGTGGCCGTCGGGCGGGCGCTCCATCTACTTCCGCGATCCCGCCGGCAACTGCCTGGAATTTGCCGAAGCGCGCATCTGGGGGCTTCAGTGACCCAAACGCTGGCACGCGGCACGCGCCTCGTGGTCGCCACCCACAACCCCGGCAAGCTGCGCGAAATCGACGACCTCGTCGCGCCCTACGGCCTTTCGACCACCTCGGCCGGGGCCGAAGGCGTTCCCGAGCCGGAGGAAACGGAAGCGACATTTGCGGGCAACGCGCGGCTCAAGGCCCTGCACAGCGCCCGCGCGACCGGCCTGCCGGCCCTCGCCGACGATTCCGGGCTCGAGGTGGCGGCGCTCGATGGCGCGCCGGGCATCTATTCCGCCCGCTGGGCGGGCCCCGGCAAGGACTTCGCGGTCGCCATGCGCAAGGTGGCCGACGAGGTCACCGCCCGCGCCGGCTGGGACAAGCCGCCGGCAGCCAATTTTACCTGCGCGCTCTGCCTGGCTTGGCCGGACGGCAGGACCCGGGTATTCGAAGGCAAGGTGTTCGGCCACCTCGTCTGGCCCCCGCGCGGCGACAGGGGTTTCGGCTATGATCCGATGTTCCTGGCCGACGGCGAGACACTGACGTTCGGCGAAATGGAGCCTGCCGCCAAACATGCGATCTCACATCGCGCCCGCGCCTTTGCGCAGTTCGTCGCCGCCTGTCTTGACCGATAGGGTCGAGCCGGGCTTCGGCGTCTACGTGCACTGGCCTTTCTGCGCCTCGAAGTGCCCCTACTGCGACTTCAACAGCCACGTCCGGGCCGGCGGCTTCGATGAGGCGGGATATCTCGCGGCATGCCTGGCCGAATTGTCCCACGCCGCACAGCTCGTGCCCGGCCGGACGGTCGGCAGCGTCTTCTTCGGCGGCGGCACGCCATCCCTGATGCAGCCGGCAACCGTGGCCGCGATCCTCGACGCCATCGCAGGGCACTGGACGATCGAACCCGACGCCGAGATCACGCTCGAGGCCAATCCGTCGAGCGTCGAGGCGGGCCGCTTTCGCGGCTATCGCGCCGCCGGCGTCAACCGCGCATCGCTCGGCGTCCAGTCGCTCGACGACGCGCAGCTCGCAGCGCTGGGCCGTCTCCACACCGTGACGGAAGCGAAGGCCGCCATCCGCATCGCCCAGCAGACGTTCGCGCGCACCTCCTTCGACATCATCTACGCCCGCCCGCGCCAGACGCTCGACGCCTGGCGCAGGGAGCTCGGCGAAGCCCTGTCGCTCGCCGGGCGTCACCTGTCGCTCTATCAGCTCACCATCGAGGCCGGCACGCCCTACGCCGACCTGCATGCCCGCGGCCGCCTCGTCGTGCCCGACGCAACGCTGGCGGGCGATTTCTACGACCTGACGCAGGACCTGACCGAAGCCGCCGGCCTTCCCGCCTACGAGATTTCCAACCACGCCGCCCCCGGGGAGGAGAGCCGCCACAACCTGCTCTACTGGCGCTACGGCGAGTACGCCGGCATCGGCCCGGGCGCCCACGGACGGCTCGTTTTCGGCGGCCGCCGGCATGCGGTCGCGACGGAACGCCATCCCGAGCGCTGGATGGCGCGGGTGCGCGAGCTCGGCCATGGCGTTACGGAACAGACGCCGCTGACCGCGGCGGAACAATGCGACGAAGCTCTCTTGATGGGCCTGCGCATCGCCGAGGGCCTCGACCTGCGACGCCTGCGCGATATCGGCGACGTGACGCCGGACCGGAAACGGATCGATCGTCTTGCCGAGCTGGGCATGATCGAAGTGCGGGCCGACGGCAACCGCCTCGTCGCCACGCGCCAGGGCCGCCTCGTGCTGAACGAGATCGCGGCCCAGCTTGCCGCCTCGCTCCGCCCCGAGTGATCAGCCCGGGGTGATCAGCCCGGGGTGATCAGCCCTATCAGTTGAAAATGCTGCCCAGCGCCGAAGCGGTCGTCGCCGCTGCGCCAGCCACCGGCGCGGCACCGAACGAGGCCGGAGCTTCGCTCACCACCGCAGGGGCGCTGCCCTTGCGCACCTCGAAGACGGCCAGCGCGCGCTCCGTCGTGCCGTCGGCGAGCAACCGATAGGAACCGTCGACGCCCGTAAAACTGCCGCCGGCCGAAAGCTGCGCCTCGTCGATGCGCGCGCCGCCGCTCGCACCGGCAAGCGCGATGGCGAGGCTGACGGCATCGAACGCCTGACTTGCGATGCGCGGCGGCGCATAACCATAGGTCTTGCTGAACTTGGCCGCGAAATCGTTCCAGCCGCGCGGATCGGGGCCCGCGTACCAGGCCCCTGCCAGCGCATCGAGGTGCGCGGCACCCTGCGCTTCGAGGCCTCCGGTGCCGATCAGCTTGGCGCGTTGCAGATCGATGCCGGCGCGAACCAGCATCGGCGCGATCGCGACCACCTGGTCCTGGTCACCGGGAAGGAATACCGCATCGACCGGCGCA
>JBFWWW010000137.1:0-10910 GCA_050245975.1 Hyphomicrobiaceae bacterium
GCTGCTGGCACAGGACAGCCGCGTGACCGATTGCAACAGCGTCATCTTCGACGTGGCGCACAATTTTGCCGGCTGCATTCCCGGATGCCATGAGGTCCTGCGCCGCCAGGGGATCATGCAGACCAATTTCTGTCTCGATCCCGGAGAAGTGTTGAGCCCCGGTCAGGCCGAGGAGATCGACCGACTCTATCGCAGCTATCCGGATCTGACGGACGACGATTTCGTGCGCCGCAATCTCGAGCGGTGGCGCAGCTAGGCAGTGTGAAGCTCCCGGCGAGGGGCGGCAGGAGGACGCGACATGGCAGTACGGCGGTTGGGGATCATCATGTACGGCGTGACCGGGCGCATGGGGATGAACCAGCATCTTATCCGCTCGATCGTCGCCATACGCGCGCAGGGCGGCGTCCAGCTCGCCAACGGCGACCGCGTGATGCCCGATCCCATCCTCATCGGCCGCAATGCCGAAAAGATCGAGGCGCTGGCACGCAAGTATGGCGTCGAACGCTGGTCGACCGATCTCGACAAGGCGCTTGATGACCCCAAGGACGAGGTCTTCTTCGACTCGGCGACGACGCAGATGCGTCCCACGCTGCTCGAAAAGGCGATCAACAAGGGCAAGCATATCTATTGCGAGAAGCCCATCGCCACCGGCCTCGAAGAGGCGATGAAGGTGGTCAGGCTGGCGCAGCGGAAGGGCGTCAAGAATGGCGTGGTACAGGACAAACTGTTCCTGCCGGGCCTGCTCAAGCTCAAGATGCTGCGCGAGTCCGGCTTCTTCGGCCGCATGCTCGCGGTGCGCGGCGAGTTCGGCTACTGGGTGTTCGAGGGCGACTGGCAGCCGGCGCAGCGCCCGTCCTGGAACTATCGCCAGGAGGACGGCGGCGGCATCATCCTCGATATGATCTGCCACTGGCGCTACGTGCTCGACAACCTGTTCGGCGAGGTGCGGAGCGTCACCTGTCTGGGCGCAACGCACATTCCCGAGCGCTGGGACGAGAACGGCAGGAAATACAAGGCGACCGCGGATGATGCCGCGTATGCCACGTTCCAGCTCGACGGCGGCGTGATCGCGCACATCAACTCGTCATGGTGCACGCGCGTCTATCGCGACGATCTCGTCACCTTCCAGGTGGACGGCACGCACGGCTCGGCGGTCGCGACCCTTACCGACTGTTTCATCCAGCCGCGTCAGGGCACGCCGCGCCCGGTATGGAACCCGGACGAGCGCCGCACCGAGGATTTCTTCGCCGATTGGCAGACCGTTCCGGACAACGCCACGGCCGACAACGGCTTCAAGACGCAGTGGGAGATGTTCATCCGCCATATCGCGGAGGATGCACCCTACAAGTACACGCTCATCGAAGGCGCCAAGGGCGTCCAGCTCGTCGAATGCGCCCTGAAGAGCTGGAAAGAACGCCGCTGGATCGATGTGCCGGCGCTCGAGATCTGAATTCGGATAGTCATCGCGGAGGCAAGCCATGCCCCTTTCCATTATCCTGCCCGCCAAGGATGGGCGCCTCGCGCGCCATACGCTGAGCGCGCCGCGCACGTTCCCGAAGGCTCCGGGTGGGTTCAATCGCGTCGCCTATGCGGCCGCTCACGTGGTCGTCGACCCGCTGGCCGACAACGATCCCTGGCTCGACTCCAAGGTCGACTGGGATACGACGCTCGCTTTCCGCCGCCACCTCTGGTCGCTGGGTCTCGGCGTCGCGGAAGCGATGGACACCGCACAGCGCGGCATGGGCCTCGACTGGCCGACAAGCCTCGAGCTGATCCGGCGCAGCGTCGCACTCGCCAAGTCCGAAGGCGGGCTGATCGCTTCCGGCGCCGGCACGGACCATATCGCCGCCTCGCCGTCGACGACGATCGACGACGTCATCCGCGCCTACGAGGAGCAGTGCGCCGCCGTCGAAGGCGCCGGCGGACGCATCATCCTGATGGCCTCGCGGGCGCTTTGCGCGGCGGCGAAGTCTCCCGACGACTACCGCAAGGTCTACGGCCGCATCCTGCGCCAGGTGAAGGAACCGGTCATCATCCACTGGCTCGGCGAGATGTTCGATCCGGCGCTCGATGGCTACTGGGGGTCCAAGGACCATTGGAAGTCGATGGACGTGTGCGTCGATGTCATCGCCGAGCATGCGGCCAAGGTCGACGGCGTGAAGATCTCGCTGCTCGACAAGGACAAGGAGATCGCCATGCGCCGCCGCCTGCCGGCGAGCGTGCGCATGTATACGGGCGACGACTTCAACTATGCGGAGCTGATCGCCGGCGACGACAAGGGCTATTCGCACGCCCTGCTGGGCATCTTCGATGCCATCGCGCCGGCCGCTGCGGGCGCGCTCGGGGCCCTGGCGCAGGGCGACACGGCGGCCTTCCACGACATCCTGGCGCCGACCGTGCCGCTGTCGCGCCACATCTTCAAAGCGCCCACGCGCTTCTACAAGACGGGCGTCGTGTTCATGGCCTACCTCAACGGCCTGCAGAACCATTTCCTGATGGTGGGCGGACAGCAGAGCACGCGCTCGATCCCGCACCTGGCCGAGCTCTTCCGCCTCGCCGATGCGGCTGGCCTGCTGCGCGATCCGGAGATGGCGGTCGCGCGCATGCGCAAGGTTCTCGACCTGGCCGGGGTGACCGACTGACCATGCGCGACCTGAAGGCTCATCCCGAGCTATTGTCTCTCAACACGGCGACGGTGCGCGAGCGCTGGAACCTGCCGCAGATCATCGAGGGAGTGGCGCGCCGCGGCATTCGCGCCCTCTGCCCGTGGCGCGACCAGGTGGCGGCTTGCGGGCTGGATACGGCCGCTTCGCTCATCAAGGCCAACGGTCTGCGCGTCTCCGGCTACTGCCGCGGAGGCATGTTTCCGGCCGCCGATGCAGCCGGACGCGCCAGGGCCGCCGAGGACAACCGTCGCGCGGTGGACGAGGCGCTGGCGCTGGGGGCCGAATGTCTCGTCCTGGTGGTCGGCGGATTGCCGCCAGGGTCCAAGGACATCGCCGGCGCGCGCAACCAGGTCAAGGATGGCATCGCCGCCCTGCGGGACTACGCCCGTCCGCTGGGAATGCCGCTCGCCATCGAGCCGCTGCATCCGATGTACGCGGCGGACCGTGCCTGCGTGAACACGCTCGGGCAGGCAAACGACCTGTGTGACGCGCTGGGCGAAGGTATAGGCGTCGCCATCGACGTCTATCACGTCTGGTGGGACCCCGATCTGGACCGCGAGATCGCACGCAGCGGCAGGCACGGGCGCATTCTGGGCTTCCACGTCTGCGACTGGCTGGTGCCGACGACGGACATCCTGCTCGACCGCGGCATGATGGGGGACGGCATCATCGATATCCCGCGCATCCGCAGCGCCGTGGAGGCGGCAGGCTATTCCGGCACGGTCGAGGTGGAGATCTTTTCCGCCAACAACTGGTGGAAGCGCGACCCTGACGAGGTGCTGGGCGTCATTCTCGATCGCTATGCAACCTGCTGCTGACGCTCAGTCGGGAAACGGCAGCCCCGTGTAGTTCTCTGCCAGCGTCGTGCGCGCCGCTGTCGAGCCGGTAAGATAGGCGAGCTCCGCGATCTGGATGCGATGCCCGAACGGTCCGGTATCGGGAAAGCGGTGCAGGAGCGAGGTCATCCACCAGGAGAAGCGCTGCGCCTTCCAGACGCGGTCGAGGCAGTCGGCCGAGTAGCGTGCCAGCGGCTCGGCCCTGTTGTGCTTGTAGTGCGCGATCAGCGCGTGGGACAGATAGCGCACGTCGGCCGCTGCGAGGTTCAGGCCCTTGGCGCCCGTCGGCGGGACGATATGGGCGGCGTCGCCGGCGAGATAGAGCCGCCCGTACTGCATCGGCTCGCACACGAACGACCGCAGCGGTGCGATGCTTTTCTCGATCGACGGTCCGGTTTCCAGCGCCGCGGCGACATCGGGTCCCATGCGCAGCTTGAACGTGTCCCAGAAGCGATCGTCGGACCACTGGTTCACGCTGTCGTCGGCTGCGCACTGCACGTAGTAGCGGCTCAGCGTGTGCGAGCGCATGGTGGCGAGCGCAAACCCGGTCTCGTGGTTGGCGTAGATCAGCTCTTCGGACACGGGCCGCGTCCGGCTCAGAATGCCGAGCCAGCCGAAAGGATAGATGCGCTCGTAGGTGGTTTGCAGCTGCTCCGGGATGGCGTGGCGCGAGATGCCATGGGAGCCGTCGCAGCCGGCGATAAAATCGCATGTGATCCGATGGGTCTGCCCGTCCTTGCGGTAGGAGACGGCCGGGGTGGGACCGTCCACATCGTGCAGAGCAACATCCTCGGCCTCGAAGACGATCGTCCCGCCTTCCGCAAGGCGTGCATTGATAAGGTCCTTGGTGACCTCCGTCTGGCCGTAGACGAGCATCGACTTGCCTGCGAGGCCCTTGAGATCGATGCGGTGGCGTTTGCCGGAGAAGGCGAGGTTGACGCCGTCGTGGACCAGTCCCTCCCGGTGCATGCGCGCTCCGACACCTGCGGCGTCGAGCAGCTCCACCGTGCCCTGCTCCAGCAGGCCGGCCCGGATGCGGCTTTCCACGTGCGCGCGTGAGCGATGCTCGAGGATGACGGACTCGATTCCGGCCCGATGCAACAGCTGCGACAGGATCAGGCCGGCTGGACCGGAGCCTATGATGGCGACCTGCGTGCGCATGTGATCGTCGTTCCGGGTTGCTTCGCGACGATTTTAGGCCGAGCCATGAATTTTGAAATGGAGGGATCGCGCGGCGGCTTGTACGTTTCGAACATTTACGGGCGAGAGGTCCGCGATGCTCAGCGTTCCCAGCTACATGCTCTATGGCGAGAGCGGGCGGTCCGCCTTTCCCGGCGTGCTGCATTGCGAATCGATCCCGGCCCGCAGCCGGCTGCACAACTGGCGCATCGGGCCGCACCGCCATCATGGGTTGTGGCAGTTTCTCTGGATCGGCTCTGGCGGCGGCGAGGCTCGGTTCGACAACGGGAGCCGCGAGCTGCAAGCCGGCGCCGCGATCGTCGTTCCGCCGCTGGCCGTGCACGGGTTCAATTTTCATCCCGGCACCGAAGGCTTCGTGGTGACGGTGCCGCAGGCAACATTCAAGCCGGTCGCGGGTACGGGTGCGATTCTTGGCGCGGCCGCCTGCCCTTTCGTGGTTGCGGGCAACGAGCAGGTTGCGAGCGCGATGCGGGCGATAGCCGGGGAATATGCCGCTCCCTGCCTCGGCCACGAGAGCATGCTGACGGCGCTCGTCACGCTCCTTGCCGTTTGGTTTGCGCGCGCATCAAATCCGGCCGACCCGTCTGCGCAGAACGGCGAGGCGCGAAAGCTGGTCCTGTTCAGGCGGTTCCAGGCCATTCTGGAGGAACGGTATTCGGACCATCTGCCGTTGGGTCACTACGCTCGTGAGCTGAGCGTCACACCGGCACACCTGAGCCGGATCTGTCGGGAACTCGCCGGGCGGTCGGCGCAGGCTTTGCTGCATGAGCGCCTGCTTCTCGAGGCCAAGCGGCTTCTGGCGTTTACGGCGCTGCCCGTGCAGGCCATCGCCACCGATCTCGGTTTTGCAGACGCAGCCTATTTCACCCGCTTCTTCTCCGAGCGGGTGGGTCGTTCACCCGGCGCATTCCGTCGCGGCACAGCGACCCGGACCGACTGAGGGTCACGCCCGGCTGGTTTCACTCAGGATCGCGACAAGGAAGGTGAGAAGCCGCTCGGGCGCCACGGGCTTTTCGAGCGTTGGCACGGGGCGCGCGCTGCGGCGCGACGTTTCCTGCGGATGGCCGGTCTGGAACAGGTAGGGAATCCCGCGCTGGTCGAGCCGGTCGGCGACCTCGAACGATGTCCTGCTGCCGAGCCAGACGTCGAGCACGGCCGCATCCAAGGCTTCCGAGGCGGCAAGTTTCAGGGCCTGATCGACGGTGTGTGCCGGCCCTACAGCGGTTCCACCGGCCCGCTCGATGGTGTCCACCAGGTCCAGAGACAGGATCGGGTCGTCCTCGACCACCAGGATATTCTTCGCGTTCAGCACGGACGTGCCCCCCTGCAAGAAAGCTGTAACGAGGGTATGGCGCGAGCGGTTCCCCAGGCGACCACCCGATTTTGCTGCAAGCGCTTCCTATATCTTCGTGCTCACCGCATGGCGCGGTAGACCTGTTGCAAGCCTTGTACAAGTCTCGGGGCGAAATCGGCAGTGGAAATCGGCCATCGCGGTTGAACGTGGCCCGGTGGGTCTCGTACGCCACATGGTTGCCAAGCGCGGCCTCCAAACCTTTAAAGCCGGCAGACCTTTAAAGCCGGTTGGGCGGCGGGTTTCGGGTTCCCTGGAAGAGACAGGAGCGGAGTTCAACGATGTGCCGCAATATTCGTACCTTGTTTAATTTCGATCCGCCGGCGACGCCCGACGAAATCCGGGCGGCTTCGCTGCAGTTCGTGCGCAAGCTGTCAGGCTACAACGCGCCGTCCATAACCAATGCCGTCGCCTTCACGCGCGCTGTCGACGAGGTGACGGCAGCGGCCAACCGGCTCCTGGCCTCGCTGGAGACATCGAGCCCGCCTCGGAACCGCGAGGTCGAGGCCGAGAAGGCACGCGCGCGCAACCGCGCCCGCTTCGGGGCACGGCCTTAGCCTCAGGCGTTGAAAGCGGCAGGCGTCGTATTGCCGCCCGAAATCAGAACGCCCACGCGCTCGCCCTTTTCCGGCACATAGGCACCGCTCAGCAGCGCGGCGAGCGGCGCGGACGCACCCGGCTCGGCCAGTATGCGCACCGTGTCCCACAGCCCCTTCTGCGCCGCGCGTATGGCATCGTCGGGCACGAGAACCGAGCGGGCGACGAAGGCCTGAGCAATCGGAAATACCAGCGACCCGATCTGCTTCGGGGCCAGTGAATCGGCGGCGATGCCGCCGGCCGGCGCATCGACCGGCCTGCCGGCCGCGAGCGCCATATTCAGTGTCGGCGCTGCTTCGGGCTCGACCGCCACGACCTTGACGCGATTTTCGTACCAGGCCGAGATGCCGCCGATGAGCCCGCCTCCGCCGACGGCGACAAGCAGCGTATCGAGCTTGGGCGCCTGCTCGTCCAGTTCCAGCCCCAGCGTGCCCTGTCCCAGCATCGTCTCGGCCTGATCGAAGGCGTGGACGTCGAGCGCGCCGGTTTCGGCGACATAGGCCTGGCAGGCGGCAAGAGCCTCCGCATAGATGGCGCCGCCGACGACCAGGTCTGCGCCCGTGCTGCGGATACGGGCGATCTTGGCGGGCGAGGAGATTTCGGGGACGAAGATGCGCGCCTTGTGGCCGAGCTTGGCGGCCGCGTAGGCGACCGCCGCGCCGTGGTTGCCGCCGGAGGCCGCGGCGACGCCCGCCGGCTCGACATCCCGGGTCAGCAGGTTGGCGAACGCGCCGCGCGTCTTGAAAGACCCGGCATGCTGCGTCAGCTCCAGCTTGAGCGTCAGCGGTACACCGTCGAGGCCGAAGTCGGCGCCGTCCACCACCAGCACCGGCGTGCGCCGGATAAACGGGCGGATCAGGTCGTAGGTCTGTTCGATGCTGGCGCGGGTGACGCTCGGACCGGGAGACATTGCGGACTTCCGTTCGCTGCTGCGGACGTGCCCGCTCTATCACAGCAGCGCGAACTTGACGACGAACAAGACGGCGAGCAGGGCAACGGCTGCCGTTATGTCGCCGATCCGGCCGGCCAGCAGCTTGATGCCGGCGTAGGTGATGAAACCGAAGGCGATGCCGTGCGCGATGGAGAACGTCAGCGGCATCGTGGCGATCGTCACGACGGCCGGCACGTATTCCGTGACGTCGGAGAAGTCGATCTCCTTTACCGCCGTCATCATCAGGCATGCGACGTAGACGAGCGCAGGCGCCGTCGCGTAGGCGGGGATGGAGCCCGCCAGTGGCGAGAAGAACAGCGCCAGCAGGAAGAGTATCGCGACCGTGACGGCGACGAGCCCGGTGCGCCCGCCGGCGTTCACGCCCGAGGCGCTCTCGATGTAGCTCGTTGTCGTCGATGTCCCGAGAGCCGCGCCGACCATTGCCGCCGTGGAATCGACGGTGAGCGCCCGCCCGATGCGCGGCAGCTTGCCGTCCTTGTCGATCAGCCCCGCCTTGTGGGCGACGCCGACCAGCGTACCCGTGTTGTCGAACACGTCGACGAAGAAGAACGTGAAGACGATTGCGACGAGGCCCACCTCCAGCGCCTTGGCGATGTCCATCTTGAGGAACACGGGCGCGATGGAGGGCGGGGCCGACAGCACGCCGCCGAATTTGTTGAGGCCCATCGCCATGCCGCCGATGGCGACCGCGAGGATGCCGATGATGATGGCGCCCGGCACCTTGCGGGCATCGAGCGCGACCATGAGCAGGAAGCCCAGCACCGCCAGCACGACGGTGGGATGCTTGAGGTCGCCGATGGTGACGAGCGTCGCGGGGTGCGCGGTGACGATGCCGGCGCTTTTCAGGCCGATGATGGCGAGGAACAGGCCGATGCCGGCCGCGATCGACATCTTCAGGCTGAAGGGGATGGAGTTGATGACCCATTCGCGGATCTTCGTCAGGCTGACGATCAGGAACAGGATGCCGGACAGGAACACCGCGCCGAGCGCCGTCTCCCACGTGTAGCCCATGCCCTTGACGACGCCGTAGGTGAAGTAGGCATTGAGACCCATGCCTGGCGCCAGCGCGACCGGATAGTTCGCGTAAAGCCCCATGAAGGCCGAGCCGAAGGCCGCCGCGAGACAGGTCGCGACGAACACGGCGCCCTTGTCCATGCCGGCGTCGGCGAGGATCGTCGGGTTGACGAAGATGATGTAGGCCATCGTCAGGAAGGTCGTCAGGCCCGCCACAAGCTCCGTGCGGACGTTGGTTCCGTGGCCGTCGAGATCGAAATAGCGCGCGAGCATTGGCCCCTCCCCCGAGTGACGCGATCGCCCATTCTATCGACAACGGAGCGAGTCGCTGCAAGCGTTGCGCGGAAGTCCTTGATCGGGCTTCGATTGCTAGGAGGCCTTGAGACCAGGGGTCTTCGAGGGGGGGGCTGGAGCTTGCAACTTGGGCTCAATCAGCGCACACTAACGGTCACCCGAGGGGGGCCGGCGGGAGCCGGCTGAGATGAGGCTTGGACCGCCTCGCCACCCTTTGAACCTGATCCGGGTCATGCCGGCGAAGGGACGGAACAGCGCCTATGAACACATCCCAATTCCTTGCCAGGCTGATCGGGCCGGTGATGTTCGTGCTCGGCGCCAGCATGGTCATCAACGCCAGGATCTACACGGAAATGGCGGCGGAGTTCGTCGCCAGCCGCGCGCTCGTCTATCTCGCGGGCGCCATTGCGCTGACGGCCGGCCTGTCGATCGTCTTGAACCATAACGTCTGGGTCGCCGACTGGCGCATCCTGATCACGCTGCTGGGCTGGCTCGCGACGATCGCCGGCATCTTCCGCCTGCTGTTTCCCGACACCGTGCGATCCATGGGACGCACCATGTTCACCAGCGAGAAACCCGTCTTCATCACCGGTATCGTCTGGATCGCGCTCGGCGCGATCCTGGCCATCGCCGGCTATCTGCATTGATCGTCCGCCACGGAGTGGAGCACATGAACAAGATCACGCGATCCAAGGACCTGATGGTCCCGAAAGTCACCACCGGCCCCATCAGCGCCAGCCGCAAGGTCTACACGGCGCCAGAGGGCCACGCCGATGTGCGCGTCCCGTTCCGCGAGATCGCCCTCAGCAAGGAGAGCGGCGAGGGGCCGTTCCGCGTCTACGATCCGTCCGGCCCCTATACGGACAACGATGCCGCGATCGATGTGGAAAAGGGCCTGCCGCGTATCCGCGAGCCGTGGATCAAGGCGCGCGGCGGCATCGAGGCCTATACCGGCCGCGATATCAGGCCCGAGGACAACGGCAATGTCACCGGCAAGCATCTCGCCCGCGACTTCCCCAACAAGCCCGCCCCCATGCGCGGCCAGCCCGGCAAGCCTGTCACGCAGTACGAGTTCGCCCGGGCCGGCATCATCACCAAGGAGATGATCTACGTCGCCCATCGCGAGAACCTCGGCCGCACGGCGGCACTCGCGCGCGCCAGGGCGGCGGTGGCCGACGGCGAGAGCTTCGGGGCGGCGATCCCCGAGCACATCACGCCCGAGTTCGTGCGCGACGAGATCGCGCGCGGCCGCGCTATCATCCCGGCGAACATCAATCACGCCGAGCTCGAGCCGATGATCATCGGCCGCAACTTCCTGGTGAAGATCAACGCCAACATCGGCAACTCGGCCGTCACCTCCTCGGTGGAAGAGGAGGTCGAGAAAATGGTGTGGTCGATCCGCTGGGGCGCCGACACCGTCATGGACCTGTCCACCGGGCGCAACATCCACAACACGCGCGAATGGATCCTGCGCAACTCGCCCGTGCCCATCGGCACGGTGCCGATCTACCAGGCGCTGGAGAAGTGCGGCGGCGACCCCGTCCAGCTCACCTGGGAGCTCTATCGCGATACGCTCATCGAGCAGTGCGAGCAGGGCGTCGACTATTTCACCATCCATGCCGGCGTGCGCCTGCCCTATGTCCCGCTCACCGCCAACCGCGTGACGGGCATCGTTTCCCGCGGCGGCTCCATCATGGCCAAGTGGTGCCTCGCCCACCACAAGGAGAGCTTCCTCTACGAGCGGTTCGACGAAATCTGCGACATCATGCGGGCCTACGACGTGTCGTTCTCGCTGGGCGACGGCCTGCGCCCGGGGGCGCTGGCGGACGCCAACGACCGGGCGCAATTCGCCGAGCTCGAGACGCTCGGGGAGCTGACGAAGATCGCATGGGCCTAGGGCTGCCAGGTCATGATCGAGGGGCCGGGCCACGTGCCCATGCACAAGATCAAGATCAACATGGACAAGCAGCTGCGCGAGTGCGGCGAGGCGCCGTTCTACA
>JBFWWW010000138.1:0-10873 GCA_050245975.1 Hyphomicrobiaceae bacterium
CCTCGTCCATCGCGTGCATCATGTCCGAGAGCGTCATGCCGTACTTCGACGGCATCGTGACATTCCAGAGACGCTCGAACTTCGCACGATGCTCCGCATTCCCGACGTCCTGGAACCCCGGCAGGTTCTTGGGGATCGCCCCCATGTCGCCGCCACCCTGGACGTTGTTCTGCCCGCGCAGCGGAACCAAGCCCGAGCCCCAACGGCCGACATGGCCGGTTAACAGCGCGAGGTTGCAGAGGGCCCGCACATTATCGGTACCGTTGTGATGCTCCGTGATGCCGAGCGTCCAGCAGATTTGCGCGCGCTCCGCCTTCGCATAGTCGTGCGCGAGCTCACGGATCAAATGCGCGGGTACCCCGGTTTCACGGGAGGTGACTTCCGGTGTCCACGGCTCGCATGCGGCGATGTACTGTTCAAACCCGGTGGTCGCGTTCTTGACGAACGCCTCGTTGACCAATCCGGCGTGAATGATCTCGCGGCCGATACCATAGGCCAACGCTACGTCGGTGCCGACGTCGAGACCTAGCCAGGCGTCGGCCCACTCGGCCGTCTTCGCCCGGCGGGGATCGACGCAATAGACCTTGGCCCCTTTGTGAATCGCTTTCAGCGCGTGATGAAAGAAAATCGGATGCGCTTCCCGGGCATTGGAGCCCCAGAAGACAAGCAGATCCGCGTCCTCAGCTTCGCGATAAGAAGAGGTACCACCGCCAGCTCCAAATACCGTCACCAGACCGGCGACGCTAGGAGCGTGTCAAGTTCGATTACACGAGTCGATGTTGTTGGTGCCGATCACCGCGCGGGCGAACTTCTGGGCGATGAAGTTCATCTCGTTGGTCGCGCGCGAGCAGGAGAACATGCCGAACGCGTCTGGACCGTGAGCTTCGATGTTACGGCGGAAACCCTCGGCCGCGCGATCAAGCGCCTCATCCCAAGATGCAGGGCGCAACACACCGTTGTCACGGACAAGCGGCTCGGTGAGTCGGGTATAATTCTGCTTCCCTTGTCTGCCCATGCCTGCCTCCAGTGTTGCTCAAGTGTTCCATATATCACAATGCTTGGATCGCGACATATGAGGATGTTTGCATATGTCGCGGCTGCCCTTGGGTGACGGCAGGGTGATGGTCAATTGGTCGCACAGGCGGACCACCAGGGTATCATCAGTCTCGATATTCGCCGCCCCCGCGGTTCCTGAAGCTCGTTGTCTCCATCAGTCCAGCTTCTGCAGGTCTCCGCCATGCGGATGACTGGTGCGCGCGTCCGTCTCGCCATGTCCGTCAGACCATCCAGACGCGACGCCCGCCGGGAAATGGCAATTCCTGACTGCATTTCCCAATCGCAATTTTCGGCGCCGTAGAGCTCTTGTCGGATAATAAATTTCTTTCATATCGGAATTCCGGAATAGTTTTGTCTTTATTTCTGCTTTCTCGCTCAAAAAATAGAATTTATTGCTATGTTGCGTTATGTGCACCGCGGAGATTGTGATGCAGCAGAGAGCAGTGCAAACGCCCGATGTCATCGGCAAGCCTACACTCAGCCTCGTGGTGTCGCTGCCCGACGGCGGACGGTTCGAGCTGCCGGCCTTGGAGGGGGCCCGCATTATGGACCTCATCCGCGGCTTCGGCTTTCCGGTCAAATCGGGTTGCGAAGGAACCGGTGTCTGCTCCGACTGCCACGTGCAGATTTCGGCTCCGTGGCGCGGACGGCTCGCGCCGCCGTCGCCCGACGAGATCGCGAACCTCGCACACCTTCCAGGCGCAGGCCCATCGTCACGCCTCGCGTGCCGGCTGCTCATGACGGCGGCTCTCGACGGGCTTGAACTCGATATCCACCCTCACGCTCTCGTACCGCAAACCTACTGGGTCGCCGGCTGATGGTCTGGCTCCGCTACCACTACGCCTCGATGGCCAACATCGGCCGTCACTGGTCGTCGATCGCCGCAATCTGGCTTTAGCGGCATCAGCGTGCATTGCCTGTTTGCAAGACGAATATCATGCCTCAAACCGACATTTGCGCCAGCTCGGCCGATCTTGCAGATGTGCTGCAGGAAAGTCTGAGCGCGCTCATCGCGCTTGACGACCGGATCATGGCAGCGATCCGCCTCATTCCGGGCCGCATCGCTTTCTCCACAAGCCTGGGGCAGGAGGACCAGGCGATCCTGCACGCCATTGCACGTAATACGGCACCCGTCGACATTTTCACGCTCGATACGGGGCGCCTTTTTCCGGAGACGCTCGAAACCGTCGCTGCTAGCGAGCTTACCTACGGCACCCGCATCCGGATGGTGGCTCCCGACGCGCAGGAAGCGGAAGACCAGGTCGCGCGCGACGGCGTCCTGGGGTTCCGCTCGTCCACGGACGCGCGCAAGGCATGCTGCAACATCCGCAAAGTTCGCCCGCTGCAGCGAGCTCTGGCCGGGGCCGCGGGATGGATCACCGGGATGAGGCGAGGCCAGTCTGCCGGCCGGGCGGCTGTGCCGTTTGCCGCCTGGGATGACGACCATCGGCTGGTCAAAGTCAATCCGATCGCCGATTGGAGCCAGGAACGGCTCGAAGCCTACATCCAGGCCAACGCCATTCCCGTGAACCCGCTGCATGCACGCGGATATCCCTCCATTGGCTGCCAGCCGTGCACGCGTGCCATTCGTCCCGGCGAGGATGCCCGCGCCGGCCGCTGGTGGTGGGAAAATGAGGACGGCAAGGAGTGCGGCCTGCATACGCACCGGCCGCCGCGTGCAGGAGGTGCGGCATGAGCGGCCCCATCACACACCTCGATCTGCTGGAGGCAGAGAGCGTCCACATCTTCCGCGAGGCGGCCGCACAGTTCCGCAAGCCGGTGTTGCTCTACTCGATCGGCAAGGATTCCACGGTCCTGCTGCATCTGGCGCGAAAGGCCTTCTATCCGGCCAAACCGCCGTTTCCGCTCCTGCACATCGACACGACGTGGAAATTCCGCGACATGATCGCGTTCCGGGACCGCACGGTGCGCGAGCACGGACTCGAGCTCATCGTTCATGTCAACGAGCAGGGGCGTGCGCGCGGCATCAACCCCATCGACTTCGCCCCCTCGCTCTATACCGACGTGATGAAGACCCAGGCACTTCGCCAGGCACTCGACAAATACAGGTTCGATGCCGCGTTCGGTGGCGCACGCCGGGACGAGGAGGGGTCGCGTGCAAAGGAGCGCATCTTTTCCTTCCGCTCTGAAGGCCACCGGTGGGAACCGCGCCGTCAGCGCCCCGAATTGTGGCGGCTGCTGAGCGGCCGGCTCGGGCCCGGCGAATCCGTCCGCATATTCCCGCTCTCGAACTGGACCGAAAAGGACGTCTGGCGCTACCTCGCGCGCGAGAAGCTCGATGTCGTCCCGCTCTATTTCGCGGCCGACCGTCCCACGGTCACGCGCAACGGCAGCTTGCTCGTGCGCGACGATGACCGCATGGCGCTGCAGCCGGACGAACAGATCCAGGTCAAGCGCGTGCGCTTCCGGACCCTTGGCTGCTGGCCGCTGACGGCGGCGATCGAATCCGACGCCGCCGACCTTGAAAGCGTGGTCGAGGAAACGCTTGCGGCGCGCGTTTCGGAGCGGCATGGCCGCCTGATCGATCACGACGAGGCCGGTGCCATGGAGCGCAAGAAGCGGGAGGGCTACTTCTGATGTCGGCTCCGGCACGCGCCCTTGTCGCGGAACGCCTCGACGAAGGGGAAATCCAGGCGCGCCTCGATACGCCGCCTCGGGCGGCCTCCGTGCACCTCAGCGGCGATCTCAAGGTGCTGACGTGCGGTTCGGTCGACGACGGCAAGTCGACGCTGATCGGTCGCCTGCTGTGGGATACCGACGGGCTTCACGCCGATCAGCGCGCCATGCTCGAGCAGTCGCCGCGGACCCCCTCAGGAACGCCGGACTTCAGCCTGCTGGTCGATGGCTTGGCCGCCGAGCGCGAGCAGGGCATCACGATCGATATCGCCTGGCGCTATCTCGATCTGCCGCGGCGACGCCTCGTCATCATCGACAGTCCCGGCCACGAGCAATATACGCGCAACATGGCAACGGGCGCGTCGCATGCCGACGTGGCGATCCTGCTCGTCGATGCCCGCAGCGGCATCAAGACACAGACACGCCGCCACGCAGCCCTGCTCGACCTCATGGGCGTGCGCCGCGTCGTGCTCGCGGTCAACAAGATGGACCTGGTCGACTGGTCCGAGGAGCGTTTCAAAGAGATCCGCGCGGCATTCGATGAACTGGTGGCGCGGTTCAAATTCGAGGACGCGGCCGCCATACCGGTTTCATCCGTTCTCGGTGCCAACATTGCGCAATTGTCCGGCGCAACGCCCTGGTATACAGGTCGCCCCCTCCTAGATTGCCTCGCCCGCACGCCGGCGCGCAGCCTGGAGGCTGGCAAAACTTTCCGCTTTCCGATCCAGATGGTGCTGCGGGCCGGGCAGGATTTCCGAGGGCTCGCCGGCACCGTCACGTCGGGCACCATCGCGGTGGGCGACGAGGTCCTCGAACCGGTTTCAGGGCGTTGCGCGCGCGTCCGGCGCATCGTGACGATGAACGGCGACCTGGACACCGCCCGCAACGGCCAGGCCGTCGTACTGGACCTCGACACGGATACAGATATCTCCCGCGGCGCCATGCTCGTTGCCGGCGAACATCTGCCGGTCGTCGCGCGCAGTGTCGAGGTGAGTCTCGTCTGGCTTTCCGAAGACCCCCTCGTCCCGGACCGGGGCTATCTGCTGCGCACGGCAACGGACCTCGTGCCCGTCGGTATGATCAGCATCCGCGCGCACATCGATCTCGAGACCATCGGCGAAATCCCGGCCGCTGGCTGCGCGGTCAACGACATCGCCGTCGGCCGCATAACACTCGGCCGATCGATAGCGATCGACCGCTACGCGGACCATATGGCGACGGGATGCTTTATCCTGGTCGATCCGATAAGCGGCGCAACCATCGCCGCCGGCGCCGTCACAGATGTCGCGCCGGCGGCTCGGCCCGGCCCGCGTGAGAATGTTTTCCGGCTCACCCGTGACCTTCTCGCGCGCGGTATCGGCGCCGACCTGGCGACGGCCGACAAAGCTGCCGACGAGGAATTGCGGCGCAGGGCAAATGAGATCGCCATCCTCATGCGCGAGGCCGGCGTCACTGTCGAGGTCGAGGGCGGGTGGCATCGGACCGGCCTCGACATAACGACGATATGGCTCGGCCTGCTCGGCGCGATGTCGTTCGGCCTGATCGGGGCCATCGTCCTGGGGCTCGTCTAGAGCCTTTTTTGCGGGATGCGCCCGACTGCGTACAGGATCAGGTCTCGGGAACGAACGGAAACACCTTCAGCCGGTCGGGCATCAGGCGCACCGGCTGACCGGTCTGGAGGGCGAGGTCCGAGAACCGCTGGCGCGTCAGCTCGACCTCGAAGCGCTGCGGCTCGGTGTGGCCGTTGATCCCGACTTTGCCCATCAGCTCGACCCGGGCGACCGATCCGCTCAGAAGGATGCGGCCCACCGTGGCAGGGACACCCTCACCGGAGCTGCCGGCAAGGATGTCCAGCTCATGGGGGCGCGCAAAGGCCACGGCCTCCTCGCCATCGCGCACGGTGGATTCGGAGACCGGCACCACACCGTCGCCCACACGCAGCCGCGTTCCCTCAAGCCGTCCCGAGAAGCGGTTCACGGCGCCGAGAAAACTGTAGGCGAATGCGGTGGCGGGACGCTCATAGACATCCTGGGTGCTGCCGATCTGCTCGACGCGACCCTTGTTCATCAGCACGATGCGATCCGCGACCTCGAGCGCCTCGTCCTGGTCGTGCGTGACGAAGATGGACGTGATGTGGAGCTCTTCGTGAAGGTGCCTGAGCCAGCGCCGCAACTCCTTGCGCACCTTCGCATCGAGGGCGCCGAACGGCTCATCGAGCAGGAGAACGCGCGGCTCGACAGCGAGTGCGCGCGCCAGAGCGATGCGCTGGCGCTGACCCCCCGACAATTGCGCGGGATATCGGTCCGCAAGCCAGCCGAGCTGCACCAGCTCCAGGAGTTGATTCACCCGCTTCCTGATCTCCGTCTCGGTCCGCCGGTCGACCTTGCGCTTGACCCTGAGCCCGAACGCCACGTTCTCGAAAACCGTCATGTGCCGGAAGAGCGCGTAGTGCTGAAACACGAACCCCAGGTGACGATCGCGCACGTCGAGGTTCGACGCATCGCGACCCTCAATGAGGATCTTGCCCTCCTCCGGGTATTCCAGCCCGGCGATGATCCTGAGCAGCGTCGTCTTTCCGCAGCCGGACGGCCCCAGTAAGGCGATCAGCCCGCCTGCCGGGAACTCGAGCGAGACGTTGTCCAGCGCGACGAAATCACCGAACGACTTGCGGATGTTCCGTACCTCGATGCTCATGCGGTCTCTCCGGAAGGGACGGATTTCGCAGCTCGCCACTCCACGTAGGATTTGAGCGCCAGCGTGATAAGGGCCAGAGTCGCCAGGAGCGATGCCACCGCAAAGGCGGCTGCAAACTGGTACTCGTTGTAGAGAATTTCGACGTGCAGCGGCATGGTGTTGGTCTGCCCTCGGATGTGGCCGGACACCACCGAGACGGCACCGAACTCGCCCATCGCGCGCGCATTGCACAGAATGACACCATACAGAAGCGCCCACTTGATGTTCGGCAGGGTGACCTTGCGAAACATCTGCCAGCCCGATGCGCCCAGGACCAGGGCAGCCTCCTCCTCGTCACGACCCTGGGCCTGCATCAACGGGATAAGTTCCCGCGCGATGAACGGGAAGGTGACGAAAACGGTCGCGAGGATGATGCCGGGTGCCGCGAAAACGATCTTGATGCCGTGCTCGCCGAGCCAGGGGCCGAACCAGCCCTGCGCACCGAACACGAGGACGTAGATCAATCCGGCGATCACGGGCGAAACCGAAAACGGCAGATCTATGAACGTGATCAGCATCTGCTTGCCGCGAAAATCGAACTTCGTGATCGCCCACGCGGCCGCGAGGCCGAAAACCAGGTTGAGCGGCACTGCGATGGCGGCTGTCAGGAGCGTCAGTCTGACCGCCGACATGGCATCGGGCTCGATCACGGCCGCGACATAAACCGCCCATCCCCGGCGGAAGGCTTCAACGAACACAGCAACAAGCGGCAGGAGCAGGAACAGCGCAAAGAAGCCGAGCGCGAGCACGAGGATCCCGCCCTGGACCCATACCGGATCCCGGGTGGCCGCGTTGATTTCGAACCGCGCGGCTCCGACGTTTGGGCCGATGCCTCTTGCGAGAGCGGTCATCAGGTCCCCCTGGCCGTTCTTCGCTCGCTCCAGCTCTGAAGGCCGTTGATGACAAGCAGCAGAATGAACGATGCCACCAGCATCACGGACGCGACAGCGGTCGCGCCGGCGTAGTCGTACTGCTCGAGCTTCGTGATGATGATGAGCGGCGTGATCTCCGAAATCATCGGCAGGTTGCCGGCGATGAAGATCACCGAGCCATACTCGCCAACCGCACGAGCGAATGCGAGTGCAAACCCCGTGAGGAGGGCGGGTAAGAGAGTCGGCAGCACAACGCGGCGCAACGTGTGCCAGCGGCCGGCACCCAGACTGGCGGCGGCCTCCTCGATCTCCGTGTCGAGATCCTCCAGCACGGGCTGCACGGTGCGCACAACAAACGGCAGGCCGATGAACACCAGCGCGACAAGGACGCCGAGTGGCGTGAACGCGACCTTGATCCCAGCAGCCTCGAGATGCTGCCCCAGCCATCCGTTCCTGGCATACAGCGACGTCAGCGAGATGCCGGCAACCGCGGTCGGCAGGGCGAACGGCAGATCAACCAGCGCATCGACAAGGCGCTTGCCGGTAAAGCGGTAGCGCACGAGCGACCACGCCAGCAACAGGCCGAACACGATGTTGACCAGTGCCGCGAGCAATGAAGCGCCGAAGGTCAGGCGATAGGATGCCAGGACACGTGGCGATGTCACGGTGGCCCAGAACGCCGGCAGCGACAGCGTTGCCGCCTTCAGAAACACCGCAGCCAGCGGCACCAGAACGATCAGGGACAGGTAGGCCAGGGTAAAGCCGAGCGAGAGCCCGAACCCTGGCAGAACCCTGTGCGCGCGAACCGTTGCCATCACCTTTTCTTTGCGATGATCTGGTCGTAGATGCCGCCGTCCGCAGAATGCGTAGAGCTCCCGCGAGACGTCGAGGACAGCCAGGCAAGGGCTTTTCTGCGGCCGCCGGTAGAAACCTGCATCCTGCGCTCCGAGCGGTAAAACGAGTGGCACAGGTTAGAGCCGCGCGACGGCGGCTCTAACCAACTAGTTCTGCGCTGCATATGAGCCACGCTGCTAAGGAGCGACCGCCTATTTCACGTAGATCTGATCGAAAACGCCGCCATCGCCGAAGTGCGTCTTCTGCGCCTTCTGCCAGCCACCGAAGACATCATCGATGGTGATGAGCTTCACGTTCACGAACTGCTCGCGGAACTTGGCCTGGACCTGAGGATCGCGCGGGCGATAGAAATTCCTGGCCGCGATTTCCTGCGCCTCCGGCGTGTTCCAGAACTTGAGATATTCGGTCGCAAGATCGCGCGTGCCGTGCTTGTCGACGACCTTGTCGACGATCGTGACCGGGGGCTCCGCCAGGATCGACAGGGAGGGAACGACGATCTCGAACTTTCCGGGTCCGAGTTCCTTAATCGCCAGGAACGCCTCGTTCTCCCACGAGATGAAGACGTCGCCGATTCCACGCTCGACAAACGTCGTCGTCGAGCCGCGTGCTCCCGAATCCAGAACCTTCACGTTCTTGTAGAGCTTGGTAATGAAGTCTCGCGCCGAGGCTTCGCTGCCGCCCGGCTGCTGCAATGCATAGGCCCAGGCCGCGAGGTAGTTCCAGCGCGCACCTCCCGACGTCTTGGGGTTCGGGGTGATCACCTCGACGCCTGGCTTGACCAGGTCGTTCCAGTCCTTGATGTTTTTGGGATTGCCCTTGCGGACAAGAAAAACAATCGTCGAGGTGTATGGCGAGGAATTGTGCGGAAGGCGCTTCTGCCAGTCCGACGGGATCAGGTTGGCCTTTTCGTGCAGGGCATCGATATCGTAGGCCAGCGCGAGCGTGACCACATCGGCTTCGAGGCCGTCGATCACAGCGCGTCCCTGCTTGCTCGAACCGCCGTGCGATTGCTTTATGGTGATCGTCTGACCGGTTTTCGCCTTCCAGTGCTTGATGAATGCGGCGTTGAAGTCCTGGTAGAGCTCGCGCGTCGGGTCATAGGAGACGTTGAGCAGCGTCTGCTGGGCCTGGGCGGCTCCGCCCCCGAGCACAGCTGCGCCGAGGGCAAATGCAAGCGCGCCGCGGCGCGTAAGGATTGTAGGCATCGTTGCAACCTTCCAGTTGGGTTTGAGATGTTGGACGAAACGTGGCGGTGCCTGGCCCGACGATCCAACCGGGTCGTCGGGCCAGGACGGCGGCTGGCGTGGAGTGCTACATCCAGCTCGCCATCAGGATTTGCAGCTCGCGCTCGCGATCCCGCTCGTCGCGGCCTCGACGTTCATCCTCCTCCCGTTCGCGTTGCAGCCGGGAATCGGCGAGCATGTGCGGCCTGTCAGAACGGACCGCGGTCGGATCGAAGAAGCCGCTACGGGCGATCCAGTCCCGCAGGCCGCGCAAGGTGCTCATGCGGCGCGCTTTCCGAAGTGGCGTGAAGCCGCCGGTCGGCGCCCGTCGCGCAAGAGCGCATGGGCGGCTTTCTGCGCAGCCGCCGGCGAAACGAAAACGTGGCCGTTGAGGGCGTCATAGGCCTTCGTCGCCGAGTGGAAGCGAAAGCCGCGCTCGCCGTCGAGTCGAACGACGATGCCGACAATCCCGTCGGGGACGGCATCGATTGCGTAACCTTCAGACATAGGTGGTCCTTCGCCGGCGCAGGCCGGCGTCCTCTGACAATCCGTTGATCTAGGGTGGCTGCTCGAGTCTTAACCGAGACGATCAACAACAGCAGCGGGCCACGCATGACGCGTGGCGACAGAGGAAGCGGGTTTCCGCTGACCGAAGGCTGGCCTGGACGTGTGTCATGGGTTGCTCCTTTCGAGCGTCCACGAAGACACTTCGTGGCATCTTAGCGTTTGATCTCGCGGCGCAAGGTGTTTGCCGAAATCACCGCGGTCGAGCGCTTCGGTGCGCCGACGTTATGATGCTAGCGCCGCCGGCCACGACGCCAAACGAAGTAATTCTGCATTGCTTATCTAGCCGGACGGGATCACCTGCTCCTCGCGATATAGCCATCTGAGCAATCGCAGCGTTCTGAGGCGCAATGCAGATATCCGGCCCGTTCACAGCCGCGATTCACTTCAAGCGGTCCGCGCGCCGCAAGTCCGGCGCGAATGCGGTGCTACGCGGGGACAGACGCCCGCTTGGGTCGCGGCAAAGGCGAGGTTCTTCTAAGGAGGTCGCGGCCGGGATAGTGATCTCGACAAAAGGCGACGAGATCGTCGATGAATAGTTTGCCGTAGGGTGGCAGGAATCGCCGGGAATCCCAGGCTGCGATTGCCCATCTTCCGATCGGTGTTCGACGCCGCACCAACGGCAGCGCCTGCACCGCATCTTGCGCGATCGATACGTTGGACGGCACCAGGGCGATGCCGCGACCGGTCCGAGCGAGCGCAAGCAGCGTATGAGGTGCGGCGCTTTCCAGAAGCACCTTTGGTTTGATGTGCGCTTCATGACATGCCGCATCGAACCAGCCGCGAGATGCGTAGTCGCGGCGCAACAGCAGAAGCGGGTGGTCGGCAAGTTCCGAAATCTCGAGCGTGGTTCGACGAGCCAGGGCATGAGTGGCCGGCACCACAGCCAGCACGAGAACCGGCGCGAGCAGTTTGTAGGAGTACGCGTCGTCT